>CAZABE010000100.1:0-4928 GCA_964483425.1 uncultured Isosphaeraceae bacterium | reverse complement strand
CCAATCAAAGAGACCGTGTTTGTAATGTAAGTTCCCACTATCTTGTGCCGGCTCGGAAGTACCAGCTGTAATATTGATAGCAACAGAGGTCTCGCCATAAGGACTTATGAAACTTGGACGACCATCTGGATAATCGATTGTTAAGGGTGGGTTGCAAGGCGAGCTTTCGCAAGTCGTTCCATCTCCTTGATATTCGCCACCAAGCGCAAGGCAGTTGGTTTCAGAATCAACGCTGCAGGAACTATTTATACAGCATGCTCCTGTTACACCTTGCACACAAACACCAAGTGGATTTGCAAGTGCGAATTGAAGACCAGAATTGTTAATTCCACATCCCCAATTATTACCTCCACTAGATCCACAGCCGCCGTTAGTGTGTATCCCTATTGCTTCCCCCGTTGATTCATTTAGGACTGGAGAACCGCTATTCCCACCAGTGGTATCGGTTTCGTATCCAATCGTAGTGCCTCCAAAATAAACGTATGGTCCAGTATGTGTTTTTTGTACTCCATTCCACATTGGACTTACTGGAAATGATACGGTGCCATAGCCGACTATAGTTATTTGTTGATTCGTTACTTGTGGTGGTGTACTAGAAAGTTGATAGTACTCGCCTTCTTGTGCTTGGAAGTGGGTGAGGCCTGTTTCAGTATTTGGATAACAACCAAAGTAAGCCCAGTCATCTCCAATACCACTGTACCCAAATTGAAATGATGCAGGATCAGTAGCATATTGATCTTCTGGGCCGGGGTGTTGGTACACACCAGATCCAGAACTTAGTGGAACGTTGAATTCAACTGTTTGGATATCGTTGTAGCCACTGAGTGCACAGTGTCCTGCTGTAAGGAACTGATGGTTTGCATCGTCAATTATCCAAGAAGAGCAACCGATAGGCATTGCTCTAGCACATCTTGCTACATAACTGAGGGTGCGATCATCAGTTGGTCCGCAAATAGTTCTTTCACCACCAATGTAAACAATGTTTGACAAAGAGACAATTGAAATTTGTGCAGGATTTGTTTTTGGTTCTGCGACCAGCTCTACTAAAACCATAGAGCCGTTGAACCAAGCACTGTGGTTTTGCCATTGGGATAGTGTGTTGCTAGTGTGGTGTTGTGTAGCACCGTCTAACATTGAAGTTGTACGAAGAATTACTCCGTCTGGTAAAGTTGCATTTCTAAACTCTATTTGTAGTGAAGTTGCATCCTCAGCAGCAATAAGATGTCTGTATATAACTTCTGTTTTGTTAGTTTTATTTTGGACTAAACCACTGCTCGCTCGATATGGTTTTACCTCTTTTGTAATTGGAGGTAACTGTGGTGTGTCGACTTGTCCAAGCGAGGAGTATGTGAAACACACAATAAACAGAATAAATCTAATTGTCTTAAAAACCATTTGGCTGCCTTTCTAGAAATACGTAATAATCCAACAATAGTATGCATATTTATGCTTAAATGCAATTATAAAAAAACGAGTTTTGAATTACTTTCCTAAGATTGGTAGTATGGGTAAATTAATGATGTTAAATCTGAAAATCGTACTTGTTTTACTCTTAGTTTGTACAGCGTGTGGACAAGAAGAAAGGGAGTACAAGCTCAAAGATGGAACCACTTGGCATGCTTTTGCTGGACAAAAAGTTAGTGTCACCACCGTAGAGAGGAAAAAAGAGGTAAAAGTTAGCGGGGTGGTGCAACGGATGCGACCGAATTTTGTGACAGTATCTGATTCGTTAATTTTTATTGATGATATCACAAGCGTTGAAATTCTTGAAATGGCACCCACAAGTGAACCGGCTCCAGTTGAAGAGGTGGTAATTTCTGAGGTGGAAGAAGAACCCTTAAAAATTGTAATTTCGGGCTACATCGTTATACGATTAACGGGACCCGTGGGATTTATTCCAACGGATTATGTTGGCAATTACACCACAAAATATATTTCTGTAAATGGAATTGCAAAAGCACTTAAGGCACTTAACTCCTACAAGAAAGTACAGCACGTTGTTTTTGTAATTGAGTCCGAGGGGGGAGATGAAATAGAAATTGACGACATAAATAGAACTTTAAGCAAATACAAAAAACGTTTTTCATTTTATGCAATTGTTGGGCAGGGGAAAAAAGACCCACTGTCAATTTCAGAACTTGTAGAGGTCTTAGTGCAAAACGAAACGTTTCTTAGCGAAGGTGACGTTGGGGTTGATGGGGAGTTTGAAAAGGCAAAAATCGTCTTCAATAAAGAGTTCAGAAGACAATTTTGGGAACTGATTGTTTCAAATATTTATTCTGTAAACCCAAAAGTTGCTTATGACAGCGCTATGTCACAACTGCAACATAAGAAACCAATAAGGCAATCTACTCCTTCAACAATTGGCGTTGAATTGCATGAGAATTGGACTGAGTATCCAAAGAAAAGTGAGAATTCTGAATATGCAATTACGAAAAACCACGAAAGGCAAATTATAGAAATTGAGCGCGAACAAAAGAAGCTTAATAATATAACTAATGTACTTACTGAAGCAACAAATGCGTTTTTAGCTTTGCCTGATTTGAAGAGAATTGCAGAAACAACAGATCCGAACAAATACGAGTATCAGACAACTGTGGTTGAATGGTACGACGAATATCTAGAGAGGTGGGTAAAGACCGAAGAGTTGACCCAAGAATCAAAAAACCTCTGGAATCAAAGAACCAATGATTCAATTGCTAATTGGTCTAAGATTTTGAGCACGATAAATGGAAACATTGAAGATCCAATAAGAGCGTTTGGCAAGATTATTCGTTCAGAACCACAAAACGGTACGCATCGAAAGATACGCGCAGAGGCAAGAACAGAAATTGAGGAAGGTCTTGAAAAGCTTCAAGATGCCTATAAAACAGCATATCCCCTTAAAATCGTCGCAGAACAGATGATTTTATCCTTAGAGCAAGGGTATAAATGATAGAACAACACAGATATCCTTGATTGGAGAACGCAAAAATTATATTCGCATGAAATTATCATTGATTCTTTTAACCTCTAGCGGTATAACAACCTGTAGAGGAGTTTCTGATGAAAAATTATAGTTTGATATCTTTGGTCTTTTCTTTATTCACTTCAGTAGCCGTTTGTTCAGAACCACATGTGTGTGACGAATGCTGTGGCACTGTTATGAGTCATGAGTATAAAAAACAAATTGAAACCATGCTAAAAGACGGCACATGGTTGGATGCAACAAGTAATAACTATCAAAAATCCCGAGGCACACAATATGTTAAAACCACCTTCCATATCATGCGATATAGCGATGGAAGTGGTGGGTTATCTTCAAGCCTTTGCCAAGTCCAAATCGACTATCTTAATAATCATGTAGACGAAACTGGTCTTGAGTTCTGTATTAGTAATATTAAAATCCATGATATGACAAATCCAGTAGTGACCTATCCAAATGGACCAACAATTGGATATGTTCAAGGAACTATGAATGTATATTGCACACCTCACATTGATCACACTTATGGCTTGTGCGGGTATGCCAGTTATCCAACCGGAACCACTTTTGTTGTACAGAACAATTGTATGGATTATGGTGACTATACTTTTAGCCACGAAGCCGGTCATTATTTTGGATTACCTCACACATTTGAAGGAACTGAAGATGGAAGTAATCCAGAGTGTGTTGATGGAAGTAATTGCTCTACTGCTGGTGATTATATATGCGACACGCCAGCTGACGATAATGGTGGCTGGAGTTGGAATTGTGCTTATATTGGAGGTGGCGTCGATGTTTGCAATGGTACTCCGTACGCTCCAAGTTCTGAGAACATTATGTCGTACGCTCCAGACGCGTGTACTACAGAATTAACGTCTGAGCAACAAGCTCTGTTTGGGTATATGGCTCAAACATATAGATATAACATTTTGAGTGACGAGATGTGCGCATCAACTTTGGGAGCGTGTTGTATTGAGCAATCAGATGCATGTATTGAGATTGAAGAATACCAATGTCTTAATGGTGGAGGTGATTGGCAGGGTATCGGGACGTACTGTGTAGATGGCTGCTTGCAAAACGAACCAGGTGCTTGTTGCGTAGAGGCCTCTGAGGCATGTGTTGAGGTTCCTGAAGCCACTTGTAATGCTGGTGGTGGAGTGTGGTTAGGATCCCAGACAGTTTGTGCAGATGGTGGATGTCCATGGGATTGTCCAGGAGATGCAAATCAAGATGGAGAAGTTAACGTGTCTGATCTTCTAATTGTTGTTGATCAGTGGGGTAACTCGTCTGGAACAGGAGATGTCAACGGTGATGGCATCGTCAACGTAGCTGATTTGCTAGCTATTGTTGATGCGTGGGGTACGTGCCCATGAGGTTATAATTAGTGCGGTCTTCTATATACTTGGGATAATTTGTTCTGGTGGTTTGAACACGATAGCACAGTAAGTGAGTGCACCTTGAAGAACAACAATTACTAGAATAACCAGAGCATCAAGCATCAGCAATCATTCTTTATGTTGTTTAAAGAATTGAAAGAACTGAAAACTCTAATCGAAATTAAGAATGATGAACCTCAACATTTTCTAGTTAGGTGTTGTGTATCATTATTAAGCACTAGCAAATTGTCTTATTTACATTTTCTTATGGGCATGCACCCCAGTTGCCAACAAGCAAGAGTATGTCTGACACATCGACAATGCCATCACCGTTAATATCGGCTGAGCCATTTGTGCCCCATTGGTCTATGACTGCAAGTACGTCGCCAACGCCGACTGTTCCATCTTCATCGATGTCACCAACACAGGCATCTTCGTTGCAATAGTGGTAGCCAATGCTAACAGCATCTACTGCGGCTTCAATAACTGATGGCTCGTTCAAATCGCCAACTGTGAAACGTAATTTCATCGTCGCACTTGAAGTTATGTTTGGAATATCAGCAACAACCCAATTGTGTGTGAACCAT
>CAZABE010000099.1:0-2116 GCA_964483425.1 uncultured Isosphaeraceae bacterium | reverse complement strand
AGCGGACCCAGTTTTAGGTTACACCAAGGGTCGCGGTGCTGAGGATCTACTCCTAAATGACCATGCTTCCATGTTGTCAATGTCCATCATGGAAAATCTTTTCACACCTGATGCTCTAATTGCTCCAACTGAGCAAAGCCCCGTTGTTTTTGTTGATTCAAACTACGATTACAGCGCTTATAGTATTGCCGATTGGCAATACTGGGATCCTTCGTTTGCAAACGACCTAGAAAATGACTGTAATACAGTTACGGTATAGAGCCAATCACTGGCAAGCGTAAAGATCAAAACTGGGGTATCAGTTCACACAACCCAACTGGATTTGCGATACTTGGTGATCGTGGTCCAGAAGATGGTGACTATGAAGAAAATGAGTATTCAAACAGTTACCTTCTCCACGGTGTTGAAAAGGACTGGAAGGGCGTTGTAATCTTTGGCGATGGCCATATCGAAGTTCTTGAAACACTCTATCCAATCCAGTCAACCTATATCTCAGATTCTGGAGATGCAGTCCCAGACAATCTTTTCAAAGAAGATGATGATCCTGCACAACCAGTAGACGCTGACTATGGTAACAGTCGTGGACAACTGGCCGACGCTGTTCTAACTCACGTGAAAAAGGATGATGTGAATGACGATGACAAAGCGGGTGGCTGCGAAGATTTCTTGCACGATTAATCGAGCTTGATTTCACTATGAACGCCATGTTCAACCGGCTGTAGCAAATGCTACAGCCGGTTTTTTTATTTTAAGACGCTTCCTCGATTATGATATGAACATGCTAACTACTTTTGCCCTAATCGCATCTTCACAAACAATGCCTGTACCTAGTTACAGGCAAGCAACAGATGTTGCCATTATTACAATTGATGGTGCTGTTGATACGGTAACTTCTAAGTCATTTAAGAGAAGATTGCAAGAAGTGCAAAGTGCAGATGCAGTTGTCATAGATCTAAATACTCCCGGTGGCGATCTAATGTCAACGCTTGAAATTTGCTACGAAATTAAAAACAACGCTCCAAATAACACTGTTGCGTGGATTCACCCACACGCTTTTTCTGCTGGAACAATTATTGCTCTTGCATGTAGAGAAATCGTTGTTGCCCCTGGAAGTACGTTTGGAGACGCGGCTCCAATAAACGTTACTGGTCTCGCCATCCCTGCCACTGAACGAGCTAAAATCGAATCGCCAGTGCTTTCAGAAGTTATTGACTCCGCAAGAAGGAATCATTATGACGAACATCTAGTTGAAGCATTTGTAAGCGTGGGCATCGAACTGTGGCTACTGCAACACAAAGAGACAAACGAAACCGTTTGCGTAAACGCAAACGAATACGAAGCAATTTATGGCTCTCCCCCACCTCAACAATTTTCCCCTATTGGAGTAGGCGCTAATGAACCAGCGCCCCTTTCCCCATATTTTGACACCATATCAAAACTATCTGGTGGGTTCGGTGATTCAAGTCCAACTTGGGACCCCACTTTTTCACAACAACTTCCATCAAGCAGATCCAAAATCACAAAAGAAAATGCCACTTCTTGGGAACTAGTTAAACAAATTGTTCCAGATGATCGACTCTTAACTCTCAAGCCAGCAGAAGCAAAACAGTACGGTCTGATTACTGATGTAATCGCCAACGATAAAGAACTTATGCAGTGGTTTGGTGCAAAGAGCGTTACACGACACAAAACAAACTGGGCGGAAGGACTAGTTCGCATTCTTATCAGTTGGCCGGTTCGCTTAACACTCATAGCGGTTTTTTTAATTTGCGTCTTCGTTGAATTTGTAACTGGTTCTACAGGTGCTTTTAGCGCAGGGGCGTTCGTTTCAATGTCGATATTAATCGGTGCACCCTACCTCGCAGGGCTAGCTCAATGGTGGGATTTACTTCTTGTATTTGTGGGTCTTGGTTTCATCGCAGTTGAAATTTTTGTTATCCCAGGTACTGGCTTCACTGGATTTCTTGGTGTTGGTTTTTTGTTTGCGGGCATGGTGGGAAGTTTTGTTTCTGGCTCCCTCCAATCACAACAAGGGCAAGTGCAATTACTAACTGGTTTGGGTGCAGTCGTTGGTGGTTGCCTTCTTGCCATTGTGGGGTCGTGGATAATTGCTAAG
>CAZABE010000098.1:0-2640 GCA_964483425.1 uncultured Isosphaeraceae bacterium | reverse complement strand
CAACGTACAGTTGGGAAACCGAAGAATGGTCGATTCCAATTGAAGGAGTTGTTGCCAAAATGACCTCAATTGGAAATCAGAAATTAAACATCTTTGGTGGCCTCAAATACTGGGTAGATCGCCCCGACAGCGGCCCACAAGGGCTTGGTTTTCGCTTTGGAATCACCCTTTTGTTTCCAAATTAGTGCAAGGGACCCAGAAGCAACTTAATCCACTAATTTTGGTACAATTCGCCCCCTTATGGCACAAATTCGCGCTATCCGAAAACGTATGACGGCGGTTGGAACCATCGCCCGTATCACTAAAACGATGCAGATGATTGCAACGGCAAAATTCACTGCTGCGCTATCACGAGCCAAAGACAGCAGACCGTACACAGACGCTATTCGAAATCTCGTTGGCGAGGTCTCCGGAACTGCGGGTGATTACGATTCTCCGCTTTTTAACGCGCCAGCGAAGAACAACAAAGAACTTCTTTTAGTTATCACTTCAGACCGAGGGCTCTGCGGGGCATACAACGGCAACGTTCTAAGGCAAGCACTATTACACACACGCTCTGCTAAAACAAATAATTCAGAAGTAACCCTTGAAACTGCTGGCAAAAAAGCAACAACGTTTTTTAAATTCCAAAAACTAGAAGCCCGCAACCAACTTACATTTGGCGACAAACCTAGTTATGAAGACGTTGCTCGCGTTGCAAAGAGATACATGGACGAATTTGCAAATGGCGACTGGGATAAGGTTTCGGTTGCTTATATGCGCTTCGAATCAAACGCACGCCAAATACCAGAAGTGATTCAACTGCTTCCACTTGCAACCGATGCAAGCGAAACCGACGAAGAAAAAAATTCGTCTTCAAACTACGAGTTTTCCCCATCTGCTGCTGAAATACTTGACGACTTGATTCCAAGAAGCGTAATTACAGCGCTGTTCCAAATGTTTAACGATGCCGTTGTGAGCGAAAACATTATGCGAATGATTGCGATGAAGGCAGCGACAGAAAACGCAAACGAACTTGCAAAAGACCTTAAGCGTGATTACAACCGCGCGCGTCAAGCACAAATTACTACTGAACTTACCGAGATTATCTCGGGAGCCGCAGCACTCGAGTAAAGAATGCCACTCTATACAAGAAAAGGCGACGACGGCACCACGGGACTTTCAGGCGGCGGTCGCATAGAAAAAGATAGTGCGAGGATGCACGCAGTTGGCGACGTTGACGAACTTAACGCGGCGCTTGGCATGGTTGGCGATGAAAACCTAAACCCATTGCAATCTTTATTGTTTGAACTTGGTGCTGACTTGGCGAGTCCAGAAACAAACGAATCACCACGCGTAGGGAAATCAGACATCGACCATGTTGAAGAGTGGATTGATCAAGTCGAAGAACAAAACGAACCACTGCAAACATTTATTCTTCCCGGTGGTTGCGAATTTGCAGCGCGACTACATTACGCAAGAACGGTTTGTAGGAGAGCAGAACGAAGCGTAACAACCCTTCACCGAAGTGGCGATTGTTCTATAGAAACCCTAACTTTACTCAACCGAATCAGCGACTTGCTTTTTGCCATGGCGCGTTCCGTTAACAAACAAGCCGGTATCGGAGATATTCCGTGGACCGCAAACGACAAGGACTAAACAATGACTATTCGAATTGGCATCAATGGTTTTGGACGTATAGGGCGGCTCGTATACCGCGCCGCAGCAATGAGTGGCGATTTTGAAATCGTTGCTATTAATGACCTTGTTCCTCAAGATAATCTTGGCTACTTACTTCAATACGACACAATGCACGGCACGTTTGCTAAAAAAGTAACAGTCACTGATGACGGTTTTGATGTTGATGGCATGCAGACCAAATGTTTAAGCGAGCGTGATCCATCGGCTCTTCCTTGGGGCGATTTGGGTGTCGATTATGTTTTGGAATCAACTGGCTTTTTCACCGATTACACAGGAGCGCACAAGCACATTGATGCAGGCGCAAAACGCGTTTTGGTTTCTGCTCCTACAAAAACACCCGACGAAGTTCCAACGTTTGTCTACAAAGTAAATCACAACGAATACGACCCAGCAAACCACAAGGTAATTTCAAACGCTTCGTGCACTACAAACTGTTTGGCACCGGTTGCAAAAGTGATTGACGATTCGTTTGGTCTTGAAGAGGGCTTGATGACCACTATTCACGCCGCAACCGCGACGCAACCAACCCAAGATGGTCCAACCAAAAAGGATTTCCGTGGTGGTCGCAATGCCTACATGAACATTATTCCTGCAAGTACTGGAGCCGCTAAAGCAGTCGGGCTTTGTCTGCCTAAGTTGCAAGGCAAACTTACAGGAATGTCAATGCGAGTTCCAACAGCCGATGTTTCGGTTGTTGACTTGACTGTTCGCACAAAGAACGCAACCTCATACGAAGAAATTTGCTGTGCAATGCAAACCGCCTCCGAAGAAGCGATGTCTGGTGTGCTTGGTTACACGGAAGAACCACTTGTAAGTTCCGACTTTGTTGGCGACCCGCGTAGCAGTATTTTTGACGCTGGTGCTGGTATTGGTCTGAGCGATACCTTCTTCAAAGTTGTTAGTTGGTACGACAATGAGGCGGGCTATTCCAACCGTTGCGTTGACATGATGAAAATGATG
>CAZABE010000097.1:0-4515 GCA_964483425.1 uncultured Isosphaeraceae bacterium | reverse complement strand
AGTACCGAGATTGAACACCTGACTACTTGCGTAGACGTGTATTGTTGACTGTATCGGGACGGGAGTTCGATTCTCCCCGGCTCCATTTCATACGCCCACACATATGCGCCTCAGCAATTTATGCAGGCACATATGTGTGGGCTTTTTCATGAGCCGTCCTACTTCGGCGGCACTGTAACTCGCAACGCGAGTTACAGCGGCGGCGATTCTCTCCCCCCCTCCATTCGTAACCCCAATCTCAAGCACCCCCAAACATTCGTGAGGGGCACTTGAGATTGGGCTTTTTCATGAGCCGTCCTACTTCGGCGACACTGTAACTCGTAACGCGAGTTACAGCGGCGACGATTCTCCCCCCCCCCCTCCACGATTTTTCCCGCGAATTCTGGGCCTGCGTGCAGCAATTCGCTTTTGAGGGTACGAGGCGCATGAATATTTCTGCACCTAAGTTCAGCAATTCGCTTTTGAATGTTTGAATACTCGTCTTTGAATACAAAATCGAAAATTTCACGTAAAGGCAATCTGCTTTCTAGGTAACATCATTAAGTACCATACACACATGTGTGGACGGTTTGCCAACCAACAAGAAAGTGCAAAAGCATGGGACGAGTATTTTGATTGTGACAACTCGATTGAGAACATTGTTAATGAAGTATCAATTGGCTATAACATCACTCCTACACAAACCATTCCTGTTGTTACAAAAGATGGTTGGCTCGCAGCTCGCTGGGGATTGATTGCCCCTTGGGTGAAAGATGAAAAAGATATTTCTTCAAGGTTCGCAACGTTCAACGCGAGAATCGAAACCATCTCAGAGAAATCAACTTTCAAATCCGCATGGAATAATGGAAGGTATTGTGTGGTTCCTGCAGTTGGATATTACGAATGGAAGAAAGAGGGTAACTCAAAACAACCATACTTCATTAAACCTACAAATGGGTGCCCAATGTTTCTTCTTGGTTTATACGAACCAAAAAGAGAAAAAATTCCACCGTCTTGCACAATAATTACTTCACAATCAGATGGCGAACTTGCAAACGTTCACCACAGAGTTCCAGAGTTTACTAATAACGAAGGTATTAAACCTTGGTTACAAAATGGTAAACGTAATACAACTATCGAACTAATGCCATTTCCTGTTAGTAAGGCGGTAAATAACCCTATAAACCAGGGCTCAAAGCTAATCCAATCGCTTTAAATATTCGCTTTTTCTGGTTTTTGTGTTACAATTCGCAATGGGGTAATTGATACCGATTCTCATGAGCGAAGAAAAAAACAACCTTAATGTCTCAAAAAAGGCGGTCGATGAACAAATTACATCGATGCCGATGCCTTCGTCTGGAACGCTTTTAAGTAGTTCAAATCCAGTAGAAGAAGACACCGCTCTGCTCAAGGAAACGTTCAACGAAAAATACAAATGGGGATTTGTAACGGACATCGAGTCGGATTCAGCACCACCTGGACTTGACGAATCAACGATTGCATTTATTTCGGCGAAGAAAAATGAACCAGAGTGGCTACTTGAATGGCGACTGAAAGCATACCGACATTGGCTCACTATGGAAGAACCCGAGTGGGCGCACTTGAATTACGAAAAGCCAAACTACGACGAGATTATTTTCTATTCAGCACCAAAGTCATTGGAGGACGGTCCAAAATCACTTGATGAAGTTGATCCAGCTCTTTTGGAAACATACGAGAAGTTAGGCATTCCTTTACACGAGAGAGCGGCGCTCGCTGGTGTTGCTGTTGATGCTGTATTTGACTCGGTCAGTGTTGGAACAACATATAAAGATAAACTAGAAGAAGTTGGCATTATCTTTTGTCCAATTTCTGAAGCAGTACATGAACACCCCGAACTAGTAAAAAAATATCTCGGAACAATTGTTCCCTACTCGGACAATTACTACGCAACATTAAATAGCGCAGTCTTTACTGATGGTTCGTTTGTCTACATCCCAAAAGGCGTGAAGTGCCCGATGGATTTGTCCACCTATTTCCGTATTAACGCTCAATCGACTGGGCAATTTGAACGAACACTCATAATCGCAGAAGAAGGGGCGAGCGTAAGTTACCTTGAGGGTTGTACTGCGCCAATGCGTGATGAAAATCAGTTGCACGCAGCGGTCGTTGAACTCATTGCACTTGATGACGCAGACATTAAATACTCCACCGTTCAAAACTGGTATCCGGGCGATGAGAATGGGGTGGGTGGCATATACAACTTCGTAACAAAGCGCGGAAAATGTCAAGGCAAACGTAGTCGAATTACTTGGACTCAAGTCGAGACGGGCTCAGCAGTCACATGGAAATATCCGAGTTGTGTGTTGCTTGGCGACGACAGTGTTGGTGAATTTTATTCGGTTGCGCTGACAAACAATTACCAGCAAGCAGACACCGGAACCAAGATGATTCATATTGGCAAGAACACAAAAAGTACCATCATCTCCAAAGGTATTAGCGCGGGTCACGGACAAAACATTTACCGAGGCCTTGTAAAAATTCAAAAGCCAGCAGAAAACGCGCGAAACTATACGCAGTGCGACTCGATGCTTATGGGCGATCGTTGCGGAGCTCACACTTTTCCCTACATAAAAGTTAAAAACAAATCATCAAAAGCAGAACACGAGGCATCTACTTCAAAAATCGGCGAAGATCAAATTTTTTATTGTAACTCTCGGGGAATCTCCACCGAAGACGCAATCAACATGATTGTCAATGGTTTTTGCAAAGAGGTCTTTAGAGAATTACCCATGGAGTTTGCTGTTGAAGCAAGGCGACTCCTCGAAGTTAGTTTAGAAGCAAGCGTTGGATAAAGAAGTAAACAACTATGACAACACCACTACTTGAAATCAAAAATTTACACGTAAGCGTTGAAGGAGCGGAAATCCTTAAGGGAGTCAACTTGACTGTACTTCCGGGGGAAGTGCATTCCATCATGGGACCAAATGGTTCTGGCAAAAGCACACTTTCATCCGTAATTGCAGGGCACGACGCCTACGAAGTAACGGAGGGTTCCATTAAGTTCAAAGGCACTGACCTTCTAGAACTCGAAGCAGACCAGCGTGCCTGTTCGGGTGTTTTTCTTGCATTCCAATACCCGATTGAAATTCCGGGCGTTTCAACAAAGTTCTTTTTGAAGGCGGCAGTAAACGCAATTCGTAAATATCGTGGACAAGACGAACTCGATGCGATGGACTTCCTAGATCTCGTCGAAGAAAAAGCAAAATCAGTTAACCTCAATGTAGACCTTCTCGACCGAAACGTAAACCAAGGTTTTTCTGGCGGAGAAAAGAAACGCGCAGAGGTTTTCCAAATGGCGCTTCTAGACCCGCTACTTGGAGTACTCGATGAAACCGATTCGGGACTCGATATAGATGCTCTTAAGATTGTTGCTGATGGTGTTAACAAACTACGCTCAGAAGAACGTGGCTTCGTAGTAATTACACACTACCAACGGTTACTCGATTACATTATTCCTGATTTTGTCCACGTATTAATGGACGGACAAATTGTTAAAAGCGGCGACAAATCGCTTGCACTTGTCTTAGAAGAAAAGGGCTACAGAGCGTTTGAGCCATCTGGTTGTAGTTATAATTGCGGATGACGACTACGACGTTCGACAATTCAATTTTTGAAACGGTTCACAAAACTGAAGCGTGGATGTTCACCAACGTTTCATCGCTTTCAAAAGTTGATTTTAATGAAGACCCACAAATTGAACGTATAACAATTAGTGAATTTGATATTTCTCCAAACAACGCTCTTGTTGTTTTCATCAATGGTGTTTTTCAAAAAGAATTATCACGACTAAAAGAAGGTGTCGACATCAATTCGAGTTCGCTTGGTGATATTGCAAACCGAAGCGACTCTCTAATTCCACGGGGAGAATCTGACACTCTTACGGTTACTGGTACTCAAACAAAAACCATTCACGTGCTGCAAATTGTAAATGGTGAAGAACCCGTTGCATGTTTTGGAAACATTTGTATACACGCAGCAGAAAGCGAATCGATTTCAGTCGCAGAAACACACGTCGCATTAGGTGATTGCACACACTTGTTCATGCCGTGTACCGAAGTTATTGCAGAGAAAAACGCATCGGTCACTCTTGTAAAAGCAATTCGTGGAAGCAAGAAGGCATACCACCTTGGCTCGCTTCATGTAGTCCAGCGCGAGTCAAGCAAGGTACAAACGAACACTATTACCCTCGGCGGCAAAAGTTCTCGAAACGAGGTATATGCCTACCTTGATGGAGAACATTGTGAATCCAACTTTGATGGCATGTATATGCTTGGCAAGAATCAACTTGTAGATAACCACTTGCGAATAGAGCACAACGAACCAAATGGAAATAGTAGAGAGTTTTACAAAGGTGTTCTTGACGAAAACGCCAAGTCAGTATTTACTGGTCGGATTTACGTCAAAGAAGATGCTCAGCAAACAGACGCGAAACAGACAAACCAAAACATTTTATTAAGCAATGATGCGGATGCAACTTCAAGACCTCAACTTGAA
>CAZABE010000096.1:0-2045 GCA_964483425.1 uncultured Isosphaeraceae bacterium | reverse complement strand
CTCAAGAACAAAAAACCCCACAGATCCACCACTCTGAAGAATCATTACTTGCTTATGCAATAGAAAATCGGCTCGACCTAGCTGCGCAAAGAGCAACCATTGAACAGCGCTCTGCTGAACTTGGCTTAGCAAACCCCCCGCTTATTTCTGGGAGTTTTATGTTTAATGAAAACTTTAATGATAGACAAGCAGTTTCCCCAGGAGTTGGAGTAACTATTACTCTTGATGGCGATGCAAAGGAAGCAGTTGCGCAGTCAAAACTTAAACAAGAAGAACTATCCTACATTGATGCGATGAGAACTGTTATCCGCGATGTGCGAATATTATTTGACTCGTTCATAGCATCAAAAGAACAATCATCACTTGACGAAACCGTACTTTTAACAACAGAGGTTTCGTTAAAAAGAGCACTTGAAGCAAGCAATCAGGGGGAACTACATCCACTACGACTACTCCCTATAGAGAGAAGTGTCATCCAAGCAAAACAGGAATTGTTGCGAGATGAACTTCTTGTTTCCACGAACGCAATCAAACTCGAACAAGCAGTCGGTGGAACTTTTAAAGGAATGAAACAATGAATATTCCACAACCAAAACAACGTTTTATATTGCGTCTTGGCATCCCATTAGTAATTCTCATCATTACTGCAGCAATTCTGACGTATGCAAGTTGGGAATCCATCAAAGGTGCAAAAGAAGTTGAAACCATTACAGTCGTGATGCGAAGTGTCGAAACAGATACACCACAGGACTCAACGTCTCAAGAGTCATCCATCGTGCAAGCGCCGGGATGGGTCGAAGCAGAACCGTACTCTGTTTACGTTGGCGCTCTTACCGAAGGGATTGTCGATTCGGTTCTTGTTCTTGAGGGTGACACCGTTACAAAAGGGCAACCAGTTGCAACGTTAATTTCAGAAGATAACGAACTTGTACTCAAGACGGCAATTGCAAAGGAACGACTTTGGGAAGGTAAAGTTCGCGCTGCCCAAACAAAAATGGAAGAACTTGCTGATGAATACACTCGCAAAAAACCACTTGTTGATTCAGGTTCAATTGCAGAGGGTCCTGTTGAGCGACTGCGATTGCGGCTACTAACAGAAGAAGCAAACGTTGCGATTGCACGTGCTTCGTTGCATGAGGCAACAGTTGCAAAAGAAACCGCACAACTTGCTTTTGACAGGTGCACCATCATGTCCCCTATGGACGGAATCGTTATAGAGCGGTTGGTTTCTCCCGGATCTGTAATTCGTTTTGGAAACGACGAGCACTCATCGCACGTTGCACACTTATATGACCCAACAAAATTACAAGTTCGTGCTGATGTTCCACTTGCTGATGCGTCGCAAGTAGATGTAGGACATCCAGCGCAGATAATTGTCGACGTACTTCCAAACACCACTTTTGATGGCGAGGTATTGCGGTTTGTTCACAGAGCAGATCAGCAGAAAAATACTATTGAAGCGAAAGTAAAAATCATCAATCCATCTCCACTATTAAAGCCAGACATGCTTGCAAGAGTAAAAATCCTTCAACCAAAACGTGAGGTTAGCGAAAAAGGAACGTGGACCGAACAGCATGTATTCATTCCCAAAGAGTCCGTAAACGATTTTGAAAATCCAACCGTTTGGATTATCGAGAATGCGAATAAGGGTTTGGGGCAAGCAAGAAAACGAGCGCTTATCCTTGGCGAGAAGGAGTTCGATGGTTGGATTGAAGTTCTTTCTGGTCTTTCAACTGGAGATCGAATTATTACAAGCGAAACTTACCTTGTTGATGGTGATTCCGTTCAAATTACTGGAGGTCAACAATGACGCTCATACAATGTATAAATCTTACGAAACATTACAAACGTGGCGCAGAACAAATTACACCTCTTAAAAACTTGAATCTTGAAATCAATCGTAGTTCTTTCGTTGCACTCATGGGGCCATCTGGTTCTGGGAAAACAACTTTGCTGAACTTGATTGCAGGAATAGACAGACCAAGCGAAGGCGAACTAATAATTGATGGTGCGCCAATTCACACTCTTGGAAGAAATAGTTTAGC
>CAZABE010000095.1:0-9171 GCA_964483425.1 uncultured Isosphaeraceae bacterium | reverse complement strand
GCCATAAGTGTATCACGGTTGTGGGAACCAGTACAGACAGCAATTACATTGCATCTAGCAGCTTTCCCGCTTGTTACGTCGTGCACAGTGTCACCAAGCAATATTACAGGGCAATCTTTTTTGTTTTGTCGTATTGCAACTGGAGGTAAATCGTCACGAACTTTTCCATCAGTTCCCCAAGCATTTGTTGTAAATATGTTTGAATCAAAACCTGCCGCCTCGATTTTCATGCGACCAGTTTCCTCATAGTTCCCCGTAACAAGACCAAGAGTGACCTGTTCCATCTTTTCAAGAGTATCAACAAGTTTCTTAACTCCAGGCAAAATTGTCACAACTACATTAGCAATATTCTTCCTAAGAACTTGGACATACTTAGTGCGAAACTCAGAATGCAACTCTTTCGTATTTTCGATTCCGTATTTTTGACATACGTCATCCCAGATTAGCGGGTCGAGTCGGCCACCAATGGGTATACCTTCAAGAGACACTTGTTGGCTAAACATCTCTTCGCATGTTTCTTCAATAGATCGTACCCCAACACCTTCTGAGGAAAGCATTGTGCCGTCAATATCGAAAAGAATTTGCATTAGGCGCAAGTTGCTGCAACTGCATTTGCTACTTTAGAAGCGGCGTCTTCTAAGTCGGTTGCCGTTTGCATTGTTGGCAACTCAGTTTGGGCTGCAGTTAAAATACCACGAGCTTCCTCTACGTTTGTTCCTTCAAGACGAACAACTAAGGGAACAGTAAACCCAACTTCTTTGGCAGCTGCAACGATTGCCTCCGCAATCACATCGCATTTCATAATGCCGCCAAATATGTTCACCAACACACCTTCTACCTTGCCGTCAGACAAAATTATTTTGAATGCTTCGGTGACTGTCTCAAGTGTTGCTGCGCCTCCAACATCAAGGAAATTTGCGGGGCTTCCGCCATACATTTTTATGATGTCCATTGTTGCCATAGCGAGCCCTGCGCCATTCACCAAGCAACCAATATTTCCATCTAAAGCAATAAAGCTCAAATCAAATTCGGCTGCACGTAATTCTGCTTCGTTCTCTTCGGTTGGATCAAACATCTCTTGTAAATTTTTGTGGCGGAATAAAGCGTTATCGTCGAAGTTGAATTTGGCGTCTATTGCCATGACCTGTCCATCAGGAAACTCATCATTAACAGGAGTAATAATCAATGGATTAATCTCTGCAAGGGACGCATCAGTATCTTCAACTAATTTAGCCATCCTCAACATGATGTTCGTTGCTTGTCCAACTTGCTTTCCAGTAAAACCAACATCGAATGCAAGTTCCCTTGCTTGATAAGGTTGCAATCCAGAAAGAGGGTCAATGCGAACAGTTTTTATCGCATCAGGGGTTTCATGTGCAACCGTTTCAATTTCTACACCGCCCTCACTTGAAGCAATAAGGGTGTTTGCGCCGCTTGCTCTATCCGTTGTTATTGCAAGATAGAATTCACTTTCAATGTCAACCCCGTCAGCAATTAGAACCTTAGTAACATCCAGTCCATCAGGACCCGTCTGTACAGAAACCATTTTGTTTCCGAACATAAAGTTTGCTGCTTCATCAACTTCTTCTCGTGTTCTACAGAGTTTAACGAATCCTGCTTTGCCCCTGCCACCTGCGTGGACTTGTGCTTTTACGACAAGAAGTGTCGCTCCCTCTTCAAGGAGAGTTTTTGCAGCTTTGTTTGCCTCATCTGGTGATGTAACCATAATGCCGGATGGAACGGGGATTCCCGCATCTGCGAGTAGTTGCCTTGCTTGATATTCATGAATTTTCATAGAATCTCCAATTATACAGCAACAAAAGGAGACCTGTAATGGTTGCAACACCTTCATCGATGGTTCCACTTGGAACAGAAATGCCATCTTTTTCACTCCCAGATGCTCAAGGAAATATCTTTACCTTGAACAAAGAATCTAAAGGAACACTAGTTATTTTCATGTGCAACCACTGCCCCTTCGTAGTTCATGTTGCAAACACCCTCAACAAAGTGAACAAAATCTGCAACTCCCTGAATATCGAAATGATTGCTATAAATTCAAATGATATCAAAGCATATCCGGACGACTCACCTGCAAAAATGGTTGAGGAAAGCGCTAGGCACTGTTGGCAATTCCCATATCTCTTTGATGAGTCCCAAGAAATCGCTAAGCAATTCCATGCAACGTGCACCCCTGATACATTTCTATTTGATGTGGATCAAAAACTCTACTACAGAGGTCAATTGGACGATTCTAGACCCAAAAATGGCAACTCCGATGGAAAAGACATTATTAACGCTTTAGGGGCACTTGCCGCAGATGAACCACCACCTTCAAATCAAATGCCCGCAATTGGTTGCAATATTAAATGGAAATAATTTGATAAAAAACACAAATTTTCTCGCATGGGTTCGAGAATTGACGCATACTATTGTTATACAACTACTGGACTCCCGGACTGGGACGATTCCTACACCATGCCCCATAGGGCAACACGGGCTCACTGAAGCACCGTTTCGGGGATATACGAGAGGAGCCGTCCCAGTTTTCTTTTTTTAAAATTTATCCTCAAATTCGGTGCAATCAGCGTATCATGACCAATAGATGAAACATTTGAAGGGTTAAAGACGTTGTAGTTATGTGATAATTAAGAAACGTCGAAAACTTCAGTAACAGATATTTATGGAGGTTCACCTATGAACAAATCACTACTTGGAATGACAATCGTAACCATCGCTTCTGCTTCATTAATCGGATGTAGCAAAACGCAAGAGGGTGCTGGCTGGGGCGCAGGGATTGGCGCGCTTGCAGGTCAAGCAATCGGCGGCGACACCGAAGGAACTCTAATTGGCGCAGGTGTTGGTGCACTAGTCGGAGGTGCTATCGGAAACGATCAAGAGAAGCAACAAAGACGTCAACAACAGCAACGTCAAGCAGATGGCTCTACCATACGAAGAACGACTATACATGAGACACTTGATTCCGATGGGAACGTCGTAAAGACTGGTACAACCACAACAACATCTAGCCAGACAACTGGTGGTTACACTGGTCTTGAAGATTAATTCTTAAATGATACGCATTCTCTTGTTAATTATTGTTTGCTTATTGACTGCTTGCAACAAAACAGAAAACGCTTCAGCGAAACGAAGCGCTATGGACTCGATAGTTGACGGAACCTTTGCAACTGACAAAGCAATGCAAGAAGAACGAATCGAGCAAAATAATTACATCAACGAACAAGAACAACTATACGAATAGTTTCCAAGACCGAAAGGAATACAAATGAAAAAAATTCTAACAACTCTAACAATCACAACCCTAGTTATTTTCAGCATGACGGGCTGTAGTAAAACAGAAGAAGGTGCCGGAATAGGTGCTGCAATCGGAGCCCTTGCAGGTCAGGCGATCGGTGGAGACACTGGAGCAACCCTCATCGGCGCTGGCGCTGGCGCTCTAGTAGGCGGTGCAATAGGTAACGATCAAGAATAACGCACATTACACCCTCGAACCCAAAAAACCCTGCTAAATTAGCGGGGTTTTTATATGCAAATTAATTCGGCTCAGAGCCGAATTAATTCAAATCTCTGGCGCAAAGCCAGTTATTGTAAATGGAGCCACCCACGGGACTTGATACAGCCGGAATGGCAAAGCCATTCCGGTTGGACCGACGACGTTGGGTACAGTTGAGGTGCTGTTAAAAAGACAAGGGCCTTGGCTTGTACTTTTTGACAGTGCCTCAAATGTACGTTGGTGTGCACAGCACAGCAACGGCTCTTTTCTTATAAGAAAAGAGCCACCCACGGGACTTGATACAGCCGGAATGGCAAAGCCATTCCGGTTGGACCGACGACGTGTGGTACAGTTGAGGTGCTGTTAAAAAGACAAGGGCCTTGGCTTGTACTTTTTGACAGTGCCTCAAATGTACGTTGGTGTGCGCAGCACAGCAACGGCTCTTTTCTTATAAGAAAAGAGCCACCCACGGGAGTCGAACCCGTGACCTAAGCTTTACGAAAGCTTCGCTCTACCAACTGAGCTAGGGCGGCGCTAATAATAATTACAAACTATGGAAGAAAAAGTGTCACAGAAGTGTGAGGGTGATCCAATGCGCCATTAAGACGTGCTGCAGCATCCGCCAATGAACCATTGGAGTTTTCAGCAAGGTCAACTACCAATTCAACCTGCCACTTTTGTGCAAGATTTCCCCAACGCCTCACAGATGCTGCTGCTTCATCCAATAGCATAACTTGCTGATCTAAATCGCCACCCGAAAGTGCCGCATCAACAAGAGCTCTTTGAGCTACAGAATCATTTATCATTGAAAGTGTTTGAGCGATTATTGATTTTGATTCGAAATCAGAATCATTTAAAGCTGCTATCAGTGTTCCGGAGGAATCATCTACCTTTAAGATTGTTTCAGCAAGTGCAATATCACGAAGCACTGCAAGAGCACGGGTTGCAAATTCTGCTTGTTCTTCAAAACTCAAGCGTCCACCTGAAGCTGCGCCAAGCAAATCTTCTATAACTGCGAGCTTCGCCGAATCGGAGACACCGTCTTTTGCGATTTCTACCATACTAGAATCACCCAAAGTATTGTTTAATATCTGTGTGTCTGAACTGTTTGCTAGTACAAGAACTGGTGTGACGGTTGTTTCTGGCATCGATGCAAGTTCTTCGACAACCAATTCTCCATGGTTAGCACTTCGAGCAATGACAACAACCAAATCAAATCCCGGAACTGCTCCTGCTGTCTCTATTGATTCAAGCGCGGTTGTTCCAGAACCAACAACTGACCAATTGTTCTCATTCAAAAGCGTTGAGACCTCGCGGCGTGAGTTTTCGTCATCACCTATAACAAGTGCAAACATTTCCCCACCATTTCGTACAGCAGATGCAAGAAGTGGAACTACTCTATAACTACCTTCAAATGAGTTATTAGGAAGAGTTGCAGCAATTGTTAGCGCCGATTCATATTGAACATTCCGATCTGGATAATACATAGCTGCAACAAGCGGAGTATCGGTTCCACCTACCAAAGATCCTGCGCCAGCTGTCCTTGATAGCGCTGCGATTGCATCAAGCGCTAAGGAAGTATCACCATCTTCCAATGCTTTTGATAAAACCATCTGGGCAATTTCGGGACCAAAAACGGTCGCATAGAACTCTGGGCTATAAGGTAAATTTCCAAAAACCAAATCTTCTTTGCCCTGTTGTTCACGATTACGGCGCAAATTAGCGGCAACAAATACGCTCATTGCACCTGTATTTTCCGAGTCAGAAGCAATCGCTTGAGAAGCAAAATACATAGCCATCACGTCATCAAATATCTCTTCTTGAACGTCATCAAGCACATCAAGTTGAGCAGTAGGATCCCAAACCCAAAATACATTATGCCCACCTATAGCAGGAGGAAGGACAGATGGTTGGCCTTCGTAAAATTGTTTCGCAACCACTGTCTGCATTGTTGAGAGGTTAGTGTTTGGTGCAATCCCAATCCGTTCGAGAGCCCGTCGCGCAGCATCTCGTACGTCTGGTGCTTCAACAGAATCACTTGCAAGAGCAAGTAAACTAGGAGCAGAATGTGTGTACCCAATTTCTCCTAATACATTTGCAACTAGAATTTGAGAATTATTGTCAAGAAACGGCAAAGCAGTTTGGAGTGGCAAAACAGCATCTCGTCCAATCTGGATAAGCATTGACTTAACTTTCCTTGATGTGCTAGCGTCGTTTGCAATTTGCAACTTTTGAAGAAGTTTAGGAACCGCGTATTCGCCTGCTTCGACTAATCTTTCTTGTGCAAGTAATCGTTGCCTTGTTGTCCCGTCCAGCAAAGCAATTGACTCATCTAATCGTGCTGCATTTCGAATAACACTTGTACGCCCAGCTTCAAACCTGTCTTCCAACTCCGCAGCCAATGGTTCAAGATCATCAACGAAGAGAGCCCAACCAATTGCTCGATCAAATCGTTGCTGCCGCTCTTTTGATTTGCTTATCCATGAATAAAATTCCTCATCAGTCATATCATCCCGAAGCAGTGTCACTGCGTACGCTTCAGCAAATTCAACATTTGCAACCAATGAATAATGCATAAAGTCATCAAGCGCCGGAGCGAATGAGGGTGTTCCGTCTTGAGCAGAAGCTGCTGGTTGTAACACAAACACAGTTGCTGCAACAAGTGCGACGAAAAAACGGTTTCTAAAATTGAACATACAGTTGCTCCGTTGAGATATACCAAATACGACCAATCTGGTCGTGCGTAGAAATGTGACGCATATCTTACCCTTTTTTGCGTATTGAGAAGCCCAAAATACCCTATACTTTCGTCTAGCAAGGGCGTAAAGCAGTTGTTCTGCTTGCTTGGCACTCTCTGTGCCAAAGGGAAGGTGGTGAAAAACCACCGCGGACGCGCCGCCGTAACGAGAGTGCTAATTGTTAGCACCACTCTAATCAATAATCCACTGCAAGTATTTGCTTGCGGGAAGGAAGATTGGAGCATTCTCGAAGCCGGAAAACCTCCCCTGCTATTCAGTGATGCCTGCGCGAATCAGGTCACGACGCTGTGTTGTAAAAAGCCCTCTCGTGACATTCGCAATGGCCTAGTATGGAGATCGCGCATGTCGCCACTACCAATTATCGTAATTTCACTTCTCTCAAATCCTTGGGCTGATTCCGTTACCTCATTCGATGAAGGCGTCGGCGGCGCGGTTGGTTACAACTTACCCGAGGCGTCGCTTGGGGAACCAAGTCGTTTCACTGGCGAAGATGTTTGGCCTGGGGTCGTTAGCCCGTTCAACGCACCTTGGCTTGCAAATGAAATCGTTTCGATTGGGGCTGGTGGGCATCTTGTCGTTGCATTTGATGAACCAGTGCAAGATGATCCTTCGAATCCTTGGGGAGTTGACCTTCTCATTTTTGGAAACACAGGTTGCGTTGACAATTCCTATCCAAATGGAATAGTGGGTGGTTTGTTTAGCGATGATGGTGGTCTCATTGAGGTTTCACAAGATGGAAAAGAGTGGTCTTTAATTACAACAATAGAAGCAGATGGTCTTTGGCCTACGCGCGGATATTTAGATAGCCAACCGTACGATTCCGTTGCTGGCTCTGAGCCATCAAACTTTACTCTTCCAGTTGACCCACGGCTAACCCTTGGCGATGTTTTGAACCTAAACAACGATGAATTGATGGCGCTATATCAAAATTCAGGCGGAGGAACTCCACTCGATATTTCTGAAACTGGTCTATCAGAAATTTCTTTTGTGCGGATTTCGGTAGACGAGTCAGCAAAACTAACCCCTGAAATTGACGGGTTTGCTGATGTAACCCCACAAATGGTTGGGGATGTAGACATGGACGGAGATGTTGATGTCAATGATTTATTAACCCTTATAGGGAGTTTCGGGGAACTTGAAGTTGGGGGACCTCTGGCAGATTTCAACGGTGACTTTTTCGTTGACGTAACAGATTTACTTGGCCTGATAGGTAATTGGTCATGAGGAAGGGCTTCTCGCTCGTTGAACTACTGATTGTCTTAGCGATTGTTGGAATCATCACATCAATTTTGATTCCAACAATCGGCGGCTCAAAGGCATTTGCACAAACAACTCTTTGCAAGACAAACCAAAGACAACTTGTCTTTGCTGCAACTAGTTTCCGAAATGATTACCAATCGTATCCACCAACAGTTGTATCAATGCAAGTGCACTGGGATGATGAATCAATTCTTTGGCAGTATCTAGATTGTGCAGAAGGAAAAATGTTATGCCCAGAGCACAATGATTCAACCTACTCAACTACGGGCTACAACTACAATGCAATGCTCGGTGATGAGTACCAACTCGGAAGCGGTATTACCGTAAAAGGCATACCCATTTCAGATTGTGCACATCCTGCAAGTTGTGCGATCTTTGGTGACGGACATGACAATAAATTTATGCGTGCAACCCTGAGTAATATTTCGATTAGGTGTGGAGGAAGGCAATCGTATCGTCATCAACGTTCAACGGTAGTTGGTTGGCTCGATGGTCATGTAAGTTCTCAAAATCTAAAATTCAATAACAATTGCTCGCAAGAAGACCATGTTGGATTCTTGAGCGAAGACAACTCATCATACGACCCAAGAATTTTGAAGTTAAACTAATGTAACCACCACCCTTCGCGGCAGGAAACGACCCACGCGCCAGAAAACGACCCGCGGGATTGTTTAATGGTACCAAGGGAAAGCGAGGCACGAAACGAGATCACCTTCGCATAATTCCTCCTTTGATGATGGGAGTTGAACAAGCCCATCTGTCTTTGATGTGTGAGCTAAATCGCCTGAGCCCTGCCAATTTGGAACCGTCACTTTACCGTCGTAAAGTTGGCATGGTCTAAAACAAAGGCGGTTTGGATTTGGTTGGGCTTTTGCTCCAAGTGGCGCTTCTTGCCAAGGTAAAGTTGCAGAAATCCCTTGCATAACGCGAACAATCGGCCATCCAAAAACACAACTGCACGCAAGAGCTGAGACAGGATTTCCAGGAAGTCCAAGAACGATAGCGTTCTCATGCTTGCCAACAATAACGGGTTTGCCCGGCTGAATTTTTGCACCTTTTACTACTAATTCAACTTCGCAGTTCGAAAACGCCTCTGGGAAAAAATCTCGTTTTCCAGCACTGATTCCACCAATAGTGACAAGAAGATCACACCTTCCGTCAATGGCTTGTGCAATTGCCTCATTCGTTTCCTCTGGATCATCGAGTATGTGATGTGTTTCTATAACATCACACCCCATCGAACTAAACGCTGCTGTGAGCATTGGGTTATTCCCGTTTCGTATCTGGTGTGGCAACGGTTGTTCATTTGGTTCAACAACTTCATCACCACTTGTTAGCACGATTACTTTTGGCTTTGTTATCACATCAATCTCATGCAATCCAACGCTCGCTGCAATACCAATGTGCTGGGGAGAGAGTTTAGTATGTTTCATTACTAGCACCTCCCCAGTTTTTGCATCAACACCACAAGGGTGAATTGACTTTCCTTTTTGAACTTCACTACAGTGAAAAGTCACCATCTTCGATCCGTTATCTGTAAGTTCATGTTGCACAACCGCATCAAAACAATCTGGTACTGGTGCACCGGTTGCAATAGAAACACAAGTTTGCGGTGTATGTATGCCTTCAAAAGAACTTCCT
>CAZABE010000094.1:0-6180 GCA_964483425.1 uncultured Isosphaeraceae bacterium | reverse complement strand
CCAGCCGAAAACTTCTTTTGAGCCAAGTGCTCGCATGCGCGCGTATCTTGGTGCAACGTTTGTAACTTTCGAAGCGTCCATGCTAATTGTTTTTGCAACGACTCCACCCCAACCCTCGTCGAATGCTTTTCGAATCACGTTAGCGTTCGTTCCCGGAGGTCCGCTTCCAATTACAAAAGGATTCTTGAAATTGAGCCCGTTTACAGTCGTTTCTAAGGTTGGCATTGCACCATCATATGGCTTATAGGTGGTAGTATGTGCTATAGTTATGTTACTGGTGATGGCGGAAATAACTAAAACGGAGTTTGCAAATGACGCAACAGGCAGTTGAGCCCTCCAACGCCATAATCTCAAACTTCCCCCACTCTGGTAAAAAAGTCATTACCGATGGAAATTCGGTAATTTCCCGCGTCGCTTATTTGGTGAATGGCGGAATCTCAATTTATACAATCACTCCATCATCGCCGTTCGGAGAAGAAAGTGCAAAGATGAACGCGATGGGGAAGAAAAATATCTATGGTGTTGTGCCGCAGTGTTTTATGGCTTGCGATGAAGCTGCTGCTGCATCTTTTGTTCAGGGCATGGCGGCGAAGGGCGTTGGATCAGCAACTTGCTCATCATCGCAGGGAATTTTGTTAATGATTCCTGAGATGTATAATTCCGCAGGTCAACTTCTACCAGTATCTTTTTATATTGGGGCGAGAGATCTTTCGAGACACTCACTAACCATTTTTGCAGGGCATAGTGATGTATATGCTGTTCGTGATACAGGAATAATAATTCTATTTGCGGGTAATGCTCAAGAACTCCAAGATATCGGAGCAATCGCTGAACGCTTAAAGTGGGAAGTCAGTTTGCCAGTAGCAGTTGTTTATGATGGTTTTTTGACTACACATAGGCAAACTCAGGTACAAGAATTGTCTGAGGAATTTTTCTGGGAGTTTATGCCACACGAAAAAATGGCAACTCATAAAGCCCGTTCGCTTGATCCCGCTCATCCTTCTGTGTGGGGTACCAATGAAAACCCAGATGGATATATGCAAGCTGGTTTAGCCCAAAGACCTCATGCTTTAGAAGCAGAAAAAATTCTTCCTGAACTCATGAAGGACTTTTACGAATTAACAGGTCGAAGGTATTCCCCATATCAATATGTTGGACATCCCAAAGCAACTGATGTGATAATTGCAGCCGGAAGTTCTATGAGCACAATTCGATCAACAGTAAAACAAATGTTAAAGGGTGATCCAAAACGCAAAGTTGGTGTTTTAGGTATTCATGCGTTTAGACCATTTCTAGTTAATGATTTTATTGAAACTCTACCAGCAACAGTTGAGAGAATTGCTGTATTGGATCGATCTATGACACACACAGCGCAAGACGAACCACTTTGTGCTGATGTGAGAGCAGCATTAATGAAGGCTGTCCAAGGTTTCGATGGAATGAAATTATCAAAACTACCTGTTGTAACTGGGGGTATTTATGGTGTTGCGGGGAAGGACTTTCATCCCGGCTCAGTGATGGAGGTTTTTGAACATCTAAGTTCCATTAAAGAGTCCGGAAAATTGTGGACTAACTTTACAGTCGGAGTTATTGACGACGTTATGGGGACGTCACTTCCACCACAGCCAATCCCATGTATTTTTGAGGGAATTGATCTAAGGCAAGGTCGAATTGTTGCATACGGTTCAGATGGAACTGTGAGTATGGTTAAAAGTGCTGCAGAAATCTATTCCTATCAAGAAAACGACACAGAGCATGGGGAATGTCTATTTGTTGAGTACCACGCAGAATATGACAGTAAAAAAGCGGGTGGTGTTACTGTCTCTCACTTCAGGGTTTCTAAAGAAGAACTTGATGAGTGTTTCGATGTATATACACCTAACTATGTTGCAGTGCATCATCCTGCACTTTTGGAAAAACGCGCTGGAATTCTTGATGGTATTTCTGAAGGTGGAATTTTTGTTATTAATACCCCTCAACCACCAGAAGAGGTATTTGCATCATTACCTCCTGAGACGCAGCAAATAATTATCGATAGAAATATCGAACTTTGGGCTGTTGATGCTTTTCGAATTGCAGACGAACATGGTCTTGGGAATAAAATCAGCATGATTATGCAAAGAGTCCTTTTTGAGAAATTTGGATTGATAACTTCTGAAGCTGCTGATGAAGCTATGGAGTTAGGAATTCGAAAAGCTTTCACAAAAAAGGGGGAAGAAGTAGTAACAAAAAACATTGAAGCATTTCATCAGGCGATTGCATCTTTAGTTCAAATTAAAATACCAAAAACCGTTACGGGGAATAAATCGGACGAAACACAATGTAATAAATCGGAAATTGTGTTATGTAATTCTTGCGTCCCATCTCCTGAGAAGGAAGGTTTTAGAAAGCGAATTCAAACACTTGGATTGTCGGGTCGAGGAAACGATGTAACTGTCGGGGACTACTATAGGTATGCAAGAGGTGGTGCAAGACCATCTGACTCTTGGAAGAATTTGTCAAGAAGTTTTGCAACTCAAATGCCAACTTTTATTCCTTCTAACTGTACAGAATGTGGGGACTGCGTTTTCTACTGTCCAACTGGAGATGCACTACAACAAGTTTACTTAACTCCCGAACAACAGAAAGAATTAGAAAAACTTCCACTATCTCAAGTATTTAGAAATATTGGTGGTTATGCAGTTGACGCATCTCATCATGAGTTTCCATCCTCTAAGAAAATACGTTCTTTAAATGCTTATGGAATTGCAGTGGATCCAAATTTATGTACTGGATGCAGTGTTTGTGCGGAGTCATGTCGTAAAGAAGCGATTGTTATGGAACCGCGAACACCAGAATATTACGAAGAGTTAGATCGCAACCGAGGAATGCTGCAATCTGGGTGTGATGTTGGTGGTGATATTGATAAAAGTGTTGACCTAACTAAAAAACGTCACACAAATCCAGAGATGGAGCAACTTCCAAATTATGTTGGTACTTCAGGAGCATGTTCAGGTTGCTATGAGCCGCTTTATGTATCCAAGTTTTTGCAGTTGTATCCTTATACATTAATTTCAAACGCAACAGGATGCTCATCGATTTGGGGTGCTCAAGCTTATGAGACCCCATACAGTACTGACGAAACGGGCTTTGGACCTGCTTGGATGAACCCGTTATTTGAAAACAATGCAGCGATTGGTGGTGGTATGGCTCTTGGGGTTGCATACGAATCAGACCAAGCGGATGCATCAAGAAAGTTTGTTATAGATTCAATTACTCATGATGACAATTTAAGTACTAATCCACATTTTGCAAATTTACGTGAACAGTTGTTCGGACTTGCTGAAGTAGAGCGCGGTCAAGGGACAACTCTTGAGGGAAGATTTGAGCAAGTCCAAAAGGTTAAAGATGTGCACGACTCAATCGAACGTACGCTTGAGAATCCGAAGCGACTTTCAGTACAATTAAAGACACATCTTGAACTTCTAAGAGCAACGATTTCAAGCCATTTAGACAAACAAACATTAATTGTTGGTGGCGATGGGTGGGCATTTGATATTGGTTTGCAGATGATGGTGCATGTTTTGCAATCGAACTTAAACGTAACTGTGATGGTACTTGTAACAGACGTTTATTCAAACACTGGCGGGCAAATGTCAAAAGCAACACCGAAAGGAATGGATGCTCCATTTGCTCCAGGTGGTAAAGAATCGGAACGGTTCCCACTTGGGCTGTCAATTGCAAATGCAAATAATGCTTACGTAGCTCAGGTAAACTTGGCATATCCAAACCATATGATTGGTGCATTTAAAAAGTCTGCGGAATTTAATGGTCCTGCATTGTTACTTTGTTATGTACCTTGCATGACAGCGCATAAATATTTGGATAGTTTGGTTCCTGACCAGGCGCAACGAGCAACAACAACTCGTTATTGGCCTCTTTGGACTTATGATCCAACAAATGAAAAATGGAGTGTCGCTGGAAATCCTGAAAGCAAGAGAACCGTTGCGAAGTTTGAAGGTGATTTTATCGAGGACTTTTGTAAGTATGAAGGTCGTTTCCGTTCGCAATTTAATAATGACGGAACTCCGTCTCAGTTACTAGAGGAACAGGTCGAAGAGAATTTACGTATCTGGAACATATTGCAGAGGAACGCAGGCGTCGAACCTAAAGATTAATTATGAAACAACATCTGATATCTATAGGTGAGTTGTGGTCTGACCAACACAAGATATTGAAAGATGCCGAAACACACGATGCAATTAGGTTGCGAATGCATCGAGCTTTTTCGTGGTTGCGTAAAGCATTTGATTTTGAAATTCCAGAAGATGCTGATGCTCGGCTTATGTTTTCTTGGATTTCACTCAATACTTTGTATGCAAAGTGGGATAGCGATTTAACAAACCGTGAACCAGAATGGAAAGTTCGTGAAGAGTTTTTGAAACGAATGGTAACAAGCGATGTTCGAGGGCGAATCCAAGGAGTGATTATTGAGAATCGAAAACACTGTGACCGTTTATTGTCGGAAGAGCATCTTATTAATTCTTATTGGGGAAACCCAACCGAGGAGGAAGCGAGAAAAGCCAGAACAAAACCACGTAAAGTTGGAAAACATTACCACAGTTCAGATGAAGTAATTAACGTAGTTATACCGCTTTTTAAGTGTATCACGATGTTACGCTCCCAGTTGGTTCATGGTATGTCAACTTATGGAAGTAGCGCAAACAGAGCAGTAGTGGAAGCAGGCGCAAAGGTTGTTTTCGAATTTACTCTTACTGTTTTGCAGGTTATTGCCGAAGACGGCATGTGGGAAGATGATGAGTCCTGGAAACCTGTACCATATCCACCGATGGAACCTCATTTTAGAAGAGATGCGTAATGCGAACATCTTTGTTGCAAGATATAAAGCACGGAGCAATAGTTGACGTTGAAACGACTGGAATGAGCCCCAAAAGTGGGGATGAGGTTGTTGAGATTGGAATTATCCTTTTTCGTTTCAATGCAGTGCATCATGATGAGGTTGAAGTCGTAGATACCTATCAATCACTTCGTGAACCAACCGATCCAATTCCGTATTCCGTGACTCGAATTCACGGTATTACGAATGAAATGGTCATTGGTAAAACTCTTGATTATGCCAAGATTGAAGAAATCTTTGGAAGAGCAGAATTTGTGGTTGCTCATAATGCAAGTTTCGATCGTAGTTTTTTAGAACAGTTAGTCCCAATGAGTATTGACAGACCGTGGAAGTGCAGTTGCTTTGGGATTCCATGGATAAAACACGGACTTGCAAATAGACAACTTGGAACTCTCAGAAATTATTTTGGAGTTTCCCACGACAAAGCTCACCGAGCACTTTCAGATTGCGAAGTTGTACTCGAAGCCCTCAAACGCCCTCGCTATCTCCAAGACCTGCTAAAGTGACTGTCACGGGTGTCCTCCTAGAACATTGATTTAGCAGTTACCCCAAGCGGAGACAATTTCGAGGAGGTCGTTGACATCAACGATACCGTCGTTTGTTATGTCAGCGGTTTGGTCGTTAGTACCCCACGCCTTGATGATGAATAAGAGGTCGCTGACATCGACAATTTGGTCATTATTTAAATCAGCAATGCAAAGATGTTCCTGGTTGAGGTGCGTTTCCATGTAATTAAACAAGTGGTCAATACCTTCGTCGGTCATAACAGGAAAGTGGCTGCCTGTATCTATCTCCCAAAGTTCAGCAGAACCAGCACTTGGATTTTCGCAGTTCTCATACACCCACCTTGTTGTCTCGTCAAACCAAATCCACCATTCAAAATCGAATGAACCCGCATCGCTTGGATTAGTTGAACACCCGTTGTGTTGAGCCCAAAATTCCATAGTCGTTACCGAACTTGGATATTCTACAAGGTCAAGCCCAAGATATCCGCCAAGCCAAAAAATAACAGCATCCCAATTGCCGTGTATTTCAAGAACGTGGGCTTGCTCACTTGGTTCACAGTTTGATTCGTCCTGCCACATTGCCCCAGCAATACTAATGAACGAAGCAAATACTTCGGGGGCATCACAAGCAAGTCGGTGTGCCATAAAACCACCGTTTGAATACCCGACAATATGTATCCTTCGCTCATCGACATTGTAATTTGCTTTCATCGAATCAACGAGTGCAAGCAAGTAGCCAACATGGTCATTGTTGCTGTCAAACATATCGCAACAAGC
>CAZABE010000093.1:0-17229 GCA_964483425.1 uncultured Isosphaeraceae bacterium | reverse complement strand
TTCGTTCGTTTAATGTTTTGTTTTTCATAAATTACCTACCCATCGCTCTTGCAGAATCTGCACTTAATGACCGTTTGCCAAGAATAATTATCCTGTTATCGTTGTGGCTCCAAGTGCTTGCAACCAGTTCCCCTTGATTTCTCTGAGTATCAACAATATAAACAACGCCTGAAGTCAACCCATTAACTTTACCAGCGACTGCAAGATATTGGTTTTGCTCTGGGGTTTGCGCCCTAGAAGTTGGAACAAGGGAGACCGTTGCAAGTACCACAAGAAGAAGTACGTTGAGTGCAAGTAGACCGTTTCGGGAAGTTGTATTCATTTGATATTCCTTAAACTTTTTTAATCCTGATGCCCTCGCTTTGAAGAAATCAGGTTAATAACAACAACTGTTCCGAAAAAAACAAGAATTAATAAAAGACCAACCCAAACAGTAGGTACTTTTCTCAAACTTGGTTCAGGAGGAACCATCTGCGTCTGGGTTGTTGCTACAGCCAAAGTTACAAAACTTGAACATAATAATAAGGTGATAAGTCGTTGAATAAATTGCATTTCGTAAGGATACTCTTATTTGGTGTTTATTGTGGATTCCGCAATTTTAAGCTGCTAGTTACACCTAGCGTGTTATATATTTCTTCGGTGGCAGTGGATTGATTCATTGTAAAGAAGTGGATTCCACACACCTCGTGATCAAGAAGGTCGGCGCATTGTTCCGCTGCCCAACTTATACCTATTTTCATAACTGCCTCTGAGTCATCTTGGAATTTATATAGTCGCTTCTGTAATTTCGCTGGGAAATTAGATCCACCTGCAAGTTCTGCCATCCTCCGCATTCCCGAAATGGATAAAATTGGCATAATGCCAGCAAACGTTGGTGTGTTAATTCCAATCAACTCACAGCGTTCTTTCCAATCATAGAATGCTGAGTTGTCAAAGAAAAGTTGTGTACAGATCCAATCAACACCACAGTCAACTTTTGCTTTTAAGTGTTCCATCTGTACTAACCGATTTGGCGTCTCGGGATGCCCTTCGGGGAACCCCGCTACCCCAACACCAAAGTTCCCATTCTCAAAATCGTGGATGTGTCGAACTAAATCAGATGCGTATTTAAAGTCACTAGTATTATCATTGTCAGATCTATAGTCACCTCTTAGTGCAAGAATGTTCTGAATTCCTGCGGTTGTGTATGACTTCAAAATATCAGAAACTTCCTGCTTGGTATGGCCAACACAAGTAAGATGAGGAATTGGATCAAGGGTAGTTTCAGAAGCCAAGTAGCAAACCAAATCATGGGTTCTGGCACGGGTAGATCCACCTGCACCATAAGTTACAGAGACAAAAGATGGTTCTAGGGTTTCAAACGCGTTTAATCGGTTCGTAAGTCCAGACCAACCCTTCTCCGTTTGTGGTGGGAAGAATTCAAAACCAAAAACTGTTTGGTCTCGGCTTAGTATATCTCGAATATGCATGACAATAGGATATCCTTTCTTGGATTCGTGAGGTACTGTTTTATTTGCGTTGTTCCGCATATACTTGTGAATTATGGATGATCGTCCAAAAATACCAAAGCCAACCGCTAGGCGTTTAAGTTTATATTTAAGAGAACTTGAGACGCTTAAAGAAACAAAGTTGGTCTCTATTAATTCAAACCAACTTGGAAAGTCCCTTGGGTTAACTGGAGCACAGGTACGAAAGGACTTTGCAACATTTGGAACGTTTGGAAGACCGGGAGTTGGATACACAATTGAACCGCTTTGTGATCGACTTCGTCAAATAATGGGAACTGACCGAACATGGGATGTTGCTGTTGTTGGTGCGGGTAAAATTGGACAGGCGATAAGCGCGTATCCAAAATTTATTGATAGAGGATTTAAGGTTGTTGCTGTGTTTGACAATGATCCGAACATAATTGGTACAGAAGTAGCAAATCACGTCGTACGACCTATTGCAGAAATGACGAGAATTATCCCACTTCGAAATATAAAACTTGCAATTTTGTCTGCACCCGTTAGCGTTGCACAAGATCTTGCCGATCGGCTCGTTGCTTCTGGGATAACCGGCATTCTTAACTTTGCCCCGATTCGTCTTAGGGTGCCCGAGGGTGTTGGTGTCTCAAGTGTTGATTTCTCTAGATCACTTGAGCAACTTGCGCTTGAAACTTCTATTTGCTTCAGTTAAACAAAAACAATCCCGCGGGAAAGTTTATTGCTTAAACTAATGTCTATCGCACGACGCTGTTGGCACGGCGTTTTCGCCAAACAGGGCTGTACCAACACGAACGATGTTCGCACCACATTCAACCGCGACTTCAAAGTCGTTTGACATACCCATGGATAAAATGTTAAATGCATTTCCAGAATTTTTGTCGAGTTTCATCTCTTCAAAAAGTTCGTTGCATCTAGAAAACACTGGTCTTGAGTCCTCTGGATTATCGCTCAATGGAGCCATGCACATCATCCCACGTGGTTTAATGCAGGGCATCGATTGTAATTGTTCAAGTAGATATCCGACTGCTGCTGGAGCAATGCCGGTTTTCTGGCGTTCTCTTGATACGTTGATTTGCAATAACACTTCTATAATTTGATTGCGTTTTTCTGCTATTTCTTGAATTTCTTCAGCAAGGCGAAGAGAATCTAACGTGTGAATCAATCGAGCAAGCGGGAGCACTCGTCGACATTTGTTTCTTTGTAAATGTCCTATGAAGTGCCATCTGATCGGATTAGCCAAGTCTGGTTCTCCCAATTCCTTTCGTCTACCAACGTACTCTTCTATTTGTGCTGCTATTTGGGTGAAGTGCTGCTGCCTATTTTCTCCAAAATCAGCGTGCCCCAAGTCCACTAATTGTCGGACTTCATCTACAGGAGCATGCTTGGTAACTGCAACCATGTGTATTTGAGAAGCATCGTGACCAGATCTATCTGCGGCATCTGCTATTTGTCGTTGTATTAGTTCGTATCGTTCCTTAATTGTTTGCACGTTTGTTCCCCTCCTTGGAGTTCGTGGCAGCATACCGTTTATTTTGAAAGTGCGACGAGCCCAAGCGCCTGAGCCATTGCTTCGCCAATCCCAGCCGGACTGTCTGAGACGATTAAACCAGAAGCTCGAAGGGACTCTATTTTCGCTTGGGCTGTGTCATCTTCACCACCAATAATTGCACCGGCGTGTCCCATGCGCTTTCCTTTTGGCGCTGTAATGCCAGCAACAAATCCAACAACTGGCTTGGTCATGTTTTCTTTAACCCATTTTCCAGCATCGGTTTCATCGCTGCCGCCAATTTCACCAATCATAACAACGCCGTCTGTCTCGTCGTCGTCCTCAAACATTTCCAATAAGTCAATAAAGTTGGCGCCCTTGATTGGATCTCCGCCAATTCCGATACAGGTTGTTTGACCCATTCCAAGAGAACTCGTTTGCCAAACGGCTTCGTACGTTAGCGTACCTGATCTACTTATGATGCCAATACCCTTTCCGCTTTCTGCGTCACACGGTGCAGTGTGTATATATCCGGGCATGATGCCGATTTTGCATCCGTCTTGGAACGTTGCGCTTGCACCATCTCCTGATATTCTGCGTCCGGGAGTAACAATACCGGGACAGTTTGGTCCAATTAGGACCGTTTCTGGAAAACTCTCAAGAACTGATTTCACTTTCATCATATCGGCAACTGGAATTCCCTCTGTTATTGCACAAATTACTTCAATTCCTGCGTCGGCCGCTTCTAAAATTGAATCAGCAGCAAAGGGTGGAGGAACAAAAATCATAGTGGCGTTTGCTCCGGTTTCTCTTACTGCCTGTGCAACAGTATTGAAAATAGGTAATCCGTTTTCGTCTTTTTGACCGCCCTTGTTTGGGGTAACTCCTCCAACTACATTCGTACCATAATCAAGGCACCCCTTGGTGTGAAATGCACCAGAGGAGCCAGTGATGCCTTGGCAAATGAGTTTTGTTGATTTGTTTACAAGAATTGACATGCTTTACTCCAATTAAGACCGTACAGGATACCGCCAAGTCATCAAGATGACTACACTTACCGTATGTCTTCCCCCACAAAAAAACCGTTAACGTATGCAGACTCCGGAGTTGACATTGAGGCGGGTGACAGGCTCGTTGGGCTCATTCAAACCATGATGAAACGAACACACGGACCACGGGTTCTTGGAGAACATGGTGGGTTCGCAGGAATGTTTCGACTAGATTTTAATGAAAGATTGTTCAAACGAAATTACAAAGATCCTGTCTTGGTTGCGTGTACAGATGGTGTTGGAACAAAGGTCAAACTCGCGTGTGACCTTGGTATCTATGACACCGTTGGAATCGATTGTGTTGCGATGAATGTTAACGATATGATTGTTCAGGGCGCTGAGCCGCTTATCTTTTTGGATTACTTGGGCTTGCACGCCCAAGACCCTGAAACTACTGCAAATATTATCTCTGGCATTGCCTTGGGCTGTGAAATTTCAAATTGCGCATTAGTTGGTGGCGAATGTGCAGAAATGCCAGACATTTACGCAAAGGGCGATTTTGATATTGCTGGGTTTGCCGTTGGAGTTGTCGAACTTGATCGCGCGATTGATCCAAGTAGGGTTGAACCGGGAGATGTAATAATCGGTCTTCCTTCAAGTGGCGTTCATTCAAATGGTTTTACACTTGTAAGAGCAGCAGTCAAGCATCTCGACCTTCGTAAAATTTATCCTGAGTTACATAAAGAAAAAACCCTTGGGCAGGTCTTGCTTGAACCAACTAGGATTTATGTTGAACCAATTGTTAGGTTGCTCAAACAATACAAAGTGAAAAAAGTTGTTTCCGGAATGGCACACATTACTGGCGGTGGAATTGCTGGAAACTTGTGTCGATCACTTTGTGATTCCGTTGATGCAACTGTTTATCTAGACAGATGGAAAGTTCCTAACATTTTCAACTTTTTGCAAGAAGCGGGAAGTATTGAAACCCAAGAGATGTTTAGGGTATTCAATATGGGTATTGGATACGTTCTCATAGTAAGACCGGCATTTGTCGATTCAATCACTTCACACCTTGAACACCTTGGAGAGTCACCAATTGTGTTAGGAGAGATTACGTCTGGAACCGGAAAGGTTCACGTTGTTGGGGACAATAAAAATGTTTGATGCTCTTATCGTTTCGTTTTGTCTTGGAACACAAGATGTAAACAGCATCAACACCGATGCACTTATAAGGGGTGGGGCTTGGCTACCTCGTCTTGGTGGAACTGTTGAAGATGGGGGAGGAAAAATCGACTTCGAGACAAATATCAATTTATACACCAAAGAAACAGTTCCAATGATTGAATTTTCTTTGCAACCAACTGATGACATTGTTTTGTCTATGTCGTTCTTTGATTTTTCTACATCGGGGAATGGTCTATATTCTGGCAACGATGTGTTCGGTGGAGTGGTATTTGATAACGGTGATGGGTGGTCAGCATCTACTACAATCCAAAGCGTTGGTTTTGAAGCAGCTTGGAATACTTGGAAGCCATATAACTCAACTGACAATGTAACTCTTTCATTCGCTCCTGTTATTGGGATGAGGTGGTTCGGTGTCGATTCCTCGCTTGCAAACACGTCCTCCGATAATGATGTCTCCCATACAAATTCGTGGATTGCCATTTCGGCTGGATTAGAAATGGAATTTCGTTGGGATACTCGTAAAACCCTTGAGTTCGCTGACTCTATTTCCATCGAAGGGCAGGTTTTAGCTGGAACTCTAACTGGTGGGGATGGTGGTTCAATGTGGAGCGTTCAGGCGGGGGTTGCTATTGATTTTTCTCCGAATATAGGTGGTTTTTTTGGTTACCGTTTACAGGAATTAAACGCTCAAGACGGCGATTACAAATTTGATGCGGGTTTGCAGGGTTTGTTTGTGGGTGGGGAAATTCGTTTTTAATGAACGACCCGTAACTCAACTCGTACAAATCACAATGCCAAGGCAATCTAAACCATCTGCGAAATTTAAACGGGCAAAAGCAAGACACCTTTTGTTTACCGCGGGTCCAAATAGGTTAAGTCGTGGTCGATTGTTTAAAAAACATTTCGACCAATCTATCCATCTACACGAACGAGAAATACATTCTGCTCGTTGGCCAAGTGCGTTTGACGGTCTTCGTATTGGTCATGTTAGTGATTTTCACCTTGGTGATTTGATGCCACTTGACATGGCTCTTAATGCTGTTGACTTGCTCGCGTCTCAAGAACCAGACATTGTTGTTTGTACAGGCGACGTTGTTGATTTACATGTCGAAGGTGCACTACCACTTCTTGAGGCAATGTCAAACATCAATGCTCCCCTTGGAACAATGCTTGTACTTGGAAATCATGACGAATTGGATTGCGCCCGAACACTAAGTCGTTTGGCACAAAAAGCAGGAGTAACGTTGTTAAGAGATGCTTCGTGTCAAATCAACCACAACGGTAACACATTAAATGTCGCAGGAGTCGACTGGGCTAAAACTGCGAAACAGTGTAAAAAAAAGGTAGAACGTGTGTGTGATTCCGATACACACCTTTTACTTTCACACAACCCAAAGGCGTTCAGAGTTGCTTCAAAAATCGGAGTTCCGTTAACTCTATCTGGGCATACACACGGTGGTCAACTTGCAATTCCAAACAAAAAAAACGCAAACCTTGCGGTGGCGCATAGGTACTCTGCGGGACTGTATGAACGTGGAGACAGTCGGCTTTTTGTAACTGTTGGGGTTGGCTCATGGTTCCCATTAAGGGTAAATTGTCCCGCTGAAGTTGCAATGATTACTGCAACATCGAACTAATTTTTCTAAGTGCATTGCCCCTGTGTGATTGTGCGTTTTTTTCTTCATGGTTCATCTGTGCACTTGTTTTGTTTGCGCTTGGTACAAATAGAAGCGGGTCGTATCCAAAACCATTTTCGCCAATTGGGACAAATCCGATTACTCCTTCAAACGTTCCTGTTGATTCTGCAACGATGGTGCCATCGGGATCTGCTACACAAATAGCACAAACAAATCTAGCGGATCGGTTGGTTGCGGAAATTTTTGACATTTGTTTTAATAACAATTTGTTGTTTTCGGTGTCTCTTTCTTCTCTCGTATCTCCTTTTCCGGAAAACCGCGCCGAGTGCACCCCTGGCTTTCCATTTAACGCGTCAACAGATAGACCAGAGTCATCCGCCATACAGCGAATCCCTGTCGAATTTGCGTATTCAACCGCCTTAATTCTTGCATTCTCTTCAAATGTTTCCCCGTTTTCAATCGGCTCAGGACAACTCTCTTCTAGAACGTCAAGTCCATCAACTTGAAATCCTTTGGGCTCTAGTATTTCGCGAACCTCTTTAAGTTTGTGGTTGTTAGAGGTTGCAAGAAGAATACGCACGTTAATTACCTTGCCAACAACTTGGTACGTCACCATAGGTTGCAGTAATTGTTGACCTTATTCCTCCCCTTCCTTTCCATTTTGTGATTATTTGCATCCATTTTGGTTTCATGCACACAGAGAGATCGTCTCGCATTTTGTTTGTAACTGCTTCGTAAAAAATCCCTTCGTTTCGAAATGATTGGTGATAGAGTTTTAAACTTTTAAGTTCTACACACATTTTGTCCGGTTCATATCGAAGTGTGATTTCTCCAAAATCTGGGTGCCCAGTAACTGGACAGACAGAGGTGAACTCCTCATTCACATGCTCAATCAAAAAGGGTGTTTCTGTTGGGGACTCAAACGTCTCTAATAATTTTGCATCTGGCATCCGAACATTCTACCGCCGCACCAAAAATGACACTCGAATAATAACTTTTTTTCGCCTTGTTTAACTTATAGACCATAGCGAAGGACAAGGGTTATAACGTGTGGTTGATCGGGATTAACAGCAAGTGACTTACGAAACACAAGGCGTGCTGATTGGAAGGCCTCTATATCCATTTTGTTTCCGAGTAGCCAACTGTTAAGTTGATTAACGCCAACTCCATTCATTGCTCGCCAATTTTGATCGTCATACTCAATTGCTGTTTTATACGCCTCAAGAGAAGACGAATAATCACCAAGACGAAATTCAGCCCAGCCGAGTTGTTCGTAAGTGTCGGTTGTTGGGTCAAGTTGAACTAGCTGTTCCGTGGTGTTCACCACTTCTTGATATCTCTTTTCTTGTGTTAACAAATAAATAATGTTTCGCATCAACTGTGGAGAAGGGTCCTCCATCACTTCGGAGGCAGCAATGTAAGCGTTGAGTGCATCTTGAGGTCGGTTTAGTAGTTGGTAGGTGGCGGCTAAAGTTATTTGCGCTGGTGCAACACCTCCATCAATATCAACCGCTTTTTCTGCAAAAACAAGGGCACTTTGGGGTCTGCTCATCTGGAGATAGGTTGTTGCGATATTCATGTTTGCGCCAACGTCATCGGGATTAATCGTTAATGCTCTGTGGTATGCACGAACAGCGTCAATGTATTTTTTCATCATCTGTAGCGAAACGCCGTGGCCATATTGAGCATCAAAGTTTCTTGGCTCTAGTTGTACTGCTCTTGCAAATGCTGGCTCTGCTTTGTTCCACTGTTTCTCAATTAGACAAATATCCCCAATGCCTATAAGCGCGTCGGTTGCAACTGGGTTCTGCTTCAGCACCTCTTTAAACAAGTTCAATGCTTCTTTATAGTCGCCATGTTCTTTTGCTATCTCTGCGGCGTTAATTGTGATTTGTTGTACATCGGTGACTTGTGCTGTAGAAATCGGGACAACATCGCTTGGCGGTGTTGTGGGGGAAACAGCGTGGCAGCCAATTCCAACAAGAAAGCAGCCAAAAGAAATAATGCGATTCAATCTCATAACTAGGTAAGAATACTTGGAATGGGGGTGGTTATCGGCGTTTTTTTGCTGATTTCGCCATTATTCGTAATTTTGCGATGTTAACCAAATCCATGAGTTCTCCTTCTTCATTTTCTTCTTTTGGGGTCTCTAGAACCTTGGGTACGTCATCAAAAGAAGGATGTTCAAGGATTTCGTCAAAACAACTTAAACCACACTCTCCTTCCCCTATGTGAGCATGACGATCAAGGCGTGAGCCGATCTTGCCAACAGAGTCATTAAAATGAAAAACCTTGATATGTTCAAGACCTGCTTCGACTTCAAACATTTCAAGGGTATCGGCTGCTTTTATTCTGGTTGTCATGTCGTAACCAGCTGCTGTTACGTGGCAAGTATCAAAACAAAAACCTATTCTTTGTGGCTCTTGAACACGCTCGCGAATCCAACCAAGATGCTTAAAATCATATCCCAAGTTGGTCCCTGAGCCGACAGTTGTTTCTAAACACGTAACCGTTTTGTACCCAGAAAGATCCGTATGAATTTGATCTATTACATCTACGATGCGTTGCAGGCCATCTGTTTCTTCTTTTGTAATTGGTTCGTTAAGAAGGTTTTTTTCTCCTCGTTTTCTTGGAGTACCAAGACGTGCACCGGGATGTGAGACAAGAAATGGAATGTGCAACTGTTCACACCGCTCTATTTCTTCTCTTTGCAAATCGATAGATTTCTTTTGGGATTCGGGGTTCGGCGAAGCCATGTTTACTAGATAACTGTTGTGACTAACAATCCTGTTGGTTCCATTCCACCCCATTTTGAAAAGTTCATCCAACCACTTTTTAATTTCTTCGTCTTTAAGTGGTTTCACTTTCCACTGACGTTGGTTCTTTGTAAAAACCTGTAAACAATCCAATTTCTGGATTGATGCGCGTTTTAAAGCATTCTCCATTCCACCTGCAATCGAAAGATGTGAACCAAACAAAACGTTAAGTTGCAGCAACACCAAGAAGTGATGCTGCTGATTGTGTAATGTCCGTATAGTGCAAACCACACATTCGTAAAATTGATTCGGGAGAGCGAGCTGATTTTGGAATTCTTGTTACGTAATGTTGTTTCACTGTAAAAGCATCTCCCGAAGCACTGCATGCATCTGCAACAGCTGAACCTAAAGATGCACCATAGTTATCCTCAACAACAAGGACATTACCATTGTTTTCATTCACAATATCAAGAAGGCAATCTTCGTCAAATGGAAGGGAATATAAGTCAAGCAAAGACGCGTCAACACCCATACGATCAAGCATATCAATTGCTTTGTTACACTCATGAATCATGTATCCTGCTGAAACAATAACCACATCGCGTCCTTCTGTTAGAACTTCCATACCACCAAGTTCAAACTTCGTAGATGCATCGTAAATCATCTCAACTTCGGGACGGAACGTACGAAGATAACAACAACCATAGTGCTCTGCCATTTCGTGTGTTAAACCATACGCTGCCCACGCATCCGCCGGTTGTAATACATAACAACCGGGGTTTCCGTTGTGGTCTTTCATTGTTCCAAAACTTCTAAACCAAGCAATATCCGGAAGGGACATCTGGCTTGGACCGTCCGCTGCAAGTGAAATTCCACTGTGCGAACCAACAATTTTGATGTTCGCGCCGGAGTTAATCGCCATCTCAATTTGGTCATAACCACGAGCAATAAACTTAGAAAATGTTGAACAAAACGGTATTTTCCCTGCTGCGCTTAGGCCAGCACCGACGGAGTACATATTTTGTTCAGCAATTTTGCACTCAACAAAACGATCGTTAAGTTCAGAATCTGATCCAAAAATATTGCTAAATGTTGAGTTGCTCACATCGGCGTCGACAGCCCAAACGTTTTCGTTCGTATAACCAAGAGCACGAAGTGCGACACCGTATGCTTGGCGCGTTGCCATTTTTCCTGATTGCAACACCGTTGCCATGTCCCACTTTTCCATTGCTTGCTTAAGAGTCATCGCTGGACTGGTACTTGGCTCATTAGATTTGTATTCAGGTGGCTCAGGAATCTCAACCGAAGCCGTTGCGATTGATGATGTAAGTTTTAATCCGGTTTGGCGGAGTTCTGTAATTGCTGTCTCAAGTTGTCCGCCTGCTGCGGGTTTGCCGTGCCAGTTACCACCCTGCATCGAGGGCGCTCCCCATCCTTTTACTGTTTTTGCAACAACTGCCATAGGGGTTGTTCGACCTTCGTCATTAAACTTTTCGAATGATGATTTAATCTCGTTTGGCGAGTGACCATCTATTACCTCTACTTCAAACCCAAATGCTTCAAGTTTTGCTGCAAGCCGATTTGGTGACTGTTGCTTACTTACTACTCCTGCTTGGCCGTAGTTGTTGCAATTAAATATTGGAAGCACGTTCGTTAGTTCGTGATCCATGATGAAATCAAGTGCTTCGGTGATTTGCCCTTCCCTTGCTTCTCCATCTCCAATTATGCAGTAGATTTTTCTCCCCGTATTGTCTGCGCGTGCTGCAAGTCCTAGACCTGCGGCAACTGAGAGTCCCTGACCAAGGGAGCCTGTAGCGGCGTCAAAAAATGCAACACCTTCCATTGGATTTGGGTGTCCATCAAGTGGCGAGTCGTCTTCGCGTAATGTTTTAAGGTGGTCGGGGTTGAGTTTTACAGGTTCACCGTTCCACTCCACGGTTGCACCAATATCCGCCATGGCTGCGTAAACCGCAGGCACGGCGTGTCCTTCTGATAAGACAAGCCGGTCCGATGTTTGGTTTTGGGGGTCGTCTGGAAGCCATCTCATGGTTCGGTACATCAATACCGAAATCAGATGTCCTATACTCATCGCTGATGTTGGGTGACCGCTACCTGATTCTGCACACATTTCAAGTGACATGGTGTCGAGTAAAATTGCGCGGGAGTGAATGGCATTTTCAAAAGACATCTTGGGGATCCTTCCTTTAGATGAGGCGTGTTTTTTGTGAAATTTTAGGGTTTCACCGTAACTGCAACAAAGCATGCAGTATTGCAGAATGCGCCTTGGTGGGCAATGCAAAAACACAGGAAAAACAACTGGTTCGTGAGAATATTGCTATGTCGTGGTACACTCACCATTATGCCTTAGTTGGTGCACTATGTTTTTAGAAATTTGTTCATGAAGAGAGAGTAAAACCATGACAGTAAAACAAGCAACAAACATGAAAGCCGTCTGTGATCGAGATGCTCTGGTTGAAGCAATGGGACTAATAACTGGTGTAGTCGCTGGAAGGACTCCCACCCCAGCACTCCAGTGTGTACACATGACTGGACAAGATGGTCGCCTTACACTTGCTGCTACTGATGGTGAGGTTTCGTTGACTCTTTCCATAGACCGCGTGGATATGGAAGAGGGTGGTGAATGTTTGGTGCCAGCAGACAAATTCTCACAAATTGCTAAGAGTTGTGATGACAACACTCTAACTGTTGTTGGAGATGGGGACGCGCTGCACGTAAGATCATCGGACTCAAGGTTCAAGGTATTTGGTTACCCAATTTCCGAAGCACCAGAAATTCTTGCTTTTGAAGATGTAGAACCTGACTTTTCGGTTGACGGCACCTCCTTTCGTAATCTAATGGAGAGAACTGTTTTTGCGGCCGCAACTGACCACAGCAGATATGCCATTAATGGCGTCCACCTTGATCTTCAAGGTTCTCAAATTCGCCTTGTCGCAACAAATGGACACCGGCTCGCATTGTCGATGGGACCCTGCGACAACAACTGCGAAAAAACTGATTGTATTGTTCCAACAAAAGCAATGACACTTCTTAAAAGGTTGCTGCACGACGATGGAAGCACGGTATCCGTAAAAATAGAGAATGGGCGTATTATCTTCCACGTAGAAAATGCCGCCGGAAACACTTCGACTTTAACAAGCAATTTAGTTGAAGGTACGTTTCCACCATTTGAAGATGTAATTCCAAAAGACCTTGACCGCAAGGCTGTTGTAAACAAGGATGCTTTGCACCGTGCCGTGCGCAGGGCTCACCTTATGACTAATGAAGAATCGCGCGGCGTAAAACTCGTTTTTGATGGAACTTGTTTGAAAATTACAAGCCGTGCTCCTGAGACGGGCGAAGCGGAAATTGAAGTACCGATTGAATCGTTCACGGGTGACAAACTTGAAATAGCTTTCAATCCTGTCTATATCATGGACGCGTTGAAAGTAGTGGGGGATGATGATGTGACAATTGAACTTAAGAAAAGCGAAAAGCCCGGACTAATCCGAAGTGGATCCAGTTTCATTTACATCATTATGCCTGTAAGTTTGTCGTAAATAGGGCTGTTTACGTTCTTGGACCTCTTGGAACTCTTCCGGGTCTTTTGCCGCGCTCTGGGCGATCTCCATCGATTTTATATTTAACCGAACATCCCCACGGTTTAACATGATTTGGAGAAACTTTCTCTTTGGCGTCAACTTGATTCACTGCACGAAGTACATGTGTCTCTGCTTTTTTACCTTGTTTAAATCTCTTGTCGTCGCTTAAAGCTCCTTCGTAAACAAGGACGCCATTGGTATCTATAACAAACATGTGTGGGGTGGTTTTGGCGCCGTACTTATGTCCAACATCTCCACTGTAGTCCATTAGCATTGGAACAGTAACTTCCAACTCCTCTAAAAACTCTGCACCGCTCTTCAAAACTTCCTCTTCTGGACGATTGGCTGTTGAGTTAATCGTAAGGTAGACGACGTCTGTATTAACTTCATCAAGGTCCTTTAACAACTTTGGGAGAATTCCTCCCGCCCAAGCATTCATGCAAAATGGACAAGATTCATTGAACCATTCGAGTACAACTATTTTTTCTTCATAGTCAGACAGTTTATGGGTTTTTCCGTGTTGGTCTTGAAGTTCAAACGCTGGTGCCTCTTTTCCTATTTCTGCTTTTTGTTTCTCTGGTGCGTCTGCTGGTTTTTGAGGTGCTCCCGCAACAAGAAGCATCGCTGAAAGTGAAAGTAGTTTTATTATTGTGGAATTCATACCATCCTCCTTTACTGTGTGTTTGTGTCTGGTTTTGCCACGATTTGTACAACGTAGCAAGGGTCTTTGTCATTGCCACCAACAAGTAACAGTCCGTTAATTGCAAATGAACCGGTCTCTGTGACTGAATAATCAAGTTCAAGCGGTATTGTTAGGGTAAATCTATTGTGCTCCAAATACCTGACATCACTATCCAAAAACCGAACGCCAAGTTGGCCTATTCCAATAAATTGTATTTTGTCTTCTGTCGTAACTCCTGATATTCGAATCTTGTTGTTGTCAAAATTTACTTTTGCGTCTTTGAGGTCGGTTAGTTTTTTGGGTAATCTTTGTTTCCATTTAACAAGGTGCATGTCTCTGTGCGTTGGTCCCCTTGTTTGTTTTGTGCTAACCGTTAATTTGTTTGAGTCCTCTCCCATCACGCAAACTTTATTACACGCAAGCCAATACGTTTTTATTTCAAGTGTAATTTCGTTTGTTTCAATTTCCTTTGGGGAAGTAATCGGAATAAAGATTGCTGCCTGTTCATCGTATCCATACGTCACCCCCTCCTTGCCATAAAAAAGTTTTGGGCGTGGAAAGATTGGGGTTCCAACAATATAGCCATTTGGAGCGCTTGCTTCTACAACTGTTGGAGCACCGCTTGATCCGGAGTCCTTCCAGTAAACATGCCATCCAGCATCTGGAGTAATAAGAACGACAGCGTAGAACGTTTGTTCTGGACCTACCCAACCAACATCTGTTCGGGTTTCAATGGTGGCATGGTTGTTTGACGAGGAGATTTGTGTTTGAAAAGCAAATAATAATGAAAGCAGAATTAGGTACATATAAAAACTCCATTTGGTGTATTCTGCTCACTATGGTAAAAGTAATACCTTTTCTTGTCTTGTTTTTTTTATTATTTGTAAACGGATGCAGTACTGGAATTAGCGATAAAAATATATCCTTTGTTTCTCCAAGCGGTGTCTCAATGCTAATAGCGGATGGAGAAAGCCGATTGTTCGGTCCAGAACTAGAAACGGTACTTGTAGATTGTAGAGAGACGTGGAAGTTCAATAAAGCGCACATTCCAAAAGCGACAAATATCCCCTTTGGACACATGGACTATCAATTATATAAACTCGATGATGCTGGAATTATCATTATCGCCGGTGACACCTACAGCGATCCTGTGTCAATTGCAATGAGCAAAACTCTCATGGAAATGGGTTTTAAGAACATCAAGACCCTAAGGGGGGGGCTTAAGGGGTGGGAAGATGCTGGCGAGCCAGTAATTACAAAAGAATAACCATTTTTATTTCTTGCTCTTGGGGATTCTTGGGGGTACTCTTGTGGGATATCGTTGCAAGAGCAGCGCTTGTGTTATCGGACATTTTGGCAACCGCTACGCTGGTTTGTGCGTATAGTTACGGCTTGGAGCCGAAAACATGGACTCGCTCGAAAACGATTTCCTTTCACAATGGCTTGTAGGAGAGAATTAAAAATGATTTCAAGAACCTTACTTACTACTTCAATTGCTGGACTCTGTTTAGTTGTTGCAGGCAAGGCAGTAAAACCACCAGTAATGCACACTGGTCAAGACCCAGTCAAGTCTCACGCGGGACAAGATACCGTTCGCTCAATTGGCGAAGCCGACTTTACTTCTACGCGGCTGATTACTGGATTAGCAAGACCCGTTCAGGTTGTTGCCGCACCAGGCGATTACGATAGAATTTTTATTGTTGAACAGCGCTCTGGTAGCACTGGTCGAATCAGAATTTTTAATCTTGACACCGGTACGCTCAACTCTACTGCGTTTTTATCCTTGTCAGTAAGTACAAGTTCAGAGCAAGGTCTTCTTGGTCTTGCCTTCCACCCAAACTATGCACAAAACGGTCAGTTCTATGTGAATTACACTGCAAGTAACGGTGACACATATATCAAGCGATATAACGTTTCATCGAATCCTGATATCGCTGACTCAAATAGTGGATACACAATTTTAATAATCGACCAACCGTATTCAAACCACAATGGTGGTTGGCTTGCGTTTGGCCCAGACGGATACCTCTATATAGGAACTGGCGATGGCGGCAGTGGCGGTGACCCCGGCAACCGAGCGCAAGACATAACAAATCAACTCCTTGGCAAAATGTTGCGAATCGATGTTGACGGTGGACTGCCCTACGCCATCCCATCGGACAACCCGTTTGTTGGAGTTACGGGCGATGATGAAATTTGGGCGTATGGTCTTAGAAATCCTTGGCGCTGCGCTTTTGATAGCGAGACGGGTGATTTGTGGATGGGCGATGTTGGGCAATATAATTATGAAGAGGTTACGTTCCAGCCCGCCGCGAGTACTGGCGGCGAAAATTATGGTTGGCGTTGCTATGAAGGCAACCATTCATATAACACAAGCGGTTGCGATGCTCAAAACACTATGGTCTTTCCGGTTTGGGAGTATTCCCACTCATATGGTTGTTCGATTACTGGCGGTGAAATGTATCGCGGTTCAGCAATTGATGGACTTCAGGGAACTTACTTTTTTGGTGATTATTGTTACAACAAAATATGGTCGTTCCGCTATGACGGGAATTCAACGTACGATTACGTAGACAGAACGAGCCAACTCGCGCCTGATGCTGGGTCAATTGGTGCAATTTCTGGATTCGGCCGTGATGCTGCAGGAGAACTGTATATTTGTGACCTCAACGGCGAGGTCTTTAAAATTATTCCAACACCAGCAATCGGTGCGTGCTGTATTGGTGACGAAGGAACGTGTATTGAAATCTACGAATCAAACTGTCTTGCTGGTGGTGCAACTTGGCTTGGTCCAAACACTGTTTGTGACGACGGTGGGTGCGATCCGAACAACTGCCCAACCGATATCAATGGCGACGGTACTGTTGGGGTAGGTGATATATTGGCATTGATTGAAGCCTGGGGTCCTTGTGCGGACTGCGATGCTGATGTTAATGATGACGGTGTAGTCGATGTAACCGATATGCTCGAAGTCGTTGGTACTTGGGGACCTTGTTAATACTTCAACATGATTTCGACGTGACTGTCACACAGAGCGAGTCCACGAGCGAAAGTGACTGTCACGTCGATATCCGTTGATTTGCTATAATCTGCGATTCCAAGGGCTGGTAGCTCAGCTGGTTAGAGCGCACCCCTGATAAGGGTGAGGTCGGTGGTTCGAGTCCACTTCGGCCCATACCTAAAGACCACAGACGAAGCGTCTGGGGTCTTTTTTGTATGTGCCTCTAAGTGTGGCGATGCCACACTTGCTCGTGCTTTGCACGAGCGTGTACATGTCGGTCACGCCCAAAGTTATAACTTTGGGCGGTATCGAGTCCACTTCGCAGTTTTTCTTGGAACTTTATTTCTTCAAGTTTATTCCCCTTAGTACGCTCTGATAGCGGGTTCTGCCTGAATCTCACCTATTTT
>CAZABE010000092.1:0-2348 GCA_964483425.1 uncultured Isosphaeraceae bacterium | reverse complement strand
CTTCCAGATGAAACATCTATGCTCATCTCTACTTCAAAGAAGCACAGGAACAAAGGTGTTTCATTTCTACAGAATGCAATGTTAAGAGTGATGACTGCCCTTCCTCCTGGTAAGGCACATTTCACACTTATAGATCCTGTTGGGCTTGGGCAAAGTTTTGCAGGCGTTTTACATCTCGCCGACTACGAGGATTCCCAACTTCTAGATCGATCATGGTCTGAACCAAGGCACATTGAACAACAACTTTCAATGCTCACCGAACACATGGAAACAGTGATTCAGAAATATCTTAGAAATGATTTTGAATCCATCGATGTTTATAACAAGCAGGCAGGAGAAATCGCAGAACCCTACAGGTTCCTAGTCATTGCTGACCTTCCTAACAATTTTTCAGAAAACGCAGCAAAACGCTTGACGAGCATCATCACAAGCGGTTCACGTTGCGGAGTACATGTCATCCTTCACAGAGATCTTTCACTAACTCTTCCATCTGGCATCGACGAAGATACGCTCAACAAAATACCACTGCGAATTATCGAGGACGAAGGAACGTTCAGGATTGATGAAAACGAACTTTGTGACCTTCCCCTTACAATTGAAGAACCACCAAACGACGAACTCACCACCTCAATTGTAAAGAAAGTTGGCGATGAAGCAGAATTAACTCATAGAGTCGAAGTTCCTTTCAGCGTCATTTCCCCAGACGTCTCTGAGATTTGGTCAAGAAGCACAACTCAAAAAGTTGCAATCCCATTAGGACGCGCTGGCGCGACAAAACTCCAAAGTTTGACACTTGGGAGGGGCACAGCGCAACATGCACTTATCGCGGGCAAGACTGGTTCAGGCAAGTCAACTTTACTCCATGTACTAATTACGAACCTAGCACTTTGGTACAGCCCTGATGAAGTTGAGTTTTATCTTGTTGACTTTAAGAAAGGTGTTGAATTTAAAACATACGCAACGCACAAGTTGCCTCACGCGCGAGTTGTTGCTGTTGAAAGCGATCGAGAGTTTGGGATTAGTGTTCTTCAACGAATCGACGTTGAACTCAAAAGAAGAGGCGAATTGTTCAGAGATTTAGGTGTGCAAGACATTGCTGGGTTCCGTGAGAAAAGTACAGATGTCATGCCTCGCATTTTACTCATCATCGATGAATTTCAAGAGTTCTTTGTTGACGATGACCGAGTTTCACAAGAAGCAAACTTGCTTCTTGATAGGCTTGTCCGTCAAGGTCGTGCGTTTGGTATTCACGCCATCATGGGTTCACAGACATTAGATGGCGCCTATACATTAAGCCGTTCAACAATGGGACAAATGGCCGTACGGGTCGCATTGCAATGTTCTGAACAGGACAGTTACATCATTCTAAATGAAGACAACGCAGCCGCACGTTTACTTTCAAGACCCGGTGAAGCAATTTACAACGACGCTGCAGGGAACGTTGAAGGAAATAGCCCATTCCAAATAGTTTGGCTCAACGAAATCACTCGAGAAAATCTTATTTCCGATTTACTAAAACGTGATGCTGGGCAAAAGCGAGACATGATTGTTTACGAGGGGAACAAGCCAGTATTTTTACAAGACAATCCTGCTTATAAGTCGGCGACGAATAGAGCAAGGCCGATTTCTGCAAAAGTTTGGCTTGGCGGCGCAATGGCAATCAAAGAAGATACTTTTGCGACTCTTCGCCAAGCATCCGCAAGTAACCTTCTTATTGTTGGACAGCAAGACGAAACAACTACAAACATGATTGCAAGTTCTCTTCATTCACTTGAAGCGCAATACAAAAGAAATGGCGCTTTATTTACTTTGCTAGATGGCACCCCTGCGGATAGCACTCACGCAAATGTGCTTAATGAGGTTGCAAGTGCGATGGACTTTGACGTGAAGATGATTGGAGTTCGAGAGGTTGAGGAAGCGATGGGAGATATATACGCCGAACTTCAAAAGCGGATGAAAGATGGAATTACTGACGCCCCAACTGTATTTCTAATGATTAATGCGATGCACCGATTTAGAGATCTTAGAAGAGACGAAAACGACTATGGTTTTTCAACGGGCGACGAAGAGAAAGCAAAAACACCAGCGCAAGTGCTTGCTGAACTTCTAAAGGAAGGTCCACCTCTTGGCATGCATACCATAATTACAACGGATACCCTTGCAAATCTTAATCGTGCACTTGATAGGCAATCAATCCGTGAGTTTGATATGCGCGTGTTGTTACAGATGGGTGCCAATGATTCCACTAATCTTATAGACATGCCCGATGCGTCGCGACTTGGGATGCACCGTGCGCTTCTCTATAGTGAAGAAACTGGTACAATTGAACCCTTCAGACCGTACGCCCC
>CAZABE010000091.1:0-2070 GCA_964483425.1 uncultured Isosphaeraceae bacterium | reverse complement strand
GCAATACCTCCTCTATCCTTCATCGTTGTTTTGGCATGGCTTGCGATTCGAAAACATGCGTCGTTACCTACCGCTTTGCAAAAAAATGCAACCAAACAAGCAACGAAAACGTTAAAGACCGCTTCTTCATTAACACAAGATAAGCAAGCCATCGAAATATCAAAAGCGCTTCGAACATTAAAAAGCAACCCACTACAAAACGAAAACACAGTAAGACAAATGGAAGCGTTGTTGAAACGATGTGATGCATCACAATTTGGTGGTTTGTCGGACAGCAAACTTGCTAAAGATGCTGCAACGCTTGTGGAGCAACTATCATGACTTTACTTACAACTTTATCATCTTGTTTTTTAGTATTTTCATCTAATCAGTTGCACCTTTCACATGAACAACAAGTAGAAGTTCTTAAGGAAGCACAACTCGCTTATGACAACGGTGTTTCCATGCAAACCTCAGACCCTGTCGCATCAAAAGAATCGTTTAGGCGTTCTGCAGAACGATTTCAGATATTGGTCAACGATGGAGTTGAAAACGGCAAACTTTGGTACAACCTTGGTAATGCACAACTCCAAGTTGGCGAAATTGGCGAGGCAATTGCCGCTTTTCGTTCTGGGCAGAGATACATACCTTCTGATGGTCGCTTAACTGCAAACCTACAGTATGCAAGGTCTCTTGTATCAAACCCGATTAAAGGAGAAGCCGCAACCTCGATACTTAAACGCTTAGCATTTTGGCATGAGGCACTGCCCACGCAGGTTCGTCTCACTATCGGTTTGTTATTTTGGTTTAGTTGTTGGAGTTTGCTCTCTGTTCGGTTATTCCATGCAGTTCCCGGATTCAAGACCGCTTCTATCTCTCTTGGCTGCGCAGCAATCGCTCTTGGTGTAAGCGTCGGTGCCGACCTTGCTGACCAACATCAAAACCATGGTGTACTAACAGTAGAAGAAGCAATCGTACGAAAAGGCAACGGCGTAAATTACTCACCTATGCTCAAAGATCCAATTCACGAAGGTATTGAGTTTGAGATAATCGAGCAGCGCCCTGATTGGCTTCACATCCAATTGCCAAACGGTTCCACAGGTTGGATTCAAAAAGAGGATGCACAAATCGTAACACTCGATTTACCACAAAGCGAACGCCTCTAACTTCATTCAGAGTAATAAACGACCCGCGGAATAAACGCCGCGGAATAAACGACCCGCGGGATTGTTTCTGTATTCGACAAAGTGACAGAGCGCAAGCGGAAATCAAATGCCGCTCAAGTATGATCAAAAGCGGTGTTGAGTGAGTCAGAGCGAGCACCGCAAAAAAAAAACGACCCGCCAAAGGCGGGTCGCGTGTGCTTGAGGGCTCTCCTCTCTCTAGGTTACCCCAGTAATCCTGCGATTAACAGGGACCCCAAGCACCAATCAGTAACAATATATCACCAACGCCCACTGTACCATCTCCATCAAGATCGTGCAGTGGATCATTTCCTCCCCAGCCAGCAATCAGCGCTAATACGTCAGTAACACCAACCATACCATCGCCATCGAAGTCCGCTGGACAATCGGATGGACACGCTGGATTTTCAGATCCGGGGGTATCTGCTGATTCTGGGTCGTATGGATCGAACGTTCCCATGGCGAAGTTGCCACAAGCACCTGTGTAACGATACACATGCGCAGGAACATATCCATCAGCAGTTGGACCCACTTCTTCATCCATAAGATACGTATGTTCACCGCCAATAGGATCTTCAATTATTCGTACACCGTCCACAGTACCTGTCCAAGGCTCAGAGTCAAGAACACCATCGTCATCAAGGTCAAGGTCATCACCGTTTGAACCGTAGAAGTTCATCACTAATACGTGAGTTACGTTGTCGCTATTTTCAAAATTCAAATTGACTATTGCACCAGTAGCAACACCCAGTGTGTCTTCGTCTTCTGCAAGAAGAAGCGTTCCATTGTCAAGAGAAAGTCCGGTAAGGTCTGTTGCATTTTCAATCACACCAGAACCACCAGAACCATCACCTATAACGATATACCATAAGCCATTTAGCATTAGGTTTCCGTCACCACGGATTTC
>CAZABE010000090.1:0-5227 GCA_964483425.1 uncultured Isosphaeraceae bacterium | reverse complement strand
AACAACATGGCGAATGGTTGTTTCAAGAGCACGCCTTCGTGCGGGTCAATGCGTGTTAATAACTGGCATTGGTGGTGGTGCTGCTCTTGCAGCTTTCAATATTTGTAAACATTTTGGTTGCAAGACAATCGTGACTTCAAGGCACCAATGGAAACTAGATAGAGCACTTGAACTTGGTGCAGATGAGGGTGTGCTTGATGAAGGGGAAGATTGGTCACGAACGGTTCGTGGAATGACTGGAAAACGGGGTGTTGATGTTTGTGTTGATTCGGTTGGTGGCTCTCTTCATCTCCCGTGCATTAAATCGCTTGCTCGTGGGGGGACGCTTGTCACGTGTGGTTGCACTGCTGGTGCTGCTCCAAAAACCGACCTAGCAAGGATTTTCTGGAATCAACTTTCTATTCTTGGATCCACAATGGGTGACATGGATGAGTTCGCAGAAGTTGTGGCTCTCCTCAAAAACGGAATGCTCCCTGTTATTGACTCGGTCTATGATGCCAATAACGCCAAGGAAGCATTTGAGCGCCTTGAATCCGGCGAACAATTCGGGAAAATCGTCCTCCGCTGGCAATAACTGCGTTTCCGCTTTCAAAGTGACAACCACTTTCAACCATTGGGGTTGACACCACGAATCAATGCAGCAAGTCCAATGAGGGAAAGAAGAGTTGAACCCGAGCCAGCGAGGGTGAAATGTAGATATTGTCTGTTTGACGCTAGCGAAACGAAGTAGTGCGAGGAGGACGAAGCAGATGGGATCTTGCGTCCCATCGATGCAGTTCGACGTCGCAATACGAGTTGCAGCAAGTCAAACAGGCAATAGATACGTTGAACCCGAGCAAAAAAAACAACTGCCCCCATCTCCGATGAGGGCAGTTGCGGCTGGATAATCATATTCTGTCAAAAAGACAGTGTTTTGCCTACTATCCAATCCTTCCTTGGAGTGGGAGGTAGGCGCGAAGCGTTGCTTCGCAATCAACCAAAACTGTTATGCAGTTCTGCGGTTGAAGAGTGAAAGAACAATAACAAGAGCGATAAGGCCTACAAATCCGCCTGCGCTAAATTCTGTAACCATAGCCATTAATCGGCCGACCATGCCGCCCCAGAAACCTGATGCATCGCCGAAGATGATTTGAACTAAAACACCTACAGCGATGAAGATTAACATAAGGTCAATAAAACCCCATGCCCATGATTTAATAGTATCTAATGCGTTTTTCATAATAGAAATCTCCTTAGTTTCCTTGAACCCAGCCTGTTGTGGCCTCACTAGCCATCCCTGACATCTCGGACCACAACGCGGGTCCTTGGGATTTACCATTTATCGGCTAACAGTACTTTTTCACCACACGTTTAGGTCGGATAATACAAAAAACTATGGTACACATATTCGTAACTTTTTTTGTGGTAAAGGGTTATGTTTTTTGATTTTTTGCACAAAATAAACGATTATTCTGTGTTTTATCAAGGAATTCCTCAGCAAAAATACATCTTGATAGCATTTTGCACGGCTTTTTCCACGCTATCCTCATCCTCGGTTGAGTCAATTACACAATATTTCTCCGGCATTTCTAGGGCTTGCTTCAAAAATCCCTCTCTCACTTTTGAATGAAACTCCCTCCCCTTTAATTCCATCCTGTCTAGTAGTGGATTCATTCGTCCCGCGGCTGTTTCATCATCAACATCCAAAATCAGAGTCAAATCAGGCCAATGGCCAGAAACAGCCACTTCTGCGACTTGTTGTATCCATTTTGTTTGCAACCCACCCGCTGCGCCTTGATACGCAAGCGTTGCGCTAACAAACCTATCTGCAACCACTAACTCTCCACGGTTAATAGCTGGAACTATTTCTTGATCAACAAGTTGTGCACGGCTTGCCATGTATAGAAGCATTTCGCACTGAATAGTCATGCTTTCATTTGCGGGGTCAAGAAGAACTTGTCTGATTTGCTCCCCAATAGGTGTGCCACCGGGCTCCCTTACTTCCCTAACTGTAACCTCATTCTGTTTACACCAATCCATAAACCTACGCATCTGAGTGGACTTCCCAGAGCCATCAGGACCATCAAACACTATAAATTTACCTGCTAAGGATGCAGCAATTTTATTCATGTGTTGCACTATCGTATCTTGAGCCCAACTTCGCAAGGGGCATCTGCCGCCTTGAACATAGAATCAATCATCTACCTTGCCGTAAATGTTGAATGACCCGCCAAACACCAAGAGTACCAGCGAACAAGTAGCCAATTAGACCTAGAGTTGCTCTTAAGTCCATCACGTCGGATCTATTTGCAAGCACCATGATTGACGATCCAATAATAAGAGCAGAAATAATCATTGCCCAACTTACATTCTTTGAAGAGCGGTCAATTGCATCGGTCATGTTGTCAACTGATTCGATGTCTACATTTAATCTAACCTTGTTCCTGCGAATTCTGTCTAAAATTCTTGTTGCATCATCTGGCAACCGTTCAGCGAGTTGTGTCCACAATTGAGCTGAAGCAACGCTTCTGTCTTTGATTGCAGCAAAACCAAACTGTGATTTCACTAATTGCTCAATTGTTGGTTTTGCGTGGTCAACTAAATTAAACTTTGGTGACAATTCCTTACCAACGCCCTCAATGGTAATCAACGCCTTAATCATAAGGATTAAATCGCTTGGACATTTAACATTGTGTTTACGAAGCCCATCAAGGAAAGCGGTCAACATGCTTCCCATATCAACCTCGCCAAGAGGTCCTTCAGTGAACCTCTCTACAAAATCCTGTAAATCCTTACGCAATTCACGTTCGTTTACATCATCAATTGTTATGTCGCCCAGTTTTAAAAACGATTTAGTAACAATATCAATGTTGTTTTTGGCAACTCCATAAAGAAGCATCGCCAAATCTTTTCGCATTGATTCTTCAACACGCCCAGTCATTCCACAATCAATGAAGCATAACTTTTCCTCATCCAACACAAAAATGTTTCCTGGGTGTGGGTCAGCATGGAAAAAACCAATCTCTAGTGTTTGCCGAACAACTGCGTGGGCTCCGTTTTTAACAATTTTATCTCGTTGTTCTTGGGAGTAGTTTTGATCTTTCCATTTAGTAAGTTCTACACCATTAACTTCTTCTATTGCAAGAATGCGTTTGGTTGAAAGTTCAGTAAAAACTTCTGGAAATGTTGAAACATCGTCCGCTGTCATTGCATTGAGCATAGAAGTGCTATCCGCTTCGTGGCGAAGGTCGAGTTCGTGGTCTAACGCTTCTGAAAAAGTGTCTATTACTTCCTTTGGATCAAACCCAAGTTTTGCTCCATGACTATTAAGTACAGACGCTATGACTTCAAGAACCTGTAAATCAGATTTGACTACTTTTTCGATGTTTGGCCTGAGTATTTTTAAGACAATCTTTTTGCCATCTTTTGTTACTGCTTTGTGCACTTGAGCCATAGAGCCATCACCAATTGGTGTTTCGTCTATTGAAACAAACATAGATTCGAATTCCTCACCGAATTCTGTTATGAGTTCTTTTTTAATGGTTTCCCACGGCACCACAGGGCAACTGTCTTGCAAATGTGCAAGTTCAGCCGACCATGATGCTGGCACAAGGTCTGGCCTCATACTCAACACTTGACCCAATTTCATAAACGTTGGACCAAGTTCTTCAAGCGCTAATCGAAACCGAACTTGGGCTGGTTTCTGCTCCACATCGTGAATTTTTTTGAATTTTCCAAGAAATTCACCTAATTTTGTATCTCTTATGACCTCTCCGAAGCCGAATTTTGCGGCTACAGAGACGATTTCCTTCATTCTTGGAAGATTTTTAATTATTTTTGTAGTTGCCATTCTGGAGATAGTACCTTCATTTGAAAAAAAATATCAAAATACGTTGACCACTTGGCTCTTTTGCGCATAGTAGTAGAGATGGAACAAAAAACACGAAAAGAACGAATCCAAGCAAGATTGTCTCAAAAGAGGCACAAGGTTTATGCGCATGTCACCTCATCACCATATTGCCAGTTAAAAACCGCTTGTACTTGCTGTGCAAAAGGTGAATGGAAACTGGCGCTTGCATATTTCTTGTCATCGATGAACTTTATCTGGTCAACACACGTAAATCCCAATGCGGGAGCAAATCGGAAACCTTGAGTAAATACTCAAACCAAACACCGACAAGCCCCGCCAAACAAAAGCGGGGCTTTTTAAAAGAACGAACTAAACAATGAACCAACCACTCCCAAACTCAAACAACGCAAATGCATGGAGCGAAAACGAACCATCATTAGCTTCAATGGTCAGCCCATTGAGAGTGGCGCTATCCAGAACTTCTGATGGATGGTGTGTCGAAATCTCCTCACTCACTCCCTGCGATGCCATGATGGCACTTGCTCGAGAAGATTTGTTGGAGGACTCGACCATTCTCTGTGGTTCTGGAAAACCACAATGGGTTGCTTGTGTAAACGGCCCAGTAGAAGAGGGCGACGCAAACGCTATCATCAGAGAAGTTTCAAAGTCACTTTCTCCTCTGTGTGCTGATTTTAGAATGCAATCTGTTGTCACTACAAACATTGGTGACGGCGTTACTGCTCATGTTCGTGATTACGATGATGCTTTGATTCTTGTTGCAACAGCGTTTTCACAGTACATGAGCGAGGTTCTGGGAGGAAAGGTAAACGAACCTGACCTAGGTGCTATCGATTTTATCCTTCACAAAACCAAGGCAATCTCAATTCGACCAATAGAAACTGAAGTGTTCGCTTCATTTGTGGACGTAGGTATCTCAACAGGAAACCCAAACGAACCTGCAAATACGGCAATTATTTACGACATCCACTCTGATTCATGGCACTGTGATTAACTCTTAGTAACCCTGTTTAATTAACCCTGTGTAAATAAATCTACTTGGTGGCTTGGATGACCTCTGGGTTAATTTATTATGATGTCGGGATGATTAGTAAACTCGGCCTAGGAATAAGTAAATATGTTGAACGCGTTGTACCCGATCCATTCGTAATTGCAATTCTTCTAACGGTTGTCACTGCAATCGCCTCACTAGTTTGGGGGGACTTTGGAGAAGAAAATAGTACTGTTGCATTGCTTGACTCTTGGCGTGACGGTAAAAGTGGTATTTGGAAGTTACTTGCTTTTTCGATGCAGATGTGTCTCGTGCTTGTGACTGGGTATGCACTTGCAACAACAAAATACGTTAGGGCAATCATCGATGAACTTGCAAACATTCCAAGT
>CAZABE010000089.1:0-9817 GCA_964483425.1 uncultured Isosphaeraceae bacterium | reverse complement strand
ATTATGACCGAAGATGGCACCTTAATGTTTGTCACTGCGTTGTACCAACAAGCTCCTTAACAACTACTCGCTTTGAATAACTTCCTCATCTGATGTAACATTTTGAAATGTGCCAGTTATATCACCATCTACTCTTCCGTTGTTTACAAGAGATTGCACCGCTTCTGAATTAAGGTTTCCTGTCACAACACCAGTGCCTTCAATAACTACTGATTGTGATAAGACGTCTAAGTTACCGTTAATTGTTCCCTCCAAAACGAGGGTCTGACACAATGCCGCAACATTGCCATCGATCGTGCCCTGAATTGTCAAGGACTGCCCAAAATACACAACTGGTCCTTGGACGGTATCCTCTTTTGGAACAACTATTGACTGCCCAGAAATTTTTCTGTATCCCAGCTCTTCAAATCCACGAGTAAACGCAGTTGCTTCACGGTACGCCCAATAAATGATTCCCGCGATTATTAAAACAATTACAAGGCAACCACAACCACAGCCGCCTGTGATTTTTTTGCCTTTATTAGATGTTTTGCTATTTACTTCAACTTCACTTCCAGAATCAAATTCTTGTTCCATAGCGCTCTCCTCAACAATAGTGTAATGCAATTTCAAAAACAACGCTTTCATTCTTTGCAAGAGATGTACAATGCACCTTTTATGCATAAAGCACACTCAAGCAAGTCCCGTTTTCATTCATTTAAAAAAAGGATGAAGGAGTCGGTAAAAACCGGCGACTATACAGCACTTAGTGCAGGACGAACTACTTCCGAACGATCACGGTCTTTTAGAAAACTGCTTGGCGAGTTCTTTTCAATTATTGGCAAAAGTAAACGTGATATTTTTTGGTCCCTAGGATTTCTAACCGTTGGTGTTACTATTGGATTAATCCCGCCTGCCGCAACCAAGATTGTGTTTGACAACATTCTTGGCAATCAACCATTACCAGATAAAATACTTTCGCTCTTTCCCTCTCTTGCTAATAAATTCACTCTACTTGGTGCAATTGCTATCGGAACAGTTATTCTCGCACTCATCGCGCTGTTCTTTAGCATTCGAGGGCGTTGGCTAGCAACAAGGACAACAAAAAGAATACAAATTTCTCTAAGGCGAAAAGCATTTTTACATGCAAGCTCCCTTCCGCTTCATCGAGTACATCAACTTCGCTCAGGAGGAGCTGCTTCACTTGTGCGCGAAGATGCAGGAGCAATCGGCGAACTTGTTTTTGGACTTTGTTACAACCCGTGGCGAGCAATCATTCAACTTTTTGGAATTCTCATCATTTTGTTCTTTGTCGATTGGCGGCTCTTACTTTTTTCAATTGTGCTCTTTCCAATCGTTTTCTTTACGCATCGAACATGGATCAGTCGTATCAGACCACTTTGGAGGAGCATTCGCGGAACAAGGCAATTTTGCGATGCGATGGTGACCGAATCGTTTGGCGGTGCTCGTGTTGTCCGAAGTTTTTCGCGGCAACGAACTGAGGCAGCAAACTGGATACGCTCTAATCATTTACTTGTACGCAAGGAACTCCTTGCATGGTGGCTCTCACGCGGGATTGACATAGCATGGTCTGTCTTAATCCCAGTTGCAACCGCTGCCCTGCTTTGGTTTGGTGGTTGGCAAGTACTTCATGACCGTGATCTTATTGCAACTGGAGAAATAACTGCTAGCGAGGCAATCACTGCGGGTGACTTAGTAATGTTCCTAACGTATCTTGCGATGCTAATGGGACCCCTTGCAACCCTCGCCGAAAGTGCAACCCAACTACAAAACTCCCTTGCGGCTCTTGACCGAGTTCTCGACTTGTTTAATGAACCAACAGAACAAGAAACGACCCGCGGGATTGTTTCTTTCTCTCCACAACAAAAAACGACCCGCGGGATTATTTCTTTTGAAGATGTGTGTTTCCGCTACCCTGGAACAGATATAGATGTGCTTCACAACATTACGTTTACAGCAGACGCGTGTAAAACGACTGCTTTGGTTGGAACTAGCGGTTCTGGCAAGACGACCCTTTGCAATCTAGTCGCTGCCTTTTACAATTGCACCAAAGGCAAAATACTTTTAGATGGAAAGCCACTTCAGGAAATTGACCTTAGTTCCTATCGCGCTTTGCTTGGGATTGTCGAACAAGACATCTTCTTGTTTGAAGGAACAATTGCAAGCAACATCGCTTACGGTAAACGAGGGGCAACCCAAGAGGAAATTAAAGAAGCAGCTAGTCGTGCTGCTGCTGACGAATTTATTTGTCAATTTAATGACAAGTACGACACCGAAATAGGAGAACGAGGTGTAAAACTTAGTGGAGGTCAAAGGCAACGAATTGCAATTGCAAGAGCATTACTTGCAGACCCCAAAATTCTAATATTAGATGAAGCAACAAGCAATTTAGATACTCACTCCGAGCGACTTATCCAAAATAGTTTGTCAACACTCTTTAAAAATCGAACAAGTTTTGTAATTGCGCATCGACTAAGCACTATTCGAAATGCTGATCAAATTCTTGTCCTTGATCAAGGAAGAATAATTGAATCGGGAACACACATAGAGTTAATGGCTCGTAGCGACAGATACTATGACATGGTCTTGCTTCAAACCCAATCACAAGATGTAAATTAACCCTAAGGTCAATATCCATTTTGCCTTCGTTTATTAACCGCGGGTTAATTATGGGCAGGCGCCCCAGAAATCAAGCAACCACAAAATGTCGTTTACGTTAACTGCACCGTCATGATTGGCGTCTCCGTTTCCACCAAACTCTCCCCAAGTATCGATAATGATTGCAACGTCATCGCCATCCACGTCACCATCCCAATCAACATCACCAGCACATGATTCGCCTTCAAGTTCAATTAAGGCATAGGCATATCGATGCTGTTCTTTCCAATCAGACCAACCAAGGATAGAACCACCTTTATATTCCCAGTTCATAACAACAACATCTTCGGTACCACCGTTTTTATTTGGCTCGCCTGGTCCCCATCCCGCCCAATCAAGCGATTCGCCATTATCCCAAACGAAAATACCTTCATTCTCGAGATCACTTAAACCAATCCAAAGCAAATCAGTACTGATAGATTGTATAAATTCGTTCTCTGCTTCAGTATTTATTGAAGTTAGGGAAGCTGCTCGGTTTAATAAACCGCCAAGTACATTTGCCATTTCATGTGCGTCGTAATATTCAATAGCACTTGTGGTGACGAAATAATCGTGATCATCATAATTACCGAAATATTCAAAACTCATACCGCTACGTACTGGTCCACCACTCCTATGCTTCTTATTCACGAAACTCGCTCCAGCACGCGATGACTTTCCTCTAAATGGAGGAGCAGAAAATTCATATACATACGCTGAGCCTTTCTTCTCTTGAAAATTCGGGGCACCAACAACTACAAATCCTGAGCCGTAGGAAACAGAATTTCCAAACCTATCTCCGTAACTTCCATCTGAAGCTAACAGTAAATCTGTTTGTTCGTATGTATTGCCATCCTGCAATTCAAATACATATGCTCCACCATTTGCATTAGGATCACCATATGCTCCAACGACAACTTTGCTGCCCTGAGTATCTATTGATCCGCCAAAGTGTGACCATGCCATAGCATCGCTCGGTGTCAGTATTTGATCCTGAGACCAATTACCACCAGAAAGTTGGAAGACGAAAACTGCACCTGCGTTTGCACCAGCAATATCTGAATATTCCGCGCCAACAAATACAGTTCCACCAATAATCGATACCGAATTACCAAAAAAACTATACGGCTCAGAAACATTTGGACTTATTTCTTGCATCAATGTCCAATCGCCATTAGCCTTTGAATCTCTTTTATAAATGAATGCAGTCCCAGCGCTAACACCCCCGCTGTTGTCTCTTGGCGCACCGACAACTGCAAATTCACCATCAATAGCTACGGCAGAACCAACAAAGTTTACATATGTATCACCAGGTGTAAGCCGTGCATTCTGCACCCAATCACCATTTTCGTTCCTAAAAATATACGCAACTCCTTGTGCGTTGACCATTTCGTCAACGAATGGGGCACCAACGATGAGTTGTTGCTCATCATCAAGATTTACCGCATACCCAAAATTGGCTTCGGCAGGCAAGTCAGATGGAACAATTAACGCTTCTTCTTGCCATACTTTTCCACGCCGAAAGATGTAGACACCACCGCTTTTTATTCCCGTCTCATTTGCCCAACTCGCTCCAGCAGCAATGACATTATCTTCTATATCAACTGACCAACCTAAGTAATCAAAAGCAGCACCATCAGATGCTGCGAGATTTACTGTTTGTGTCCAATTTTCTTTAACCCGATCATAAATATAGAGTGCACCTGAATCGTACCCATTGCCAACGTGATTTCTAAGTGGAGCGCCAAGTACTACCGTCTGCCCACTTGCTGCAACTGAAAAAGCCACAGAATCACCTGAGACCGACGGGTTTCCAAGCAATTGTGCTTCTTGAGCGTGAACATCAACGCTAGCGAAACAACTAGCGAAAGAAACTAACGATACGAGATGAATGGTTTTGTCTAGTTTCATGGATAATACCTCCAGTAAGAAAGAATACTATTTTGTGCTTTCAAAACAAGGAAAAACAAGATTTAATCTCAACTATCGCATACCAATTTAGGTAATATGCATTTCTCTACCCGTACGGAGCCTTTTTTTATGATTATTGGTGTACCTAAAGAAATTCAACATGCTGAACGGCGCGTCTCCTTAGTTCCAAGTGGCGTAGAAGCTCTCAAAAAAATGGGGTTTGAAGTTATTATTGAATCAGGGGCTGGGGTACATGCCGACTATGGCAATCCTAAATATGAAGAAGTTGGCGCAGAAATTGTTACTGACGTTCAAGATTTATGGAGACGTAGCGATATCGTGGTAAAGGTTCGGGAACCACGATCACAAGAAATTGAGTTATTAAAAAGTAACGGCACTGTTATTTCATTTTTCTGGCCTGCAAAAAACGGACAGTTAATGGAGCAATTGAGCAAAAAGAAAGCAACCATTTTCGCAATGGATTGCATTCCACGTATCACACGAGCGCAAAAAATGGACGCCCTAAGTTCTATGGCAAACGTTTCTGGTTACCGAGCAGTTGTAGAAGCAGCACACGCCTTCCCCCACTTCTTTACTGGGCAAGTAACTGCCGCAGGAAAAATCGAACCAGCGAAGGTTTTAATTATAGGTGGAGGTGTTGCTGGCCTTGCAGCAGTTGGAGCAGCCAAAGGACTAGGTGCAATTGTTCGTGCTTTTGACACACGAAAGGCTGTATGCGAACAAGTGGAGTCACTTGGCGGCGAATTCCTTGAACTTGATTTTCCATCTGAGGATGGGGAAGGCGGAGGTGGATATGCAAAAACAATGTCGGACGATTTCTTAAAAGCAGAACTAAAACTGTTTGCAAAACAGGCAATCGAAGTCGACATCATAATTACAACTGCCCTTATTCCAGGACGAGAAGCACCAAAACTTATTACTAGCGGGATGGTAGAAAGTATGCGCGAGGGTTCAGTTATTGTCGATCTTGCTTCTGAACAAGGAGGTAACTGTGTACTTACAAAACCAAATGAAGTTATTGTCCATCACGGCGTAACTATTATTGGATATACCGATTTACCAAGCCGCATGGCAGCTTTGTCAAGCAGATTGTACAGTTCTGCGATAGTACACTTTTTAGATGAACTTGGCGGTAACGAAAATTACGTAATTGACATGGAAGACGATGTAATCAGAGGTGCTCTTGTATTAAACCATGGCAGTGTTACATGGCCACCACCCAAGCCACGCAATCCAGGTCCCGCTTATTCTGTTGACACTGGGAAACGCCCTGAAATAGAAAAAGAAGAGAAAGAAGTCGAAGAAGAAATCAAATCACCTAGTCTTGCTTCACAAGTAATTAAGATATTTGTGTTGGGTCTAGCTGCAGTTGGAATGCTATATGTAGGGACAAATGTTCCTGATTCTTTTCTTAGCCACTTTACTGTATTTGTACTTGCTTGTTTTGTCGGTTGGCAAGTTGTTTGGAACGTAAAACCTGCTTTGCACACTCCATTGATGAGCGTGACAAATGCGATTTCAGGAATCATAATCATCGGTGGCATTTTGCAACTTTCTCGCCCTGAGATTAGCGCTACTGTTATTTTAGGTGCAGCCGCCGTCCTGCTTGCTGCAATCAATGTCGCTGGTGGTTTTTTAGTTACGAACCGAATGCTCGCGATGTTTAGAAGGTAACAATGCCAAATAGTTTAATCACCATTTTTTACATTGTCGCAGCTGTACTTTTTATTCTAAGTTTGGGGGGGCTCTCGAACCAAGAGACCGCAAGGCGAGGGAATTGGTTTGGGATTATCGGGATGGTGCTTGCACTCGTTGCAGTCACAGCCAGCGATGAAGTAACTGCTTATGGCATTCTCACTATTGCAATATTCCCAGCAATTCTGATAGGGGCAACACTTGCAGTGCGAGTCAAGATGACTGAAATGCCCCAACTTGTAGCAATCCTTCACAGTTTTGTTGGGGCTGCCGCAGTCCTAGTCGGGCTCGGTTTACAACTAGATGAAACCGCACACAAACTTGAAGGCGTTGAATTTACAATTCATGCAATCGAAATTTTTGTTGGAGTATGTATTGGATCAATAACATTCACCGGCTCAATTGTTGCGTTTGGCAAACTTCATGGTCTTATTTCGGGAAAACCACTTTTACTACCCGCAAGGCATTTTCTTAATCTAATTGCACTAGGGATAACTATTTGGTTTGGCATTCTCTTTGTTGGCAACGATGCAAATGCTTTGACCTACCTTTTAATCTCACTTGTAATTACTGGCATGCTTGGCGTTCATCTCGTGATGGCAATTGGCGGCGCTGATATGCCCGTCGTTGTTTCTATGCTTAATAGTTATTCGGGCTGGGCTGCTGCTGCTGCTGGCTTTATGCTTGGAAATGACTTACTTATAATTGTTGGAGCACTCGTTGGTTCAAGCGGTGCAATTCTAAGTTTGTTTATGTGTAGAGGCATGAACCGTTCACTCCCAAGCGTAATTCTTGGCGGCTTTGGGACAAGTGATAGTGGAGGTACAACTCAAACACCCGAAGGCGACGTCATTTCGATCGATACAGACCAAGCAGCACAACTCATTAACGATGCCAGCAGCGTTGTCATTGTTCCTGGATATGGCATGGCCGTTGCTCAAGCGCAACACACAATCGCAAAAATCACAAAGAACCTCAGAGACAATGGGAAGCAAGTAATCTTTGCAATTCACCCAGTAGCAGGACGACTTCCTGGTCACATGAACGTTTTGCTTGCGGAAGCAAATATTCCCTACGATATCGTCCTAGAACTTGATGAGGTGAACCACACCTTCCCAGCGACAGATATTGTGATGGTCATTGGCGCAAACGATATCGTAAACCCAAGTGCTCTTAATGATCCAAACAGCCCGATTGCTGGGATGCCTGTCCTAGAGGTCTGGAATGCAAAGAATGTAATTGTAATGAAACGCTCAATGGGTACTGGCTACGCAGGTGTAGGCAACCCCCTCTTTTTCAATGAAAATACTTCCATGTTATTTGGAGATGCGGGCGGAAATGTAGATGCTATACTTGAAGCACTATAATGAATTACTTATCTACAATCAAATTTGCCATTCTAATTCTATCTCTTGGATTCTCTAATTATGTGACGAATGCACAAGAAACACCACTCCGGCTTAATTTTGGCGTCTACCCATCTGACCGAGCAACGGTCATGTACAGAAAATTCACCCCTGTTCTTGAGGCGATTAGTACTCCTATCCAAAATCAACTAGGTCTCGATGTTGACATTCATCTCACGATATTTGAAGATTACGAATCGGGAATACAGGCGTTGGCTGATGGCACTGTTGACTTCGTTCGTTTCGGTCCTTCATCGTACATCCTTGCTGAACAAAAAAATCCCAACGTCGATCTACTTGCTATGGAACTTCGTAAAGGGCTTAAAAGATTCAATGGTCTCATCATCACAAAGAAAGGGAGTGGCATCAACACAGTAAAGGACTTGCAAGGAAGGTCTTTTGCTTTTGGAGATAGTAATTCAACTATTGGAAGGTACCTAGCCCAATCATTACTCGCTAAGGAAGGAATCAATTCAAAATCTCTGTCAAGTTTTGATTATTTGAATCGACATGACCTAGTTGCGAGAGCCATCATCACAGGAAGCCATGATGCCGGAGCATTAAAGGCCTCGACATACAAGAAACTTTGCGACCCTGATAAAATTAAAGTTGTTGTTGCCTTTGAAAATGTTACTAAGCCTTGGGTCGCAAGAAGCGGCTTGTCACAAGAAATCAAAAATGCTATTACCGCTTCCCTACTAGAATTAGAAGATACAAAAATCATTGGTGAACTGGGTTGTTCTGGTTTCACCAAAGCCACAACAGAGGATTATGCTCTCGTGCGTGATGCCATGAAAACTGCTGAAGCATTTGAGCCAGAAGAAGAAGAAGAAGAAGAAGTAGTAGTAGAAGAAACCGATTAAATTTTGATTGCACTTGTGATAGTGCAAACACCAAATGTTTGGGGGGTTTGTTTAATTTCGGTAAAACCTGCTTTCTCTATTTCGTCGCAAAGTTCTTTTGCATCAATAAATGTCTCGACACTTTTAGGTAAATATCTGTAAGCACCACTAGTATCCCGAGCAATTAAAGTCGCTGTTATAGGCATTATCTTCTTTGTATAAAAATTATTTAAGAATCGAATAATAGGATTTTTTGGGGTTGAAAACTCTAAGACAATTAGCCGTCCACCCTTTCGTAATACTCTATAAAATTCTTCAATCGCTTTGCTCGGTTGCTGGACATTTCGAATCCCAAAAGCGATTGAAACAACGTCAGCAGAATTCGCAGGAAGATCCAACTGCATTGCATCTCCTTGCCTGTAGTCAATATCAAACTTAGCGTCCTTCGCCTTTGCAATAGCCAAATCAAGCATAGCTTTTGTAAAATCAATACCAATCACTGATTTAACATTAGCCAAGTAAAAAGCCATTGCTAAGTCCCCAGTTCCGCAAGCAATGTCTAGTACATCTTCATCTCCATTTAGCTGCGCCGCCTTAACGGCTCTTGCTCTCCACACTTGATCACGCCATAGGGAATGAAGACGGTTATTTAGATCATATTTACGAGCAATAGCCGTGAACATCTGCTCAACCCGCTCATGCTTATCCTCTATTTCATGGGGGTTGGAAAGGTTATTACACGTCCAAGGATGTGGTTCGGAGGAAAAATCTTCAGGATCACTCATATATACCATGATACCTCTATAGTCCAAAGGGCACGTATGCCGTTACAATGAACAATATCACTTGGAGAGACAAATGATTATTGACTGTCATACTCGACTTTGGTCAGACGCAAGACAACTAGGACCCGAAACCGCAAAGGTAATGGCTCACGGCTCACCAAAAAGTTGGGAGGAAGAGTGCGGCGATGCTGCTGCCCACGGAAGGGCTACTTCTTGCATCGACTGCTCACTTATTCTTGGTCACCGAGCTGACCTTGTTGGTGCAAATATTCCAAACGAGTTAATTGCTGAATTTGCAAGCCGTGACTCCTCAAGAAGGCTAGGCATTGCTGGCATAGACCCTCTCAGTCATTCAACTGAGCATGATTTGTCAGTGACTCTTGACCTTGGTTTTGTCGGAATTGCTGTCTCTCCTCCACTGGCCGGCTTTCACCCTACACATTCGGCTGCAATGAGGGTATACGAATGGTGCTGCGAAAATGGTCTTCCAATCATTGTCACAATGCCCCAACCAATTCCA
>CAZABE010000088.1:0-2410 GCA_964483425.1 uncultured Isosphaeraceae bacterium | reverse complement strand
CCTTGAGTGGAACTACCGCCATCAATTAAAATGAAACCTGCGTTGTAAACCGTCTCGACTCTATACGAGATTGTGTCAGGAGCATTATTAGCAATCGTATAGATGACTTCAGCAGGATCTGGGTTTACGCAAGGACTTGTGCATACATGTACTACATCATCTCCAGGATTAACGCTCATGCCAGTTCCGGGAAGGGTATCGACCGTTAAATTCCCTGTTCCAGCAGCATCGAGATGTGGCTCTAGGCCGGCTGCAAAAGAAACGGAAAACTTTCCGTACCAGTCACTGGTTTGGCTGGTACAACTAGCATAACCACCATGCAACTGTCCTAAGACCTTATGATCAGCACTAAAAAGTGGAGAACCACTTGAGCCCGGCTCAGTTGTTCCTAAATCCCAGTCCTCAATTCGAACGTGTGTGCCATCGCCGGGAACTGCTTCACCTAGGTAACTAGTTGTTGTTGTAGGTTGATCTTCAAAACTTATTCGTTTCTCATCAGTAGCTGGATGGTGAATCGCAATACCCTGAGGGGATTCGTTACCTGTTGCATCCCAGCCGCAATAAGAAACTTCCCATGCATCATCTGGCGAATCATCCATGACTACTAGGGTGTAATCGCTAGAACTACCAGAAGAAAGGTGGGTCGCTCCTGTATTAAATTGATTTAATTGTCCATCGCCAGGACTTCCGCTATCGCCAGAACCAGGAACTCTGCAGTAACTGTTTTGATAATTCCAATAAGTTACAAGAGACGATGCATTTCCTGAACTAACACCGCAATGATTTGCAGTCATAAAGTATGGAGTACGATCTTGCGAAGTGTTGTTCACCATGAAACCCGTACAGAATGTTGAACCTCCTGTTGATATAACAGCAACACAAGGAATTTCATCCCACCAATCGTCTCCTTCTGCGCAGACAACATCAACGTTGCAAGAACCACTACGGTCTACACCTTGTTCGAAAAAGCCACGATAGCCAACGTTTATTGAACTTAACAATACACCATCGTTTACTAGATGTTGTTCTCGATTTGCAACAATGATTTCAAGAATGATTTCATCGCCCGGAAGTACTGGTGTCCAAAGTTCGCCGTGTGGCTTATTGTCGTCTGCTGTAAATGGACGCAATGCAAATTCACCGTCGGTTGTCGCCATGGTCATTTCTGCTGAACGGGGAAGTTGCCAATGTTCAAAACCCAAGTTCAAAGAGATTGCATTCTCAGAACCAATGCGTAAACTCCAGCGCATAGAATTACGCCCAACTCGTTCCCAAATACCATCAGTGACAGGGGAGATGCTTACCTCATGGGGTATAGCGTAACGAGGAGCTTCGTCCTTGCTCGATCGCCGAGCGTCTTCTGCAAAGACCTTAGACCAATTAAGTTCTGGAATTTCAATCGATGGTATTGAATCTAGCGGCAACCCGTTGTTTTGTGAAAAATCACAAAAGGTTGAAGTGCTACAGAGGATTGCAGCACAAGCCGCTACGATAGTTGCGAGTTTAGACATTTCTATTTTCCTTCTCCAAGTTGACACAGCGCCAACGATTAGAGCAACTGTAGCACCTAAAAGTGTCTATTACAATGAAAAAAGCGGGAAATGCGTAAAATTAACTCCAGTTTCCAATAATGATAAGCAGGTCGGTCACGTCAACAGTGCCGCTATTGTCTAAATCCTCTGGACAACCAGCACATGGTCCCCAAGCAGAGATAAGAGACAATACATCAGTTACATCAACAATGCCATCTCCGTTGACATCACCGATAATTGCATCATCAAGAACATCAAAAGGATAATCAATAACTTCTATAGTCATCGTTCCGTTGTAATTTGCAGTTGAAAACTCCTGCGTTGATGTTCCAGGCGAAGCGACATTTACGCTGATTGAGGTTGACCCTAAAGAACTATCGTCCTCAAACCATTCAAAAACATCATATTTTTCATTCCAATCAATTTCAAAACAGCCCACATCAACGGCAAGAAGTTCCTCACTCTCACTAATGAAATCATCAAACACGATGTGTTGCAAAGTCTGCTCTTCTCCATGTTCTTGATACTCGTAAATGGGGGAGGAAACACCCTCGTACCCTCTCGTACAAACTGCCTCCGTTATTCCATACACTTCTTGAGCGTGGGTCGAATAGACATTGGTATCAAGCACTATTTCAGCGGGCATTTGGTCGTACCAAAAATCATCTGGTTCATCTGGATCTGTAACTTGCAACCGTGTAATTGTTAACGTCGCGCGGCGCCGCTGCGTAATAAAGTTTGCAATTTGCATCATTGCAGGTTGGTAGTCCCGTAATTCATAGTGATTTACATGCATCCAACTGTGTGTTGTCGGCAAGTCGAAAAACTTTGACTGCGATGACATCGATGCAAAATATCCATCGTCAACTGTTACAACA
>CAZABE010000087.1:0-1815 GCA_964483425.1 uncultured Isosphaeraceae bacterium | reverse complement strand
TGTTCCGATTATGGACTACTGTTCCGTTTCAGAGACAAGAAAAAAAGTTCGATTTGCTTATTCGAAACGGGCGGGGCAAGAAAACGTTGAGATACTTGAACGTATCATAAAGCTGCGAGACGGGGCGTCGGACCTTCTTGGTTATGCCACAACTGCCGATTTTGAAACCGAAACCAAAATGTCAAAAAATGCAGCGACGGTTGCGGATTTTTACAAAAAACTCCGTCCGGTTGTTCGCAAAAAAGCAGAAATGGACTGGGCAGAACTTGTTGAAGCAAAACGCAATGACTTAAACGATCCAACCGCCGATTTTTATGCTTACGACTTCAGTTATTACTACGAAAAAATAAAGAACGATAAATATGCCGTTGATTCACAAAAAGTACAAGAGTATTTGCCTCTTCAAAATGTTATGGATGGTCTATTTGAGATTACCCAAAATCTGTATGGACTTGAGTACCGAGAAGTTACAGACAATGCAGAAGAACGCGGTACTCCACTATGGCACGAAGATGTTCGTTTGTTTGAGGTCTGGGATGCAAAAACAGGTATGCAACTTGGTGAGTTTTATATTGATCTGCATCCTCGTGACAACAAGTATTCACACGCAGCGCAGTGGGGATTGGCACAACACAAGGTCTGGGAAGATGGTTCGGTGCAATTACCAGTTGCAGCACTTGTTTGTAACTTCACAAAGCCAACCGCGGATAAGCCATCGCTAATGACGCACGATGAAGTTGAAACATTTTTTCACGAGTTCGGCCATTGTTTGCACACAATATTGAGCGAGGCAGAGATTGCCGGTTTTGCAGGAACAAGTGTTGAGAGGGATTTTGTAGAAGCACCATCACAAATGTTTGAAGAGTGGGTCTGGACACCAGAAACACTTTCATTGTTTGCAAAACATTACGAGACGGGTGAACCAATGCCAGATGAACTTATCGAAGGCATGATTGCAGCCAAAAATTTGCAAAGTGGTATTAAAACTGAGGGGCAAATATTCTTGGGTATGGTGGATCAGGCATACCATACTGATGAAGATGGCATTGTTGACACAACGCAAGTTGGCTATGACATCCATGATGAAGTACGCATGTATCCACACACCCCCGGCTCACACTTTCAGGGTAGTTTTGGGCATCTGACCGGTTATCAAGCGGGCTATTACGGTTATATGTGGTCACTTGTTTATGCTCAAGACATGTTCAAGCGCTTTCAAGAATTGGGTATGTTGAGTCCTGAGGCGGGTGCTTATTACCGCGAAAAGATTTTGTCCAAGGGTGGAACCAAGGACAGTTTGGATTTAGTTCGTGATTATCTCGGCCGCGAGCCTTCTATGGATGCTTTTTTAGTTTCACTTGGTTTAGATCCATCACTAGCACTTCCGGGTGATGTTGTAAGTGGAGACATGGAGCAATCTGAAAGCGGTCTTCAGAGGTGGGTAATCGACGAGGGCGAAGTTGGCGGTGAGTCCCCAAGTCCAGCAGACGTTGTGAAGGTGCATTACACCGGTTGGCTTGAAGATGGAAAGAAGTTTGATTCAAGTGTTGACCGCGGTCAACCAGCCGTATTCCCGCTTAACAGAGTGATTCGCGGCTGGACCGAGGGCGTAAGTACAATGTCTGTAGGTCAAAAATGTAAATTTAGAATTCCGGCAAACTTAGCATATGGCTCGCGTGGACGACCAAGTATTCCACCGAACTCAACTCTCATTTTCGATGTCGAATTGTTAGACATCATTGATTACAAAAAGGTACCCCCAATGGAACAATTACCAGGAGATTCAGTTACAGGCGAAATTTCAACAAGCGACAG
>CAZABE010000086.1:0-2895 GCA_964483425.1 uncultured Isosphaeraceae bacterium | reverse complement strand
GTCTCCATACCACAATAAATAAGCATGAAGCATTCCTATTACAAAGAGCCACCACATCCTGCTAAATTGTAATTTCCAAACCCTGTTTCCTTTTTCCTGTGCACGGTCCATAAAGATGCAAACACCTGCACCAAAAAGAATAGAAAAAATAGACATGAACTTCGTGTCTGCGACGTAATGTAATATAAGCCACGTCCACCAATCAGGCCCCGAAAGATCGTCATACACAGTAGGCTGTTCGTACGCGTTAGTTACCATCGAAAATGAGACGATGTTCATCAGAAAAATTCCGAGAACCGCTACCCCTCTTAGCACGTCAATTGAAACGACTCGTTCTTTAAGTGTTACAGGATTTGCGCATTGGTCATCCAATATAGAACTGCCTCTGTATCTGATAAATCTTCTAATAAAAGTTCTGGTTCAGATGCCATAAGTGTATCACGGTCATGGGAACCAGTACAGACAGCAATTACATTGCATCCAGCCGCTTTGCCACTAGTTACGTCGTGCACAGTGTCACCAAGCAATATTACAGGGCAATCTTTTTTGTTTTGTCGTATTGCAACTGGAGGCAAATCGTCACGAACTTTTCCATCAGTTCCCCAAGCGTTTGTTGTAAACATCTTTGAATCAAAACCAGCCGCTTCTACTTTCATCCGACCCGTTTCTTCGTAGTTTCCAGTTACAAGCCCAAGCGTGACTTGTTCCATTTCGCTAAGTATTTCAATAAGTTTTTTAACTCCGGGAAATATTGTTACAACTACCTTTGCAATATTCTTTTCAAGAACAAGGGTATATTTTTTGCGAAACACAGAATGCAATTCTCTTGTATTCTCGATTCCGTATTTTTGACAAACGTCATCCCAAATTAGTGGATCAAGCCGACCACCAATAGGGATACCATCAAGAGACACTTTTGTGTTAAACATCTCTTCGCAAGTTTCTTCGATTGATTTTACTCCCACGCCTTCCGAAGATAGCATAGTGCCGTCAATATCAAATAGGACTTGCATTATGCACAGGTTGCTGCAACAGCATTGGCTACTTTAGAAGCAGCATCTTCCAAGTCCGTTGCGGTTTGCATAGTTGGCAACTCAGTTTGTGCTGCAGTTAAAATACCACGAGCTTCCTCTACATTTGTTCCTTCAAGGCGAACAACTAGGGGAACTGTAAATCCAACTTCTTTGGCAGCAGCAACGATTGCCTCCGCAATCACATCGCATTTCATAATACCTCCAAAAATATTAACAAGTACTCCTTCTACCTTCCCATCAGACAAAATAATTTTGAAAGCTTCGGTTACTGTTTCAAGGGTAGCGGTACCTCCAACATCAAGGAAGTTTGCAGGGCTTCCACCATGCATTTTAATGATGTCCATTGTTGCCATAGCAAGACCTGCGCCATTCACCAAGCAACCAATATTTCCATCTAAAGCAATAAAGTTCAAATCAAATTCGGCTGCACGTAACTCTGCCTCATTCTCTTCAGTTGGATCAAACATCTCTTGCAAGTTTTTGTGCCGGAATAAAGCATTATCGTCGAAGTTAAACTTAGCGTCGATTGCTAAGACCTGCCCATCTGGAAACTCTTCACTAACAGGCGTAATAATTAATGGATTAATCTCTGCAAGGGATGCATCTGTATTTTCAACTAATTTCGCCATCCTTAACATAATGTTCGTAGCTTGCCCAACTTGCTTGCCAGTAAAACCGACGTCAAATGCAAGTTCCCTTGCTTGGTAAGGTTGCAATCCAACAAGCGGGTCTATACGAATTGTTTTTATCGCATCTGGGGTTTCATGAGCAACTGTTTCAATTTCTACTCCACCCTCACTTGAAGCAATAAGGGTGTTTGCCCCGCTTGCTCTATCCGTTGTAATTGCAAGATAGAATTCGCTTTCAATGTCAACACCATCTGCAATGAGAACCTTTGTGACATCTAGTCCTTCAGGACCTGTCTGAACAGAAACCATTTTGTTTCCGAACATAAAGTTTGCTGCTTCATCAACTTCTTCTAGTGTTCTACAGAGTTTAACGAATCCTGCTTTGCCCCTGCCACCTGCATGGACTTGTGCTTTTACGACAAGTAGTGTTGCTTCACCGTCAAGGAGAGTTTTTGCAGCTTTGTTTGCCTCATCTGGTGAAGTAACCATAATGCCGGATGGAACGGGAATTCCCGATTCTGCGAGAAGTTGCCTTGCTTGATATTCGTGAATTTTCATAGAATATCCAATTATACAGCAACAAAAGGAGACCTGTAATGGCTGAAACACCTTCATCAATGGTTCCACTTGGAACAGAAATGCCTTGTTTTTCACTCCCCGATGCTCACGGAAACACCTATTCCTTAAACAAAGAAACTGAAGGAACACTAGTTATTTTCATGTGCAATCACTGCCCATTCGTAGTTCATATTGCAGATACCCTCAACCAAGTAAACGAAATGTGCAAACGTTTTAGAGTTGAAATGATCGGTATTAATGCAAATGACATCCAAGCGTATCCTGACGACGCACCTGCAAAAATGGTTGTGGAAAGTGCCAAACATGGTTGGCAATTCCCATATCTATTTGATGAGTCCCAAGAAGTCGCAAAGCAATTCCATGCAACTTGCACCCCTGACACGTTTCTCTTTGATGCGAAGGGAAAACTCTTTTATAGAGGTCAGATCGATGATTCTAGACCTAATAACTGCAAATCCGATGGAAATGACATCCTCAACGCATTGAAGGCGCTTGTTGATAATGAACCACCACCATCAAATCAAAAACCAGCCCTTGGTTGCAATATTAAATGGAAATAATTTGATAAAAAACACAAATTTTCTCGCATGGGTTCGAGAATTGACGCATACTATTGTTATACAACTACTGGACTCCCGGACTGGGACGATTCC
>CAZABE010000085.1:0-21244 GCA_964483425.1 uncultured Isosphaeraceae bacterium | reverse complement strand
GAACTGTTGATGTCACCGATGTTCTTGCAGTCGTTGGTGCTTGGGGAGCTTCTGGTGGCCCTGAAGATGTCAATGAAGATGGTATTGTTAACGTAGGCGACTTGCTAGCTATCGTTGAAGCTTGGGGTGCTTGTCCGTAACCATAGTTTCTTCTTAAGTTATTAATTCAAAAGCCCCACTCAAAGGAGTGGGGCTTTTTTAGACCAAGGGTCATGTCTGGGGTCAGACCCCGTTAATACCAGGACGGTCCTTTGTCAGTTCGCTTTATCGATTTCGGTGAATACTTTCAGTGGGTCTTTGAGTACTTTTGGTCTGCAACCAGCACAACAGAGTTGAACTAGTCGGTTACCTACAATCATATAGTCAGGTCCGCCCATTCCATCAAGAGCCCCGCGACCAATGACGCAATAATCGATTGGATACGATTTTTTTTGTTTCTTGATAATCGCTTCGTCAAGTTCAGAGACATATTGTGTTGGCTCTGCTAGGAATTCATCTTTGCAATCGTTACAGCAAGTTCTAAACAAACGGTTGCCATAGATGAAATCAACAGTCGCGTCTTTTGAATCAAGCATTTCTCCACTTACAACGCAAGTATCAATTGGATAATAGGGGAGTTGCTGTGCAATCATTTTTGCATCAATCTCTTTGAACTTTGCTTCTCTATTTTCTTTGAACTTAGGGATGCAGCCCGCACAGCAGAATCGGACTTCTCGTCCATCGATAATTTCAACTGGTGGTTCACCCATAGATCCAAGTTTTTTCCCAGTTATAGGGCATGTATCAAGAAGGTACGGAGTTGTCACAGAAAGTTCAACAACTTCAGCAACTTCTGGATTGGAGTTTGCAGCTTTTTGTTCTGTAACATAGGCAATTTTTCTCTTTTCATCCCATTTAATAAATCCTCCAGAGCAACCACCACAGCAAAATGCAACCAAATCATCTCCAACTGCAACTGTTACTTCAGGATTTACTGGGTTGCCGGTAAATGGGCAAACTTTGTTTACTGGTTCTCCAGCAAACGCAAGGGTTGGCAATGTTATGACTGCCAATGACAATAGATTGAAAAGTTTCATTAATTTCTCCTAGTGTGTTATTGAGTTGAGTCCGCTAACGGAATTGAAGTACCTATCAGCAGCAGTTTGAGCAGCGGCGCAAATTATACCACGTTTATTCATAGTGGTTTATGCCTAATAAAAGGAACCCATTGTACACTGTGTGCATGAAAATTAAAACTTTATTTATTCTACTCATTTCATCTATTCTTTCGGTTAACTCATTTGCATCACATCCAAGGGATTTCATATCTGATGGTGCACTTGCAGTACTTTCTATTCAAAATGGTGACTCAATTAATACCATTGCCAAAGCGGTTAGCAGCCAAGTTGGGTTCTCTTCAAAGGAACCATTGCTCGCAAATTATTTATCACTTTTTATCCAAAACCCAACAGGTATAGATTTTTCAGAAGAGATATTACTAGTAGTGGAGCCAACAAAAGTTCAAGATGGACAAAGTCCTACTGGCATGTTTGGTCCAATACCTCACCTTGTTTTTGTTTGTAAACCAAAGGATGGCACCAATCTTAAAATTAATAAAACATATCTAAAAAATTCCACTCTTTACGATGGCTGGTTCATTGCAACTGCAGGCGATTCTTCTAGTGAAATAGAGACATATAGAAATTCCCCAATTTTGAAACTACTCAAAAAAGACCAACTTAGTATGGCAATCAAATTTGGCGACATATGGAAACAGTTTGGTCCGATTGCGCAAATGACTGGTGGAGTGATGATTGGCACGTTGAATAAGCCGGGGAAGGATGGACTCATATCACAAGAGACCAAAAAATTTGTGAGCGAAATTTCTAAAGCATTTGGGGCGCTAATGAAGTTTTGTGGCAATATTAATGTTGTTACTATTGGGTCAGGACTTCAAGATTTCAAGTTAGTGACAAACGTAGATATTGAATTGATTACCAAAGAGGACGTATTTATTAACAATCGTTCCATGTTGCAAATGTCATCACTATTGGCAGACAACATGATTCAGTATGCTATGTCATCTGATTTGACAAGAAAATTGTTGGAGTATGATCTTACTTCAATACAAACAGCAACAAATGTTGAACTACCTGTTACACCAATTACTCAAGGTTTGAAACTAATTTCAGATTTGTCTGGTCACAATGTTGTATCGTATAATTTGTCAAAACAAAATGGTCTTTCCATCGCAGCGCTAACCGAAGTAGAAAACCAAAGTGATTATTTAGATGCGATTCCAACTTTTATGGATGAACTTACTGAATATTTACTGTCAGAAATGAATATGTCGATAGTACCTTCTCAAACAAATAAGCATACTTGGGACGTCTCCATGATTGGTTCCGACTCAGAGGATCAAAAAATAATGGATGCTGTATTCCCAAAAGGAGATACTTTGAGATTTAAGAAATTTGGCAAAGATAAAATCTCTATCGCTCTCGGTCCAAAGAACTGGAAATCCGTATCCCAGAAACGAGCTACTCCACTAGCACTAGTCATCAAGGAAAACAAAGATATTGCTATTGATTTTGCTATGACAATTGATGCAAGAGATTTACTTTGCGGATTCGTTGATGTGTCAAAATCTGCTGGTCAGGCAGACGATATTTCAAACATCAGAACTACTCCATCTGCAAAACTATCGTTTGTATTTGGCAGAGATAATGATGGGTATTCCGCGCAAAACAAACTGGATTTGATGGGTATTGCAATGGTACAACGGGATATTGAGGCAGCAAGACAAGAGGCAAAAGCAAATGCTAATTCAAGAATCTCAAGCGGCGGGATTGTTGGTACAAAGAGTAAAAATTAACTAACCAAATCGCCTTCTTTTTCAGCTTCGATTACTTCATGGTCACCTAAATTAGGAGAATCCTCATCAGGGTATTTGATGCGTGTATGGTAAATGGAATTTAGCCGAGTGATAATCGAGTCCTCGATTTTTGCAAGTTCGGAAAAAGTAAGCCCGCATTCATCAAACTGGTGATCAAGCAAGCGTTTACGTGATAGGTCGCGTACAAGAGCTTCAATTCGTCCAGGATTTGGGTCTGGCAAAACCCTTGAAGCGGATTCGACAGCATCAGCAATCATTAGTACCGCAGCTTCCTTTGTTTTTGGTTTTGGTCCTGGGTATCGGAACTGCATTTCATTGATTGCTTCACCCGTCTCATCCGCTTCTTTCATTGCAGCGTGATAGAAATACTCAACAAGTGTAGTACCGTGATGTGTTTCGATAAAATGTAGTATTTCTCTTGGCAAATCGTATTCCTTGCCCAGTTCTAGACCATCTTTGACGTGCCCAATAATGATTAACAAACTCATAGATGGTTTTAAATCGGAGTGCCTGTTGTATCCTGTTTGGTTTTCAACAAAATATTCGGGTTTATTCATCTTTCCGATATCGTGATACAAACCACCAACGTAAGCAAGAAGCGAGTCGCCGCCGATTTCCTCGGTTGCGGTCTCCGCAATGTCAGCAACTTGCCTTGAGTGATTAAATGTGCCGGGCGCTAAATTTTGAAGTTGTCTTAGAAGTGGTTTTCTTGGATCACGTAAGTCCGCAAGGGTCATTCCTGTAGTTATGTCAAAAACACTTTCGATACTCGGGAGTATTCCTAGTACAAAAAACCCAACAATCAATGCAGAAACGGCTGAGACAACGGAATTGGTTAAAATCTGTTTCCATGCAATAGTTAGGTCTGGAACTTCTGCTAGACCCAAGAAGAAGGCACCTATTGCAAATCCGCCTGCTGCAATTGCTGAGGCATTTATTAAAGTGTGTCTTTGCCTTACTTCTTTTAACTGTCCAATCATTAAGCCGCAGCCAGCTATAAGTAAAATGAACCAAGAAATGGGTTGTGATAATCCCATTGTGACAATTGAACACTGCATAAATGCAATGAACATACCCATGCGCTGACCATACGCAAGAGATGCGATAGTTACGGTTAAAAGTGTGGGTACAATCGCCGCTGCATAGATAAATACTGGTGCCTGCAATGTGACAAGAGTTGATAATCCAAGCATGATTGCCATTAGTGCACAGAGTGCAAATAGTCGCAGGGAGTTTCTTGCAATTCTTGCATTTGTAACAGTCGTGTAAGCACCAATAAATATTGCAAGCATTGCCAGTAATCCGATAGAACCAATGCGAGGCAACCACCTTTCTATAAAGGTGGAGGATGATAAAAAGTGTTCTTGTTCAAGGATTGCATTTTCATATTGTGAAGCGGAAATTTCGTCACCACGTTTCCAAATAATTTCACCTTGAAGGTGTTTTACAATTACTGGTTCAACAGAATTTGCCGCTGATTCAGCACGTGACTGGGTATCTTCAAGATCGAGCTGAACGCTTGGTTGGTGATTGCTAAGAAGTCCCGAAACGATTGTAGGTACTAGCGACTCCGAAAATCCGTTGTTACTAACCAATTCAGAAAGTTTAATGTCTGGTGGATCGCCTTGATTTGGTGGTAATGCTACGGCGTCAGCTTGATAAGGTTTGTAGATATTGCCCGCACCCAAGAAAAGTTCTCGATTAGATGGTGCTGTTGTAGTGAAGACCTGAAATTCTTCGCTTGTAAGCAGGGGTGTTTGTTTTTTAAGATTTTGGATTAGTTTAGAGACCGATCGTTTCCAAGAGTAAGTTGGCTCACCATCTTTAGACATACCCTGTAGTGCAAGAAGAGATTCATTATTCAGATTGAACTGTTCGATAAGTTCGGGAGTTACATCTTCCAAAGTGGTTTTGCCCGATACAGCAGCGGGAAGTCCTGTTAGGGACGCCTTAAATCGGTCGATGAAAGTTGAATTAACCGTGTATATCTTTGGCGACGAGTTCCTAGCTTCTTCTCGTTTCGTGTCAGTTGCTTCAGCATCTTCAAATTGAAAATCGATTCGCTTAATCCTTGTCTCGGAAGCAATTTGGCCATCTTGAACTTTTAGTTGTTCTCTTGACCAAGTGGTAAGAATTGAGACAGCAACTAAGAATAAGAAAATTATGCAAAAAGTACGTAGGAAATCTGGACGGCGTAATAAACTTGAGAATGTAAAGGTACTTTTAGGAACATTACGCAGAACAGTTTCTCTGCGACTTTTTCCAGATCCTTTACTTTTATTTCCTGTAGTTTTTGCCATAAGTTAATTTATGTTTATGGTGAGATAGCAACAATGCACGTTGGCAGGTTATTTTTATCTCTATGTGAGGAAGCAGAATTACGTGATAAAAAATGTCCAGCTTGCACTAAGAACATCTTTCTCCCAGAATTACTGGTTTCCTCTGTAATCCACGCTTTGCCAAGCCCAGCTTGATTTAGAGTGTGCGAGATAGTTGCAATAGCTTTTTCTGCATTTACTTTCTTTTTATATGCACCAAACTGAAGAGTGAAGTGCTGCGCAGGAGTACCTACTCCAGACCGCATTGCAGCTTTTTGTTTGTCTACTCCTTGAAGATATTTTGATGCAGTGTTGTAAGCAAGTTGTGCACTTTTGAAGTCACCTTGATTGTCGGCAATAATGGCAATCATCGCTGTTGCTTTACCCTTCACTTCAGGGTCATTGGAGATTGATGCTTTTTCGAACCATGACTTCGCTCTATTTAGGTTTTGGTTTTGAAATTCGCACAAACCCAGCATGTATTGAGATTCTTCAATGTTATGACCTTCCTCAAGTGATTTATTCGCCCATAATTCAGACATGCTCCATTGACCATTGGTGTACTCCTGCATAGATTTATCTAATGAAGTAGTTTTATCACCACTGCATCCTGTAAGTTTTATAATCGTCAAAAGAATAAGAGTAATGGTGGTTATTCGCATATTGGTGCTCCAGAAGGTATCGTACCCTACTAGGAAACCCACTGATGCGCCTTCTACGCTCCATTTACAAAACATGGCGACGAAATGCCCTTCGTACTCTTATTGAGGATGATTATCGAAAGTGGCGTGGAATTGATTTACAGATTGCATCGTGGCACGTAGCGAAGAATATTTCTTCAAATCGACCGAATGTCGCTATTTTGCTACCGACTTCTGGCATGTTTCCAATATCAGCAACAGCAATTTGGTCTCTTGGTAAGACAGTAGTACCCTTGAACTACCTTCTATCAAAAGATGAAATTGAATTTATTATCGAAGATAGCGGTGTAGACACAGTAATTACTGTGGATGCGATGGTTGAGATGGTTGGCGGATTGCCAAAGAACGTTCGACTATTAAAACTTGACGAAATGTCATTTGGTGGATTTCCCCCAATTAGAAAAACGGTGCAATGTAATGACGATATGCTTGCTGCACTTCTGTACACTTCAGGTACATCAGGAAAACCTAAAGGTGTGATGTTGAGTTCCGGCAATTTGTATTCAAATGTCGAGCAATGTAAGAAGTGGGTGAAATTCACGAAAAAAGATAAATTCTTGGGTTTACTTCCGCAATTTCACAGCTTTGGTTTTACCGCAACTACTCTGATTCCTTCAGTTATAGGTGCAAAAGCAATATACACCGCTAGATTCAACCCGCGCAAGGTTTTGGATTTGTTGATGGCTCATAAACCAACGGTGATGCTCGCTATCCCATCGATGTTTAATGCAATTTTGAACGCAAAGAGTTCATCACCTGATCATTTTGACTCAATTAGAATTGCCCTCTCTGGTGGTGAGGCGTTGCCAGATTCTGTTTATGAAGGCTTTAGAGAAAACCTTGGCTTGACCATTCTGGAAGGGTATGGATTAACTGAGACGTCTCCAGTTACAAATCTTTGTCGACCAGAAGAACAACGCAGAGGAAGTGTCGGGATGCCAATAATTGATGTTCATGAACGCATAGTAGGTGAGGATGAAAATGATCTTCCTGCAGGGCAAGATGGAGAAATTAGAATTACTGGGCCAAATATTATGAAGGGTTATTACAACCTTGATGAAGAGACCAAGTTAGCGTTTGATAATAAAGGATATTTCAAGACGGGTGACATGGGACAACTTGACGAGGATGGTTTCTTATACATCACGGGTCGCATAAAGGAAATGCTCATCATTGGCGGGGAAAATGTATTTCCAAGAGAGATAGAAGAAGCATTGACTAATCATCCTGATGTTCTTGCAGCTGGTGTTGTTGGGAGAAGTGATGCTTCAAGGGGAGAGGTTGCAGTTGCATTTATTGAACTAACAGAGGGCGCTAAGTTTGATGAACATGAACTTAGAAGTTGGTGCAGAGAGATCATCGCTCCATTTAAAGTTCCAAAAAATATTACCGTCCTAGATGAATTACCCCGCAACCCAACAGGGAAGATTATGCGCCGTGAGTTAGTAAAACTTGTTGAAAAGGAAGTTGCAACTTGAAACATGTAACACTCGCACATAGCCCAGATCCAGACGACGCTTTTATGTGGTGGCCACTTGCAGATATAGATGGAAGTGGACCAGCAGTAGACGTAGGTGATTATGAGTTTGAGTTGGTTATGAAGGATATTGAAACTCTAAATAGGGAGTCAGAACAAGGGGAGTATGATATTACTGCTATAAGTATTGCGCACTATCCTACAGTTGCTTCAACCTACGATTTGACAGCATGTGGTGCATCTTTGGGAGATGGATATGGTCCGAAAGTTGTTGCAACCAAGAAAACAACTATGGAAGAACTTCTTAATTCTAATCAGGTTTTTGCTGTTCCTGGATTACGTACTTCTGCACTCGCTTCGCTTCGAATTCTTGCAGGTAATAAAGATATTCGGTGGGAGCCAATTCCATTTACTGAAATCATGAATGTTGTAAGTCAAGGTGAGTACGGTGCTGGGGTTGTAATACATGAAGGGCAATTAACTTTTGAGGAACATGGTTTGTTTGAGGTGTGCGATTTAGGTTCTTGGTGGCAGAACAAGACAGGTTTACCTTTACCTCTTGGTGGGAATGCAATCAAGAAGGATTTGGATCAGAGGTTTGGAGACGGAGCAACTAAGCAAATCACGGATCTCTTACTGCAATCCATCGAATACGCTATGGAAAATCGAGAAAAATCACTTGCTTGGGCTGCGCAGTGGGGTCGTGGAATTGATATGGTCTCTATAGACGAGTTCGTCGAAATGTATGTTAATAAATGGACGCTTGACTTCGGTACAAAAGGCAAGAAAGCGGTTCAACATTTTTTGTGTGAGGCAGCGAAGGTTGGTGCTGTTCCTGAGATTGGAACCGTGGCGTTCGTTTAGTGGTTCAACTCGCCTTCGCCTAACAAACAAAAACCTTTTCTAAGAAGCAGTTGACCACCGAGTGTAAGGTCGTCAATTGCTACTGCGATGACGGAGTCCCCAATTGGTGATTGCTGAATAAGGGAGTAAATGAAAGAAATGTTTAGTTCTGCTCCAAGAAGATATAAACAAAGATCTGCAAGTGAGTGTGAATCATCAATCACTGAGACAATTACATCAGTTTCTGAAAACGCAATGCCTAGGTCTTTTAACATGTGCCTTGCAGCATCTGCATTGTCCGGAATCATCCGTATTACAGAATGATCAGAGGAGTCAATCACGTTTAGTCCCATCACGTGTACGTGGGAAGCATCATCGAAATGTCTAAGTAAATCGAGTAATCGACCCACGCGGTTTTCCAGAAAAACGCTAAATTGCCTTACTGATGGGACGGAATAACCCTGTAATGTTTCAGTGGGTAATTGCGACATGCTTAAAGTTTACTTGCTGTCGGAGTTTAGGGTTGGTTTTCTTTGTTCTGGTTTTTTATCTTTTTTTGTCTCAACAGGTTTTTCTTGCCCACCAATGGTTTCAGGCACGTATTCATGGTCTCGTTTATTCAAAATTATTATGGTGTTGATTTCATCATCTAGCTCAATTGATCTTGCTATATCAAGTCCGTCTGTGATTCTTCCAAATACCGTGTGCCTTCCATCAAGGTGAGGGGTTGGGAGGTGAGTTAAGAAGAATTGGCTTCCTCCTGTATTTGGTGCGGCTGTCTTTGCCATTGAAAGTGATCCTGCAAAGTGTTTTCTAACATCTTCCAAAGTATGCTCATCTTTGATGGTATATCCTGGTCCTCCCGTTCCCGCTTGCCCATTAGTACCATCGCGGCTATTCGGGTCGCCTCCTTGCGCCATAAATTTAGGTATAACTCGGTGGAACTTAGTTCCATCGTAATAACTTGTATCTGCAAGTGATATGAAATTAGTAACTGTATTTGGCGCGTGATCCTCAAAGAGTTCAACTTCGATTTGACCCTTGGAAGTTAGAATTTGAGCTCGAGGAAGATCGCCGTTAACTTCTTCTGATTCTCGTATTGCAAGTTCATTTTTCCAAGAATCAGCAGCTTTTTGATACTTAGTTTTCTTCACGTCTACTTTTGTGGAGAGGGTCGCATTTTCTTCTAAAGTAACTTCATCAAAGGAATCAAGTGCATTTATCGCCTCATCAAAACGATTATCAGCGTAAAGCAAATCAGCATAAAGCTCAATCATATCCGTCGATGGGTTCGACTCATCATTCATTTTTTCTATGACTTCAATTCCTTGCGTAAATCTATTTCTGCTATCGAGAAATTTAACCCATCCAAGAGCAATCTCAGAGGAGTTTGGGTAACGCTCTAATAGATTCGTGTATACGCTTTCTGCTGAAGATCCCTCCTGCGCAATTAGGAAATCAGCCCAAGCAAGACCGATGCTTGCGTTGTCTGGTTGGAGATCTACAAGTCGTCCAAAGAGAGTATTGCAACGGTCAAGTTCATCAAGCCAAACACACATTTGTAGTTCGGCTGCTAGGAGTTTGAAATCATCATGTGATTGATTCCACTCCATTAGTTCGTTGCGTAATACTTTCACAGAATCTAAATCACCGGGTGCCAATCCCCGTTGATTCATAATTGAGGTGCGAGCCATTTGGTATCGATTGAGTAATTGGTCAGCTTTGTCATCAAAAGTGAAAATTGAGGTAACGATGAGAAGCGAGCAGATAGTTGTGATGAACATGTTTAAATAATCCTTTCAAATGTCTCGTAAGTCGTGCAGGATAACATCACTTCAATTAAATGCTTGGAATGGTATGAAAAAAGGCCCGGTGGATTCAAAGAACCACACCGAGCCCTTCCGGGGGCAAAGTGAATCGCATCAGCGATGTGTAAATAATACACGTGTACAGTAACTAGTCAAGCAATTGGTTAATAAAAATTTAATTTTTTTACGTAATGTAATGGATTGTAATTAATAAAGGCCCGGTAGACGCAAGCGCCGTACCGAGCCCTTTCGGGGGTAATATTTGTGTGGTTGAAATTATAGTGGATATTTCATTTCTGTGGCGGTTAGATGTCACGAATTCCCGCCGTGATAGCAATAGCAAGTGCATCAGCCACATCAGGCGGCTTTGGGGGCTCTGGTAGCTTTAAAATGCTTGCTACAGCGTGTTGAACTTGATCTTTTGTCGCTCTTCCATTGCCTGTAACGGATTTTTTGATTTCTGCTGGGGCTAGTTCAATAAGTGGTAGATTGGCTTGTTCTCCCGCTAGCAAAATCACACCTCTAGCGTGTCCAAGAATAGTTGCAGTATTTAGGTGTTCCTCGTGAGTAAATATCTTCTCGACTGCAAGTACCTCCGGTGAAAGTTCATCGATGATTGCAACCAAATCCTCATGAAGCTGCTTGAGCCGAAATGAAATGGGTTTTTGTGTATCGAGGCGGATTGCACCCGCCTCTTTGATAGTCGGGGTAATTGTATTTGCAGCTACTTCAATACATCCATACCCAGAAACTCTAAGACCTGGATCGATACCAAGCACTCTCATTGATTTGCCACATCCTTATCTATCAACCCATCACTTAGGTGGATGACTCGTTCACACCGGTTTCCAACATCGTCATCGTGAGTAACCACGATTGTTGTTAACCCATCAGAGTGTAGGGCATCAAAAAGATCTAAAACGTCATTTCCAGTTTGAGAGTCCAAGTTTCCTGTCGGTTCGTCTGCAAGTAAGATCGATGGCTTGGTAACTAGAGCGCGTGCAATTGCAGCACGTTGTTGTTGCCCACCTGAAAGTTCTCCTGGCCTGTGACCTACACGGTCAGAAAGCCCAACAAGGTCGAGAATTTCAAGTGTCCGACTACGCCTTTGACTTTGGGGCAATTTTTGGTAGTAAAGAGGCACTTCTATGTTATCCTCGACAGTCAATTGAGGAATCAAATTAAATGACTGAAAAACAAATCCTATTTGGTTGCCGCGAATAGAAGAGAGTTCTTGGTCATCAAGCGAAGCCACGGAATTTCCATCAAGGGTGTATTCACCCGAAGTAGGTCGATCTAGGCAACCGATGATATTCATAAGCGAGCTCTTGCCAGACCCAGAAGCCCCCATAATAGCGACAGATTGCCCCTTTGGAATGTCCAAATCCACTCCGCGGAGGGCTTCGACTAATACGGAGCCATCTGGTTTATAGTAAATGCGTTCAATTTTGCGAAGTTTTACAACTGGTTCATTGGTTGGCATGGCTACATCGTACGCTCTGCTTTACACTTCGGGTATGCAGCAAGAAGCATTTGAAGCCCTAATAGATAAATTTAACGTGATTCCTACTGTAAGACGAATAATGTCGGATCATTTGAGCCCTGTTCTTGCCTACAGGCGACTAGTTGCAAGCGATGATAGGGCTGCCCCAAGTTTTTTGTTTGAGTCAGTTGATAATGGTGATGAGGTTGGGCGTTTCTCATTTCTTGGAGCAAATCCTGTTCTCGAGATTGTTGCTTATGAGAATGAAGTAACTATTCGAAATAATCGGACTGGGAAAGTTGAAACAAAAACCTGTTCTAATCCACTTGATGTTGCAAAGGGATTCTCCGAGCAATGGAAAGTTGCCCCTTTCCCTAAACAGAACGATTTACCAATGCCCAGTTTTACAGGCGGGTGGGTTGGATATGCTGGCTATGATACTTCTAGGTTTTTAGAAGTTTCGTCGTTACCTTTCTCAAGTGCTCCACTTGACGATCGTAAGTTACCAGATTTGCATTTCGCTCTTTATCAGACAGTGATAGTTTTTGACCATGTCGCTAAAGTAATTCATGTTATTCATAATTCAATATTTGAAAAATTTGAAGAATTTGAAGCTGCGATTTCTGAGGAGATAGAAAGCGGAGAAAAAGAACTTGATAATGTTGTGAACCTTTTGGTGAAAGAAGGTGAAAATATACAAGTTGGAACAATTGGAATTGACTTAAGTTCTCCTCCTCCTAAGCCAGCTAAGTCAAATATGACACGGGAAAAGTTTGAATCATCCGTGAATAAGTGCAAGGAGTACATCGCTGCTGGTGATGCTTTTCAAATCGTAATTTCTCAACGTTTTGAACAAAGGTCACCCATCGATCCCTTTGAAATTTATAGGGCACTTCGTGTTGTGAATCCAAGCCCCTACATGATTTACTTGCAAGCAGAGGAGTGCATTCTTGTTGCTTCAAGCCCTGAGATATTATGCCGTTGTCGAGATGGAAATATTGTTAATCGCCCACTTGCAGGAACAAGACGAAGAGGCAAAACCGAGGAAGAAGATAAGGATTTAGAAATTGATTTGCGTGGTGATGATAAAGAACGTGCAGAACATGTAATGCTTGTCGATCTTGGGCGAAATGACTTGGGAACAGTTTGTGAATTAGGTTCGGTTGAAATTGAGCGTGTGATGGACATCGAAAGGTATAGCCATGTAATGCACTTGAGTTCAACTGTTGTTGGTAAACTAGCCAAGGGCAAGGATTGTTGGGATGCACTAGCGGCAACGTTGCCAGTTGGAACGGTGAGCGGAGCCCCGAAAATCCGTGCTATGCAGATCATTGATGAATTAGAACCAAATAAGAGAGGACCTTACGCGGGGGGGATAGGAATGGTTGGATTCAACGGTGATATGGATATGGCAATTGCTCTTCGTACGATGGTTGTTCCTACCGCTTTGAGAAATGAAAGTGGATGGAGAATTGACATTCAGGCAGGGGCAGGAGTAGTTATGGATTCAAAACCAGACCTAGAGTGGAAGGAAACAATTAATAAAGCGGCTGGACTTGGAAGGGCTATTGAACTTGCTCAGTCAGCATTTGGCAGTAAGTGACAGGTAAACTATCACTATGAAAGCGACAGGTACGCCATTTTGGCGAAGAAAACAAACTTGGCTTTTTGTTCTTTTGCTGTTCCCGTTTCTTGTCATTTTTATAGTTACACGTTCATTCGTTCTTTCGCCGATTATTTCAAACATCCTTAGTAAGGAGATAGGAACGAATATTCAGGTAGGCGGAGCAAACATAGGATTCACAGGTAATCTTTCTTTGTTTGATGTCGAATTGAAAGCGAGCGGAATCTCTGGACCAGCATGTAATGTAATTACATTTCCAACAATCGATGTTCAGTTGGACTCTCCATTTCCTTTTGGTGATGTTGGAGTTGATTGCATCGAGATAGATTCAGCGATAATTCGTGTTGCTGAGTCGACAGTCGATGCTGGTGATTTTAACTTTTTGCATTTAGAAAATTACTTAAGCGGGACACCAATAGAATTTGACCAAAGTAATGAAGTTAAAAAAGGGATCAAAACCAAATTGTCAGCAATTAAACTCGACTCAATCATTTTTGAGTCAGGGGTTATGTCCGATGGAGTTTGGGAACTTGAGAATAAACAAGTATTTGAAGTTGAAAATATCAATAAGAAACAGAATTTGTACGTATGTAAAATTAGAGATGCTCAAAGTAGTGAAATACCAGAAATTACTTTAAGCTTTTCTGACTCAGAGTTACATGTTGATATTAAAACGATTGAATTTAATCACTCATTGCTTTCATTATTACCTCGAACAGCAAGAGTTTGGATTGACGAAATTAGCTTGGGTGGGGGGTTGGGTAATCTTTCGATTGACTGGTTGAAAGGACAAGGAGTTGTTGCAAAATCTACCATTGACAATGTCCAATTTAATCTACCCGAAGAGCACGGTTTGCCGTGGACTCATTATGACAAAGGTGAATATTCTCAGATTCATGGGAATGCTACATTAGATGTTAATAATGGAACCATCATTTACGATGGTACATCCGTTGTACTAAAGGATATAACGGGACATCTTGTTCCTCCAAACCAAGAGGAGGCGGTTGCGTTTCGAGCGGACTTGCAAATTTACGATTTGCCTAGCATTGGAAGAGGTAAAGATGAAGTTTGGATGGAATCAATGCTTGCGACAGCACCGTTTGAGGCAAAGTTTTTTTTAGAGGATTTTCATCCAAGCAAAGATGGTGAAGCAGATTTGCCATTGGCTGCCTCGAGGGTTCTTTCTCTCTTTCAATTAGAACAATGGGAAATACAAACGAAAGCAAGTGTAAAACGAGAAGCCCTAAATAGTGAAATAATAGTTGGAGGTGAGTTGTTCATGAAAGGGGCATCGGGCGCATATGAAGGGTTTTCATACCCATTAAAGGATATAAGTGCTGGGATAAAATTTAAAAATGATGACATTTCAATTGAGTATTTAAATGCTCTTGGAAGTGACGGTGCAACCGTTCATATCAACGGTGATGTTAAAAATGTAAATGATTCCTTGGTTGTCGATGTCAACATTCATGCTCCTAATGCACCACTCGATAAAGAACTACGTGATGCGCTTCCTGACTCAATTGCAAATGTTATGGATAGATTGTTAGATGAAGAAGCGATGGCAAAGATGTCAACAGTTCTTGCTAAAGAAGAACTTAAGGATTTTTCGCTAGGCGGAACAGTTGAACTAAACTTAAATGTATTTCACGATAGCAACGTAAGTAATTCAGTTTCGGTTTCGGGTGACATTACTCCAAAGAATGTTGGGATAGTACATGATGTATTTTCGTACCCTGTCACATTAAAATCAGGAAAAGTGTTTTTAGACCCTGATGGTATTTATGTGCCACAAAACGGAGCAGTTCGGTTTGAAGGGCAAGGTGGTGGTGAAGGGATTGTGCGAGGATCAATTTTGTTTCAAGAAAATGGATTCGCTTCTCCGGACTTACAACTTATGCTTAATCATGAAAGTGTAAATCCAGTACTTATTGAGGCAGTATCATTTTCAGCAGGGGACTCATACAATCTTGCATTGAACGTATTAACTGGGCTTGGATTAGATTCAAAATTAACTGCAGTAGGAAGCGTAATTGGAAACGAACAAGATGAGATTGATTATGTATTTTCAGTTGAGTTTCTGGATGGTACTGCGATATTACAACCATCTCTTGCTCAAGCGATTCATTCAACAGGACCATTTTGGCCGGAGGGGTTTCAACTCGAGGGAATTAAATCAAAAGTAGAAATTAATAATGGTGTTGTAACAGTTGCAAGTGCAACTTGCGAATGTGGAAGTGGATCTATAACAGCACAGATGTTGATTGACAAAGAAGATTTTGAACTTGCACTTTCTGGTTCTGAACTCCCTATCAGTAGTAGATTCATTGATGTTTTACCAGTTACAGCATCAAATTACCTTTCTGATTCATGGAAAATGCTTGAGCCGGGTGGAATCATGAACGCTGAGATACAAATAAATAATAGTTTCGACCAGAATAATTTATTTATGAATATTTCTCCTTCTGAGTTAACTGTTTCTGGCAATAATCATACGGTTAACCTAGAACTATTGAATGGTGAGATTATCGTTGAAAATACTGATGTCTTTCTTAACGATCTTAAGTTTAGATTAGAAAGAGAAGAAACTGACGAAGGAATGTTAGATATCGGAGGTAGTATTAATGGTGATGTTGAGAATTTAACTTATGGCATAGATGCTTCATGGTCACAAGCATCGATTGGTTCTCCGTTGACAAGAGCAATTACAGGGATAATCGGCGGGCAATCTGGGCTTGATTATTACGATTCGATTAATCCTACTGGTTCTGCTGATGCAACTCTAAGAGCCCAAAGCGATGGCGATTTATCAGGGTACATTGCAGAAATAGTTCCAACGAGTATTTCAGCACAAATGCACGGTTACACTGCGAGGGCTGTTCTTAGTGATGATGATGGATATAAAAATACAATTAGATTTACAGAGTCCGGAATGGTCTTTGATGAGTTAAATGGGGTTCTAGGTGAAGGTGTTTTTACAATTGATACATCAAGTGATTCAGATAGAACTATCGACTTGACTTGGAGCGGGCCTTCAGAAGACGAAAGTTTATATGCGGTTTTACCAGAAGTTGTCTCCGAATCACTTTCTGCAATTGAAATGTCGGGCGGGTTAAGTGAACTTGATAATGGTGTCTTTACATTAGTTGGTGAGAACTGGTCTGACTTAGACGTACAATTCGATGGTGATATTCAACTTAAGGGTGTCTCTATTGATGTTGGAATCCCATTGAAAGATATAGATGGAAATGTCAATGTCGATGCGCTCTACAATGATGATGAACTATCTCAAATGGTTTTGGGATTAAATGTTGACAAAATGTCGGTTCTTGGAAGACCACTAACCAATATGAATGGCCAACTTGTAAAAGATAGTCTTGAGCCGCGACTTGTGTTTAAAAATTTAGGGGGACAATCAACTACAGGAGGTGTAGCAATTGAAGGATGGATTGCGGTTGATGAATCTAAGGAATATGAAATTCAAGTATTTATTGCTGGGGCAAAAATAGCAGCAGAAGAAGGTGATGATGCCCTTGCTTCTCTTGAGGGTGAATTGACAGGATGGCTTTCTATTGCAGGAGAACGAGGTGTTTCTTCAACTCGACGTGGCTCGGGCATTGTGCTTGTCAGAGATGGGAGTTTAATTCTTGATTCTCTTTCAGTAAGAGCTATGCAAATGCTAAACTTTTCAATTCCAACGTCTCAATCAATCACTGGGGTAGACATAAATTTGCTCATAGATGGAGACAAAATCATTATTGACAATATCACCCTTATGGCTGACGAGTCATCGATATCGGATTTGGTTTTGTCTGGTGATGGTTCCGTGGATATCGATACATTTGCATTGAATGCTAGGTTGCATCCTCGTGTTGGTTTGCCAATCATTCGAGATATTGCAGGAGCAGTTAACGATCAACTTTACTCGATTGATGTTTCGGGTGAACTGTTCAACCCGAGCGTGTCAATTAATCCGTTACCTGCCCTGTCACCAATGGAGAACTAATCAGGGAATTAGAATCGTGGATACAATACGCGTATGAGTAATAAGGTAAATATGCAAGAAACGATTCTTGACTTAGTGGATCAAGTTAGTGATTTAAGTTCTGGAGATCCAAGAAGAGAAATGATTTCTCAGATGATAGATGCCTGTTTGAAAATGGCAAAGGAAGGGCATGATTCTGGGCAAGTTAAGTTAGTTACACATGCACTCAAAGAAATGAGGTATGCATATCAAGTATTCAACCGTTATTCTGGAGTTCGTAAAGTATCCATTTATGGATCTGCAAGGACTCCAGAAGAAAATCCAGATTACATGGCAGCTGTGGAGTTCGGTCATCTCATGTCGGAACAAAATTGGATGGCAATTACGGGAGCAGGCGACGGAATAATGAAAGCAGGTCACGAGGGACCTCAAAGAGAAGCAAGTTTTGGGCTTGCAATTCGATTGCCCTTTGAAACGACTGCGAATGCGATAATTGAAGGTGATGCGAAATTGATTAACTTCAGGTATTTTTTTACTCGAAAACTGATGTTCATGACCCACTCGGATGCGGTAGTAGCATGTCCGGGAGGATTTGGCACTCAAGACGAGTTGTTTGAGGCGTTAACTCTTGTACAAACTGGCAAATCAAATATTATTCCAATAGTAATGATTGCTGGTAAAGGCAGTGATTACTGGATTAATTGGAAAAAACACGTGCAAAACGACTTGCTTGGGCATGAAATGATTAGCGATGAAGACGAGTCACTATTCCATGTGGCAAGTTCACCTCAGGATGGTGTAAATCACATCATGCAGTACTACCGTGTTTTTCACTCGAGTCGGTATGTACATGGAGATTATGTTATTCGTCTAAATGCTAAAATTACCCAAGAGTCAATTGATTCATTAAATAATGGTTTTAAAGATATTATTCGTGATGGGGAACTGATTAAAAATGGCACACCCCATGCTGTAGAAAGAGACCACCTCGATTTGCCTAGATTAATAGTTCCACACAAGCGAAGGAGTTTTGGCCGGTTGCGGCAACTCATCGATATGGTGAACAAATGCGATTTCGCTTGAGATGCATAGCACCCATCGTGCTAGTTTGTATTTTTGGTTGTTCTAGTCAGCCCGTAACTAATGAACCAAAGCGACTTGTAACAAAGGTTGAGCCAAATTCAAATGGTATCCAAGTTACCAAAATTGTATTAAACCCTATAACTAAGAATCCTCTTGACCAACTTTGTAAATTTGGTTTTGCTATTGAACAAAAATCTAATGTTGCAAATTTACAAATTGAGGGTGTTGAAGTAAGACGTATTCAGTCAATAGATCTCCCAGCGATTGAGACCTCAATCGGAGATGTTACACAGCGCAGTAATGTTTGGCACGGACAGATTTTAAAGTGGCGCGATATTCAGCAGCACAGGATTCCCCACCAAGGATTATTGGTTGCAAAATCGGGTATACCGCATTTTATTGATACCGGTTTCTTGTCTCTACTTGCTAGAAGTTGGCTACTGCAAAGGGAAGATGGCTTGTACGTTTACTTACAATTGTTACCTTCTTGGCATGTGCCAAGTAGACAATCTGTAATCGCTGGGCGTAACACATCACCAGCACAAAGCAAATTATTTTCTGAATTAGGGTTGGAGTTTCTATTAACCGATGGCGAAGCAATTATTTTGGCTGTGGATATGAACCAAGAGGAGCAACTGAGTGGACCTATTGATGATGGTCCTGCTCCTGTTCGTTTAGGGGAGGCAATGCTTGGCATTTCTGTGGAGAAAAATAAGGTTGTCTTGCTAGTAATTGAGGCAAATATCCTCTTTAGAGAGTGAACTGATAGAATATACAACTTATGTCTTTGCAGGAACAAGATTCTTTGGTTGATGAACAGACTCCAAGACGTAGGCGGGTACTCCCTCCTCAGACGGTCTGGCCTCTTCTATTTACTCTTGGCAACTTGGTCTCTGGGTTCGCTGCTATCCACTATGCTTATAAAGACCAAGATTGGCAGGGTCCATGGGGTTGGAGCGGATTAACAATGGCAGGAGCATTGATTTTTTTGGGTATGCTCCTTGATAGCATTGATGGGTCAGTTGCTCGTCTTACTAATAGTGTTACAGAACTTGGCGCGACGCTTGATTCACTTGCTGATTTAGTAACCTGCGGTATTGCTCCTTCGGTTATGGTTCTATCGCTTGTTGGAGGTTATTTAGGAACCGATGGCTCTTTAACTCTTCTTGGACCGGACGCTGATTTGCCTTGGGGCAAGGTGGTCTGGGGCATTGCTGCAGTTTATGTTTGTTGTGCTGCTCTTCGACTTGCTAGGTTTACAGTAGAAACAGAGCCAGCCAAAGGTCCTAATACACACATGGCTTTTCATGGAATGCCATCTCCAGGAGCTGCGGGTTTGATTGCATCTCTTATCTTGCTTCACCAGCACGTTCTTGCTGGTGGTGGGAACGAACTTTGGATTGGTCGTGCATATGCCTTTGGAGTACCTGTTGTTATGCTTCTTACTGCTATAGCAATGGTTTCTAATATTCCCTATGACCACTTTGTGAATCGGTATTTAGGGAAACCACAATCGTTTCGATTTATTGCGTTCCTTGTGATTGTCATTTTTACTTGTGTATGGTGGTTCCAAGAAACTGTAGCAATAGGATTTGTTGCTTATGCACTATCAGGTCCAATTTATCTAATCCGTAACCGAAGTGCTTTAGAATCAGAAAATCTATGACTACTAAAATAAAAACAAGATTTGCACCAAGTCCTACAGGTCACTTACACGTAGGTGGTGCTAGAACGGCTATCTACTGCTGGGCTTTTGCAAAAGCAAACAATGGAGAATTCCTTCTTCGAATTGAAGACACTGATCAAAAGCGATCAAGCGATGATGCGACCATTGGTTTTTTTAAAGACTTGGAATGGTTGGATATTGGCTGGAAAGAAGGTCCCGAGTTTAATGGTTCTGGTGGGGGACCAGATGGTCCATATTATCAATCACTGCGCTTATCAATCTATCAAACGAAATTGCAACAATTGCTCGATTCTGGCACAGCATACTATGCTTTTGAAACGGCAGAGGAATTAAATGAAGAGCGCAGCAAAGCAAAAAAGGAGAAGCGCGCATATAGATATAACCGTGCTGCATTAGAACTGACTCCAGATACAGTCGAGCGATATTTAAATGAGGGTAAACCACATGTTGTTCGATTTAAAGTTCCGGACGGAGGACCAATTACGGTTTACGATTCGGTAGTTGGTGATGTTACGGTAGAGCGAAGCGAGGTAGACGATTTTGTCATTTTCAAAACTGACGGTTATCCAACGTACCATTTTGCAGTTGTTGTAGATGATGGCATGATGGGAGTGACGCACGTTATTCGTGGGCAAGAACACTTGAATAATACCTTCAAGCATATTTTGCTACAGGATGCATTTGGTTTTGATATTCCAATCTATGCTCATATTTCACTAATTTTTAATCCTGATGGTTCAAAAATGTCAAAGCGAGATAAGGACAAAACACTTCGAAAATACGTTAAGGAGAACGCTATCGAGTACCCTCCAAAAGATTGTATTTCCAAAGATGCATGGGACGTTTGGCAGTCATCGAAAGATATGCAATTAGATACATCCGATGCAACTTTGCTTGGCAAAGCACTTGGTATCACACTTCCAGAAATTAATGTTGATGATTTTAAACGCGCTGGGTATTTACCAGAAGTTCTTATGAATTATTTATGCTTACTTGGCTGGTCACCTGGAAATGACGTTGAACAATTTGACGCGGATTTTTTAGTTGAGCACTTTTCTCTAAAACGAATTGTGAAGTCCCCTGCAAAATTCGATAGGGCAAAATTACTTGCATTTAATCTTGACGCTTTGCAGAAATTATCAAAAGAAGAATTTGAGTCGCGGCTTTTACATTGGTGTAAAGAATACGCTCCGGAATTCGCAGGACTTGAACAGTTTTCATTATTTGCAAGTGCTAACCATGAAAGGTCAAAGACATATAGAGATGCAATTGACACGTCGCATTTTCTCATTGAGGAAGATAGTCAAATTACTTGGCAAGAAACAAAGCCAGTAAAGAAGGCACTTCTCAAAGGTGA
>CAZABE010000084.1:0-29051 GCA_964483425.1 uncultured Isosphaeraceae bacterium | reverse complement strand
CTACAGTGAAAAGTCACCATCTTCGATCCGTTATCTGTAAGTTCATGTTGCACAACCGCATCAAAACAATCTGGTACTGGTGCACCGGTTGCAATAGAAACACAAGTTTGCGGTGTATGTATGCCTTCAAAAGAACTTCCTGCTGCAATCTGCCCTACAACTTCCATTGAAGTGCCTTCGCCAACTTCACTTGCAACAACAGCAAATCCATCCATCTGGCTACGGTTGTAAGGGGGTAAATTTCTGTCTGCAATAATGTCAGCGGCTAACAATCGATCGAGCGCAAAATTGAGTTTTACTTTTTCGCAATTGCTCGTTTTTTCAACAACTCCAATTGCACTCTCAAGTGCTTGGGAATAGGAAGGAAGTGTACCCATCACCCGCCACTCACAGGCGGCAAAATCGCAATAGTACAACCATCTTGCAAAGCGCTCTCTCTTGGTGCAATTTGACCATCGACAGCAAGCGCACAAGAAGATGATAGAGATGCCAACTGTTCAGACGTTTCTACAAGTTCATCAAACACGTCCCCAACAGTAGCGTTACGTTCCACAGATATTTCTTGTTCTCTACAACCCATGGCTTGGGCTGCTGCTGCAAAAAAAAGAACGTTGCATGTTATTTTACCTTCTTCCAAATCGTTGCTCCAATTCTTCAATTGACAATCTCATTGTCGTCGGTCTTCCGTGGGGGCAATTACTTCCACGCTCAATTTCTTTTCTCTTTTTCAATAAGTCGGCGAGTTCTTGAGGGTTTAAGTAATCACCCGCTTTAATTGCTGCTTTACATGCCATCATGTCAAGAACTGAATTAAGCGCTTCTTCTTCGCTACTTGGGAAATCATTGTTTCCCAATTTGTCCAGCAATTCACGAATAAATGTTGCACCATTGACATTTCTAGAGACCAGTAATGTTGGCAAGGCGTACACAGAAATAGACGCTGGCCCAGAGGCCGATGCCTCAATTCCTAGTTTTTCAAACAAGGAGCAATGAGTTTCAAGTGCTTCTATTTGTCCTAAATCCGCTTCAAAGGCCTCAGGCACAAGCATTCTCTGTGATTCCAAATTGCCTTGTGCTAGGCGATTCGACAATTCCTCAAACATGATGCGTTCGTGCAGAGCATGTTGATCAATAATCAAAATCCCTTGTTCATCTTGAGTGACAAGAAAACACTTTTGGACTTGCATAACTGCGTCTTTGCCAATAATGGTTGGAAGTGGTGTTGTCTGGGTTGGCAACTCTATTCCTGCAACTGCTTTTCTTGCTTGCTCAACCGAAAAAGTTGGCGAGCCACCCGTACCAAACTCAATATTTGATGAAGAGCCCACACTTGAACCACTTTCAAAACCACTAGGAACATAATCAGGAACAATATCTTCCGATGCAAGCGCGAGCGAAACTGTTTTGTTTACCAACCGCCAAATACTATCGCGATCTCTAAACCGTACTTCACTTTTTTGTGGGTGGACATTTACATCGACAAGTGTCGGTTCCATTTCTAAAAAGAGTGCCGCTGTTGGCCAACGTTTTGGTTCAATCAATCCACGATATGCTTCCTTGAGCGCGTGGGTTATCGAACTGTCCGTAATTGATCTGCCATTTACATGAACGCGAATGTGCCTAGATGTTGGTCTAGCAACACTCGGTTTTCCTATCAAACCCCAAAGAGTAACACCTTCAATATTTCCTTCAATTTCTATGAGTTCGCCTTCTAATTCCCCACCAAAAATGGAGAGTATCCTTTCCTTTGAACTGGCTTTTGCATATTCAAGCAATTTCTTCCCACTACTTGTAAGAGTAAAACCAATATCACTGTGTGATGCCGCTAGTCGTTGCACTACTTCGCGAACTCTTGTTGTTTCTGCTCCATCTGACTTTAAAAACTTTCGCCTTGCAGGAGTATTAAAAAACAATCGCTTTACCTCGACCGTTGTACCTGTGCTTGTGGAAACTGGTTTTGGATTAGCAATTTCACCACCGTCCACTTCAATTTGAGTCCCGGACTCATCTTGTCCACGACGACTTTTTAAAATAACGTGACTAATCGAGGCGATAGACGCAAGTGCTTCCCCCCTAAAACCAAGCGATGCAATTGCAGCAAGATCGGACTCTTCCGAAATTTTACTTGTCGCGTGTGGAGTCACTGCAAGTACAAGTTCCTCGGGGACTATTCCACTGCCATTATCACTTACTCGAATTTGATTTTTGCCCCCCTGTTCAAGTTGAATATCGATTCTAGTACTACCCGCGTCAATAGCATTTTCTACAAGTTCCTTAACAATGCTAGCGGGTCTATCCACTACTTCCCCAGCAGCTATCTGGTTAATAAGCAATGTTGGCAACTTTTGAATAGTCATGTGGTCTCTCTTGAAGTTGCCCAATTTCTTTGCATGACGATTGGCATTCTACGTCCCCGACCAAAAGAACGCGGTGATGTTTTGAGTATCACTGCTGCTTGATCTCGTTTGAATTGTGATATGTCAACCATACGAACAACTTTTGATATGAATTCTAAAGGCAATCCAAGTTCTTCTTCAATCTCATCGATACCCATGTCCAAGTCGACGTGAAGCCGCAAGATTGAATCAAGGACGTCGTACTCTGGTAACGAGTCCTGGTCACACTGAGTAGGCCGTAATTCTGCGGAAGGCAGTTTATTAATTGATGATTCAGGGATTGGTGGTGTTGCAAAACCATACGTTTGGTAATTTGAATTAATCCAATTCGCCATTGACCAAACATCCGTCTTATAAATATCACCAATCGTAGAAATCGCACCAGACATATCTCCATAGAGAGTGCTATAGCCAACTGCTAATTCTGATTTATTTCCAGTTGCAAGAAGAAGAGAACCATCATCTTGGTTCGCACGAGCCATTAACAACAAACCTCGAATTCTCGCTTGTGCATTTTCTGCAGAAAGCCCCGTTGATTCCAAACAACTATCGCTCATTGTTCGTTCAAACGCTTCGTGAAGATGTTCGATAGGAAGCGTGTGTATCTCCATACTAAGATTTCTTGCGAGTTGTTCCGCATCTTCAACGGAACCAATGGATGAAAAACGTGATGGCATTAGCAGCCCCGTTACACTATCTTTGCCAAGTGCTGCAACTGCAATAGTTGCAACAAGTGCTGAATCAATTCCACCTGAAAGTCCAAGCAATGCCTTAGCATGACCTGTTTTTTGAAAATAATCTTTTGTACCAAGAACAAGTGCATTGAAACGTTCTTCATCGTCGCAATGATCTAAAGGTTGTGAAATTGATGGTGCGTCTAAGTCAATAACAACTTCGTCTTTATCAAAACGTTTCATTGTGCCAAGGATTCCGTTTGGTGAAACTACGAACGAACCGCCGTCAAAGACAAGATCATCATTCCCGCCAACTTGATTGCACATAGCAATCGTAACTTTATGCTCACTTGCAAGGTCAAGTGAGTATTCGAGATGAGCTACATGTTTACCAACAACAAAGGGAGAAGCGCTTGGAGAAATTATCAACTTACAACCTGCATCAATCAATTGTTGAACAGGGTTGTTGTCGTACGTCGGTGCTGCGCTTGCATCAAATCCGCGCCAAAAGTCCTCGCAAATAGCAATGCCAATCTTGATGTTATCAAGTTCAAACGTGCAAATATCTTGCCCCTGCTCAAAGTATCGTTTCTCGTCAAACACGTCGTAACTTGGAAGTAACTGCTTATCAGAAACGGCAACAATTTCTCCAAATTGCAAAACACTCGCACTGTTACGCAGTCGACCACTTGCAATGTCTCTGCGTGGATGCCCAACAATAATCGTTTTGTCGCTACATACTTGTGCAATGTTTTGAACTGCTTCTTCGCATGCTTGTACAAAGTCATGGCAACAAAGCAAATCTCTTGGTGGATATCCGCAAATCGACATTTCTGGGGTGATAATAATCTCGGCATCCAATGATTTCGCAGCATCAATGATGCGGTTCATATTTCTCTCAATGTCGCCGACCGTCGGGTTAAGTTGAAGCATGCATATTTGCATAGAAACCTATTGTACCAAACAACACGAGCCCGCTAAAAGCGGGCTCGCGTATCACACACTGGTTTGGAGAAACCAGAAAGGAAAGGAGTTATGGGTTAATACACTAGAGCAACAGCGTTTTCTATCGAATCGATGACTTGCCTTACCGTAAATGGCTTACGAAGTACACCGTCAAATCCACTGCACGTTAACCGAGTTGACTGCCCGTCAGTGAGACGGCCGCTCATTGCGATTATTTTCATTGCTTGCATTTCGTCGCCTTTTCTCAAACTCTTCGTGAAAGACGCATAATCATTTTCTTCACAAAACGATAAATCAAACAGCATGACATGCGGACGGAACCGTTCACACTCAACACCTGCAGCAAATGGATTCGTACATGACTCGACTACATATTCTGTCTGTTCACTAAATACACGTTCAAGCGTATTCACAACGTCGTCGTCACTATCAACAACAAGAACGCGAGTATTGCCAGCCATCAAGCCATCAAGCGGAATACCGTGCTCTTGCATAAAGTTCATCAGTGATTGCACCGGAATGCGACGGTCTTTTGAACCGGGAATTCGGTAGCCATCTATCTGCCCTGAGTCAAACCACTTGCTAACTGTTCGAGCTGCTACGTTGCAAATTTTTGCAACTTCGCCGGTTGTAAGTACATCTTTGTCGAATGGGTTCATTTCCAAATTACCTTTCATGTAAGTTCTTGTTAGTCGCTTCTCAATGCGAATTGACGACAGAACTTGCTTCGTCCATGCAAAGGCGTGGATTTACTCTGAAGGCAAGGTTTATGACGAAAAAACGTTCGGTCGCAAGGATTTTGCAATCTTTGCGACCGATAACGCTCGAAAGTGTAAATGTAGGCAAACTGCTAAACTATTGGGCCAGCGGCTCTTACGACATCCGTCATGTCATATTTTTGATCATTTGTCCTGAACTTATTGGCTAATTCTTTTGCCTTTGAGTCGTAATCCGACCCATCTTGCCAAGTACGGCGAGGATCAAGAACCTCAGAAGGCACGTTTGGAGCACTTGTTGGAATATGTAACCCAAAAATGGGGTGTTTCTCATAGTCAACCTTAGCAAGTGAACCATCGAGAATTGCCGTTACAAACGCTCTTGTCCACTGCAAACTAAATCGTTTCCCAGTTCCATACGGACCCCCTGTCCAACCTGTATTTAATAGCCAAACATGAGCATCTTGTTCTTCAACTCGTTTTGCTAGCCAGTGCGCGTAATCCATCGGTGGACGCGGAAGGAATGGTCCACCAAAGCAAGGGCTAAAGTTTGGCTGTGGTTCGGTGATTCCCGCTTCTGTTCCAGCAAGTTTTGATGTGTACCCATTAATGAAATAGTACATTGCTTGCTCAGAAGTCAACTTGCTAACTGGTGGCAGGACGCCAAATGCATCCGCGGTCAAGAAGATAACATTTTTGGGGTGTCCACAAACGCTTGGAATAATTGCGTCTGGAATGAAATCAACGGGATATGCAACACGGGTGTTTTCGGTCTTTGAACCATCGTCATAATCAGGTACCCGTGAATCACTATCAAGCACGATATTCTCTAATACAGCACCAAATTTAATCGCATCCCAAATTTGTGGTTCGCCTTCTTTGGTTAACTTAATACATTTTGCATAGCAACCACCCTCAAAGTTAAATACTCCGTCGTCGCTCCATCCATGTTCATCGTCGCCAATTAATGGGCGATTTGGGTCAGCTGAAAGTGTTGTTTTCCCCGTACCGCTTAGACCAAAGAAGAGTGCTACATTTGCGTCGTCATTTTTGTCAACGTTTGCTGAGCAGTGCATTGGAAAAACATCTGCTTCGGTCATGTCGAAGTTCATTGCATAGAAAATTGATTTTTTAATTTCGCCTGCATAACGAGTGCCGCAAATGACAACTTTCTTTTGTTCCATTGATTGAATTACACAAACACCGCTATTCAATCCGTAATTTTCGTAATCATCAATGATTAAATTACAAGCGTTAATGATTGTCCAATCTGGCTCAAAGTTTGTCAAATTTTCAGCGCGAATAAACATAGTCGATGCAAACAAACTGTGCCATGCCTCTTCCGTAACAACCGAAACGTTTAATCTATACCTTTCGTCTGCACCAGCGAAACCATCAAAGCGGAAAAGTTCTTCCTTTTTGCCAAGGTATTCTGTGGCCATCGCTTCAATTTTTGCAAAATTTTCCGGAGTAATTGGGCAGTTAGTACTGCCCCACGCAATTGCATCGTGTACACCAGCAGTGTCTTCAACAAACTTGTCGTTTGGTGAACGCCCTGTGCGATCTCCCGTATCACAACAAAGCGCACCATTTGACGCTAGAACACCCTCGTTTCTAGAAAGTGAGGTCTCGATAAGTTTTGCAGTAGAGAGATTAGAATGGATTGTTACACCGGGAAAATCAAGGCGTTTAGTTGCTGTTTTCATGGTATTTCTCTTGTAAAAAGTTAACTGGTATGGTTATTACTGAAACCACATATTCTACCTCACACTCGACATTTTTTGTACTTTTTAATTAGTTGAAAACCAAGCAATAATACACGAGTATTGACCAATCATCACGTTGCGGATACCCTTCCCCAATCCCCTATGGCGATCGTAGCTCAGTTGGTAGAGCACCGGGTTGTGATCCTGGATGTCGCGGGTTCAAGTCCCGTCGGTCGCCCTTTTATTAACCCAGGGTTAATTAATCAGCGAATTAATTAACCCTGGGTTAATAAATCGTTGCCGCACTCACTACAAACAACTGAGTCAGTCACTTTTCGAGGATAACCACAAGAAAGGCAGTGGTCTTTTCCCCAAGGTCTTTTTCGCCAAACGAGCAGAATCACCATAAAAGGACCAAAGAGCCACAAAGCTGCGAACGTGGATAACATCAGCGCAAAGAACGATCCAGTCGCACAGTAACAGTCCGATCGTCTTGCAACCAATATTGTCAGAGGAATGGACAAAAGCAATTCTATCAACGAACCGGCAAACAACCCTCCAGTTACTCGAACGAGTGGTCCCGCATCCCTTGGAGCTCTTTTTACAAAAATAAGGAGTAATACCGACCAGAAAACCCAAGCGCTAAGCAGAAAATACCAAAAAAAATGTTCTGTAATTTGGTCTTGTTTTTGAAAATCCAAGAAGATCGTCATGACTAGTGAATACAAGGCGGTGGCAAAAGCAAGAGTACAAATTCCACCAAAGAGAGCAGCAAGCAGCATGCTCACGTGCAATGATTTTCCATAGCTTGAAAGAGTGGGCGGACGCACAATGGGAATGACAAAAATAATTTGCGTTCCAACGATAACTGCCGAAGTAACAAGCGTAAACGCCCAAGGTAATCTGACCGTTGATTCACTAAACCACTGTTCTAACACAACAATAACGATAATGAGTGCAACGTTGAAGATATACGCCCCTAAGATTATCAACAATCGCCTTGCGCCCTTCATATAAGCACACTACCAGAAGTTACAATCCTCGTATGCAATTTCATGCTCTTCAACACGACGTAGTTCAAGATGATTACGAAGCAACCCGCATCAACATTGAAAAACAAATAGAACAAACTACCCAAGAGCAAGGCGATTTCTTTGTTCTACAAGAAATGACTGATACAGGTTGGTCAATGAAACTTGACAAAATTGCTGGTATTGGAACCGTGGAGTGGGCATGCCAACTCGCCAATCGATTTGGAATTTGGATACAAGTCGGATGGGCTGACTTCGTTGATGGTCGGGGGAAAAACTGCGTTTCGATTTGCTCACCTGAGGGAAAAAACGTTGCAACCTATACCAAAGTATTCACCTGCAATCCGCTCAACGAGAGCGCGTATTACGACAATGGTAATGAACTAATTGTTGTTGACATTGGTGGGTGTCAAGTTTGCCCAATGATTTGTTACGACGTAAGGTTTCCAGAACTTTGGAGACCTGCAGGCGTCGAAGGAGTAGACGTCTTTACCGTTTCATCAAGTTGGCCACTTCCAAGAATCGAACATTGGCGATCGCTCCTCATAGGCCGTGCCCTTGAAAATCAAGCTTTCATAGTTGCAAGCAATCGCGTCGGCAAGGACTCTCTTGCGACATGGGGAGGTCTCTCTTTGGTAGTTTCGCCACTTGGAGAAATTCTTGGAGAAGCATGTAAAACTGAAGAAGCAACAATAAGTACAACAATCGACCCTCATGTGGCTCGAAAGTGGAGAAATGACTTTCCAGTCATGGATGATGTACAAAAAGAATTGCTCGGAAACATCAATGTTCGGTACATCTTCGCTTGATGCAAGTGGCTCGGTCGGGTACGCTTCCATTCAAATTACGGCGAAATAGCTCAGTTGGTAGAGCACTGCACTGAAAATGCAGGTGTCCCCGGTTCAAGTCCGGGTTTCGCCATTAAACAATCCCGCGGGTCGTTTTTTGCTTTATCCGGCTTCGCGCAGACGATCGACTCGCATTTTGTGAAGTAGCCGTTTCATGGTGTCGTTGGTTGCATTTGCAGCATTCATTCCACCAAGCGGATAATGCTCAGATAATGCAGTAGCGAGTCGCCCTTCCGTAGTCATCATAAAATACGATGGCCTGTCTAGAACTCTCGTTGCAAATTTCAACGCCCGTTGCAAGTGCTTTTGCGTTGTTGCTAGAACAAGGGTCTCGCCCTCAAGATTCATAGGCAAACAACGAAATTGCCACGCTTGTCTTGTAGAAACTATTAATTTTGCATCCGATCTTGGCATGAATGTCAATGGATCGATGGTTGGCGCATTGCATGCGTATTGATATGACCATGCTTCTTCAATCGCTTCCAGAGAGATGTTGCAAAGCGCTTCGGCAATTTCACCAAAAGGTCTCCCCGTTTTTCGCTGTTGTTCCAAAATAGAACGAACATCGTGCTCACTGAGCAATCCCTGCTCGACAAGAACCTCTCCAAGGAGAAGGGTTCGACAATTCTTCCATGCGTTTATATGCTCCATGGAGCACACATCGACTCCCATCAACGCAAACTACACCATTGTTTATGCCTGAATATTCCAATAGGGTCAAGCAATAACGTCTGTGTGGTCTGTCATTGTTATAGGGCTCAAATTGAGACCGTGCACTCTTCACCAACGAGGTTTTCAGGGTTTAAACCAAGTAATTCGTCTTTTACAAAGATTCCATCTTTACGAATAACCTCACCATCAAACTCGATAGTTCCACCACCGTATTCTGGTCTTTGAATCAAGACAAGATCCCAGTGCACCTCTGATTTATTCCCATTGCAAGCATCGTCATATGCGTTTCCCGGTGTAAAGTGCAACGAGCCAGCAATCTTTTCATCAAACAAAATATCTTTCATCGCTTCTTTTATATATGGGTTAAACCCAATTGCAAACTCACCAACGAATCGAGCCCCATCATCCGAATTAAATATATCTTCTAAGTGCTCGCCTCCCTGATCAGCAGAACATCCTACGATTTTTCCATCCTTAAATTCAAGTCGAATATTTTCAAATGAATAACCACGATAAATAGATGGTGTGTTGAAATGGATTACACCGTTCACGGAGTTCTTAACAGGAGCAGTAAAAACCTCTCCATCAGGAATGTTCAACTTCCCGCAACATGGAATTGCTGGAATATCTTTGATAGAAAAGGTTAAATCCGTCTCGCCAGGACCTTGAATATGCACTTGGTCCGTAGCATTCATTACCTCAACTAACTTATCTGCTGCGTCTGCCATCAAACTGTAGTCAAGGGTACAAACATCAAAGTAAAAATCTTCAAACGCCTCAGTGTTCATGTCCGCAAGTTGTGCCATTCCCGGAGTTGGCCACCGAAGAACACACCAACGAGTATTGTTAAGCCGTTCTTTCATATGCACAGGTGTTCCGTATATTTTCCCCCAAGATTGCATTCTCTTGGCATCAAGACCACTTAGTTCGCTAACGTTATGAGAACCACGCATTCCCAAATATGCGTCCATCCGTTTCATCCGCTCTAAATCGTATTCCGACCAAATTTCATACTGCTCGTCAGTGGACTCATCATGAAGAGCTCGCATTATTCGACCATCACGAATCGCAACGTGGGGTATTCCACCAACTTCCTTGGCTGCTTTTACAAGTTCAATTACCATTGTGCGCGGCATATCAAACGCTTCAATTAGAAGGTTTTCTCTTTCCCGTAAACATATTGAGTAATTGATGAGTAGGTCTGCTAGTTTTGAGTATCTTGGATCGCTCATTTCAAAGTTCCTTTCAGGTAAGAGAACAATTCATAATACCAAGGTCTTAGTTCTGAGAAAAGATATCCTCAGCCAATTTAATGACTTCTTCAGGCAAATCGCACTTCTCCCTCACCCACAATTTCCCTTGGTATTCACCATGCATTGGAGCAAGCCAAAACCACCCTGATATCTGTGATTCTAACATTTGGTTTTCTTGCCAAAAGCCATCATCTCCTCTGCCGTGAGCAACCCTTGACCCTTTTGAGGGTCGTTCGTCCCATCGTTCTACGTGTGATCCAAGTAATGCATTGTTAACATCATTCACACCGTCAATGTGCTGAGTGCAAACTAGAATGAGGTTCGCTTCTTTGGGCATGAATTGTTTTTGGGCACGTTGCAATAACCGCAAGACCCTAGGAGAGTCATCAACAAATCCACTTTGTAACCCAATCACAAGCGAGACCCTTTTCTCGTTATTTGGTGCCATAATTTTTACGCCACCAATTTCATTTCCTTCATCGTCGCGGACAACGTGCTCATCTCCAAGTCGTGCGCTCTCGATAAATGAAGCCGCATCTGTCACGTATGCTTGCATCAAATCATCATCGAGTTTTTCATTCCATCTAACTTTTACTATCCATGGCTTTCGGATACATTCAAGAATTCGTAATCGAGATGAAATTTTTAACCGCGCATGACTTGGTCTATTACTCGCTAACCGCTTTACGTGTACAAACAACTTCACCCCATCTCGTTGAATTAACATATCGCAGGTTTTACCAGATGGTGTTGGCACCTCTACTTCGATTGAACATCCTTTCTTTCTTGCGTGGACCGCTACCAACGCTTCAGCGAATGAGTCCAAAAAACCTCTTCGATTATGTCGTGCTTGAAGTCGATGGTATAACTTGTCAAGTTCGGGATCTCCTTGCCAAGAACGAATCATTCCAACAATCGCGGGGTTCAAATCGTGCGCGAATTTATCAAGCCCTAAATCACTAGGTGTCAAAATGCTCTCCTGCGCTTCGCATGCAAACAGTTTAACTATCAAACCGGTGTGGTGGAAGGTGACAGCAGGCACCATTTTCTTGAGGTGGAGCCCATACCTCTTCAATTACTTCAGAAGCAGGTACACCATCTATACATACATCTCGCTCTCTTGAAAGTATTTGTTCAATTTGGTTACGACCAATTTGAACCTTGTAAATAGAACGGTCATCCTCCCAAGAACGTTCAATAACCTTGGTTCGTTTCTCTAAAAAATCAATTGCCTTGCTGGACTTGCTTGGAAGCGAAAGAATGACTTCTCTTATAGAACCAACAACAGCAGAGCGTACCTCCGAGGCAAGTTCTTCTGTACCCTCTTTGGTAATAGACGAAATTTGGATTGCTTCAGGGCATCGAGAAACCCAAATCAATTTACCTGACTGGTCTTCAAGTTGATCGATTTTGTTAAGAATTAAAAGGCGTGGTTGATGTTCAGCACCAATATCTTTTAACGTTTTTTCAACGGTTTCAAGTTGAGACATAGCGTTTTGGTCAGATGCATCAAGCACAATCAACAATAATTGACAGTGAATCGTTTCTTCGAGCGTCGACCGAAAACTAGCAACTAGATGGTGTGGGAGTCGTCTAATAAACCCAACCGTGTCGGATAGCATCACACCAGTTCCACCACCAAGTTCCCAGCGTTCAATTCGTGTTGACAAAGTTGCAAAGAGTTGGTCGTGCGCCCACGCACCACCTGAAGTTAGCGCATTGAAAAGAGTTGACTTTCCTGCATTTGTATAGCCAACCAAACCAACGGTAAAGTAATCGTTGTTCCGTTTTTCTACTTCTCGCAGGGAACGCTGTTGAATTTCTTCAAGTTCCCCCCTCAACTGTTTCAATCGTCTTTGTACAAGCCGCCTATCTATTTCAATTTGTTGTTCACCGGGTCCTCGTGTTCCAATACCAACAGGAGCCCCGCCAGTAACTTGACCAAGGTGATCCCACATAGCACGAAGCCGAGGATACGTATATTCAAGTTGAGCAATCTCAACTTGCAATTTCGCTTCTGCCGTAGAGGCGCGGCTTGAAAAAATATCGAGTATCAGTTCGCTTCGGTCAATAATTTTGCGTTCTAATACCTCCTCAAGATTTCTGATTTGAGAAGGAGTCATATCGTGGTCGAAAATGATAATCGTTGCATCAAGCGAGTCAGCAAGTGCTTTTAACTGAGCGACTTTTCCCTTGCCGATAAATGTTTTTCCGTGTGGTAGTCGTCGTTTTTGAGTTATGTAGCCCACTACTACACCGCCCGCTGACTCTGTTAATGCAGAAAGTTCAGAAAATCGATCATCAATAGAAATATGCTCCCCTCGCAAGGTCAGTGCAACTAAAACAGCACGTTCAGCAACTACATTTAAATCTTCTCGTTGTTCTATTGCCATACTACTCGCAGTTCTCTTTCTATCGTGGTATTGTAGTATGCAGAAAGAACTATTAATCACACATTCATTTAAAACTATTACACGGGGGAAAATAGGAATTTCGCGTATGTCTAAAAAATCACGACTAATGCCATTTATGTTAGTTTTACTAGCAACGTTAGCGATTGTGCAAGTCACAATAGCAATCACAAGTGCATCCCCAAGTTACGAATGGTTCGATCCACTAATCGATGTTCGTGGTGTATTGGTTGATAGACATTTAAATCTACCAGATGAAGAGAACATGCAAAAAGCTGCTCTTGAAGGGATGATTGAATCGCTTGATGATCCTTACGCTCTTTTCGTGCCAGATGAAAAAGAAGAAGCATTTATTAAAGACCTTGAAGGTGATTATGCAGGTATTGGGGCTGAAGTTCGAATGATTGATGGTGAACTTGTCGTAATTACTCCAATGGAAAATTCACCAGCGCTTAAGGCGGGAGTAAAGGCAGGTGACGTCGTTGAATTAATCGATAGTGAGCCCGCAAACAATTCGACTATAGAAAAGTTAATCGAACGCCTTACTGGTCCTGTTGGAACCACCGTTGATGTTTTTGTTCGCCACAAAGATGAGACAAAAGAAGAGATTACAATTTCACGTGGGCATATTCAGTCCAAAAGTGTTTTTGGATTAATCCGCAGAAACCATGAATGGACTTGGTGCCTTGATGATGAGAAGAGTATTGCCTACATTCGCATAAGGCAGTTTAATGAGACGACTCCAGTTGAACTTATTGAGGCACTGCAAGAAGCCGAACAAGGAGGAAAGATTAAAGGTCTTGTAATAGATCTTAGAGACAATCCAGGCGGATCACTTTCTGCTGCCATTGCTATTTCGAATATGTTTCTTGATTCTGGAACCATAGTCACCGTAACTGGGCGTGCTGAACCACAGCGGTCTTGGGAAGCAAAGCCAGAACACGTTTTACGCGGCGTTCCAATTCTTCTGCTTGTTAATAATAACTCCGCCTCTGCCTCTGAAATTGTCGCAGGAAGTTTGCAAGCAAACGATCGAGTTGCTGTCCTTGGAATGCGAACTTTTGGCAAGGGTTCTGTGCAAGAAGTTCTTGAGTTAACTTCTGGAGGAATGTTGAAATTTACAACTGCAAGGTATGATCTCGCCAATGGGCGAACTATCGACAAAAAACTTTCAGAAGATAGTGGTCTTTGGGGCGTCGACCCAAATGAAGGTCTCGTTATTCTTGAAACACGCAAAGAGGCTAGTGAACGATTTAAAAGCCGAGAACCATACACAGTCATTACTGATGACGAACCAGAGTCGTTTATTTGTGGTGATCTTGATTGGATTGAAAATATTTTGAACGACCATCAACTTGCTCAAGGTCTCATTGCAATTCGCGATAAAGTCGAAAAGAATACTTGGCCAACACTTTCAGATGAAAAACCAGTAGTTGCAGGTATTAGCGAAGCTGTTAACGAACTCGCAAAAGAACGAATAGATATTCTCAAAGAACTCATCGCTGTAGACAAACAACTCGTCGAATTACAAACGGAACTAGACGAGGAAAATGAATCACTAATTCCAGCAGACACAAACTTAGAAAATGCTGTTGTTACACTCACCGATAAAGATGGAAACATTGTTGGCACTTGGCGAATCGAAGGAGGAAGCGTTGAATCAGCACTTGACTCATTGCGGCTTGAGTCCATAACTGATAAAGAAACTTCCGATCAACAGGAATAACATCATTGGGGGGAATAAGTCAATGACATTTATATTAGGTATAGAATCAAGTTGCGATGAAACAGCAGCAGCAGTTGTTGAAAATGGTCGTGTTGTGCAATCCAACATTGTCGCATCTCAAGATGAATTGCATAATGAATATGGAGGTGTAGTTCCTGAAATAGCAAGCCGCGCACATTTAGAAAGAATTCTTCCTGTTGTTTCACGAGCTATTAAAGATGCAAGGATAGAACTCCAAGACATAGATGCAATCGCTGTTGGAAATAGACCTGGATTAATTGGTTCACTTCTAGTTGGGGTATCCGCAGCAAAGGCTTTAGCATGGACTCTAAACAAGCCACTTATCACTGTTGATCATGTCGTTGCACATCTCTTTGCACCCTTTCTAAGTGGAGAAGAAGTTACATACCCAGCACTTGGCATTGTTGTTTCAGGAGGACATACTTCCCTACTACTATTACAAGATGCAAATAGCGCAGAGTGTTTAGGAAAAACTATTGATGACGCTGCTGGCGAGGCATTTGATAAAGCCGCATCAATCCTTGGTTTGGGCTGGCCTGGCGGAGCAAGGATTGATAAAGCAGCAGCAAAGGGAACACCTCGTTATAAATTACCAAGACCGAAAACAAGAGGATGCCGCCCTGACTTTTCCTTTAGCGGTCTGAAGACCGCTCTCCTTTACGGAGTTCGCGGCAACCCAAACCGAAAAGAAGGCAAAATTGTATTTCCAAAAGAGGTCTCCGATTTGACTGAACAAGAGATTTGTGATTGGGCAGCATCATTTCAACAAGCAGCTGTCGGCGCAATTGTACATGGCTTACAACACGCCCTTGAAGACAATGATGTAAGATGTATTGTTGCAGGTGGAGGTGTTCTTGCTAACTCTCTTCTGCGAAAAGAACTTGAGGAAACTGCTGCAAGTTCAAACATCCCAATCCACCTACCTGATTTCAAGTTTTGCGTTGACAACGCAGCGATGATTGCAGGGCTCGGATACCACTTGTATGAGATTGGTCACCGTGACCAACTCAATATTACCGCCTCACCTAAAGGCATTGCGTCATAGTATTTTTTATGAAAACACACAAAAACAAAAAATCGAGCCGACACAACTCACTTCTACCTCCGCTTAGTGCATTTGAATCAACTGGTCACAAAATAATCGAAGGAAACCACCCTGCTATTCTTGATGAAGAATCCTTATTAAAAGAAGTAACTCTGGACTTTGGAAGAGCGAGTGGACCCGGAGGTCAACATAGAAACAGGAAGGCAACTGCTTGCTGTGCTACTCACGTACCAACTGGAATTAGCGGTGAAGCAACAGAACGAAGAAGGCAAAGCGAAAACCGAAAAATGGCAATCAGTCGTCTAAGAAGAATACTCGCAGTACAATTGAGAAGAAAAATAGATGTGGACACTTATAAAAACTCCAAACTTTGGGAAAGCAGACGCACTGAAACACAACTAGCGATAAACCCAAAGCATCATGATTATCCAAACATCCTTGCTGAGGCTTTAGATATTATTTTCGCATTTGATTTTGAAATGAATGAAGCAGCAAACAAATTACAAATTTCAGCAACGCAGTTATTGAAAATAGTAGCACATGAAAATTCAGCATTGACTTGGCTTAATACAGAACGAACCGAACTTGGTCTTTCTACCCTTAAAACATGAACACAATTGAAACCACAATCGACGCTCGCATAGATGCTGTTCTTGACGAAATCGTAGAGATAAGGCACGACTTACACGCACATCCCGAACTTGGTTACGAAGAAGTTCGAACTAGCAAAGTTATCCAGGATTTTCTTAGAACTGAAAACATCCAATTTAAATCTGGACTTGCGAAAGGAACTGGTGTTCTTGCTCATATTGAAGGTGAGGGCACTAGCGCTGTCGGGTTACGTGCAGATATCGACGCGCTACCTATAAAAGAAGAAAACACTTTTGATTGGAAATCAGTTCATGAAGGGTGTATGCACGCCTGTGGGCACGATGGGCATACATCAATTTTGCTTGGCACCGCGAAGGTACTAGCACAAATTGCAAAAGAACAACCACTTCCAAATCCCGTTTCGTTTTTGTTTCAACCGGCTGAAGAAGGTGGAGGTGGCGGAAAACAGATGGTCCTCGATGGCTGCCTTGACGGTTCACTTCTTGGACCAAAAATTGGAATGATGTTTGGACTGCATGGTTGGCCACAATTACCACTACATCATGTTGCAACAAAAGTTGGTCCAATGCTTGCAGCAGACATCGGGGTCTCAGTAACAATACATGGCAAAGGTGGCCACGCGGCATTCCCATATCTCTGCAAAGATCCAATCGTATGCGCTGCAAATGTTGTGTCATCATTGCAACAACTTACTTCTAGAAACACCGACCCACTTGATGCACTCGTTGTTTCGATTACCCAGTTTCATAGTGGCACTACACACAACATCATTCCAGAAGAAGCCAAACTAGTTGGCACGATGCGCTATTTAGAGGAATCAACAGGTACTATGGCTAAACAGCGATTCCAAGAAATCGTTGAGGGTGTATCTAAAGCACATGGATGTACTGCGACTATCAATTTACGTGATGGCTACCCTGTTACTCGTAATGACAAAAATGCGGTGGACACTTTCTTTGAGATTGCACAATCAACACTTCCACAAGAAAGAGTCCTTCCATTTGAAAATCCTGTAATGGGAGGTGAAGATTTTTCATACTACTGTCAAAAAGTACCTTCTTGTTTCTTTGCGCTTGGTTTACTGCCTGAAGGTAAAAAAGAAATCGCAACCCTGCACCACCCAGCATTTGATTTCAACGACGACGCAATTAGAACTGGTATAAAAATGTTTTGCGCACTCGCTCTACAAACTTCATTCGCCTGATGCTTGTGTAATATGAAAATCAATCATCACATCATAGTGAATAAAGTCAATTGTTAAAAACAATCTTACAAGTTCTGGATCAAATTGAGATCCAGAACACGCAGTAATTTCATCAAGAACTTCTTTACGGTCTAACTTTTTACGGTATGCCCTTGAGGAACACATTGCATCAAATGCGTCTGCAATCCCAAGTATTCTCCCAAACATTGGTGTTTCTTCGCCGTGTGTTCCGTCTGGATATCCCTTGCCGTCCCAACGTTCATGATGTGATCGAACTCCCGGCAAAACAGGTTTTAATTGGAATACATCTTTTAAGATATTTTCCCCAATTACTGGATGCGCTCGAATTAAATCAAATTCTTTATCGGTTAACTTTGCTGGCTTGCGAAGAATGGATTCAGAAATACCAATCTTTCCTATATCGTGCACTAAACCGCAAATGTGAATTTGTTCAACGGTTGTTGCATCGAGTCCTAACTTTGCAGCAAGTTCTTTAGAAAGCCATGCGACTCGTTCAGAATGTCCACATGTGTATGTATCTTTGGCATCAATTGCCGAAACAAGTGCTGAAACAGTTCCAAGAAGAAAACTGTGTCTTTCTTCAGCATGCCTTAATTCAATATCGAGCCGTTTAAGATTAGAAATCGCAAGCATGGCGATTTCTGCTAATGCTTTGCAAAATTCAATATCTTCCTCAGAAGATTTGCCATTGTTTAGACCATTACGGTTATCAAGGTAAATGCACCCCACCACGGTACTCCCAAGTTTAATTGGAATACATACTGCTTCGTCGATGTTGTGATGCATGATACTTTGTACCTGTTCATCGACGAGTTGTTCCTTTAGATACCGGACTGGTTCTCCCTCAAGTGCTGCATCTAACAGGGACCTACTTAGATTTAGTTGCCCTTGCAGGGCTATTTCACCCAAAGCAGCAAGTACTTCAACTCTTCCCCCACTTGCAGGGCGAACAATCGCGATATTGCTAAACATTGTTCCTGCTTGAGCAGCAGTGGCGAGTATTTCTGCAACAGCTTGCACGCTTGTCACAGCATGTATCGATTGGCTACAGTTCAGCAAAGCAGTTAACCGCTCTTGAGCAATAACAACTCCCTCGCCAGTTTGGTCGATTTGCACAATAGCAGTTCCACCAAGAGTGTTTGCATCATCAAACGACTCGGAAAATCGCTTGTCTTCATTTTTGTCAACAACTTCAAATGTAAATGGTTCAATTGTGATAAGGTCACTGGACCGTATTTGAACTTCTCGACCTTGTTTTAACTTGATGCCGTTCAAAAAGGTCCCATGTCTTGACTTCATATCCTGAAGTTTCCAAATAGTCCCCATTGGTTTTAGAAGTGCGTGTTTTCTTGAGACCGTTTTACCAGAAGCTAAAACAAAATCGTTTTCTTGCCCTCTCCCAATTGCAAGTGGTTTGTCGCCCTCTAATGGTAAGGTCAAATTCTCAGGACCATGCAGCGTCTCGATTACTAAATTAGTTCCGCTCGCCATACCTCCATAGAGTACGCCAGAATCCCATCATTGTCCCAAAACATATAAATATTATGATTCGTAGCAAAATTAATAATTAATGTGGCTCTGAGTCAAATTATCATTGCAGCAGATGAAAAACTTCTAGAGCGGTTGCTCACTTTGGTGGACTTTGGTACAGTACGTGGCTCACAATAAACACCGTTACGACCACTGCATTGTGTATTGCTGGCCAGCGATCACAACAGATGTTGGTGGAAGGCAGGAGATTAAAATGGCCAAAAAGATAGAAAAACAGTTCAAGGTGCTCGCACCAGGTGGACAAGCCACCCCAGCACCTCCACTAGGTCCAGCACTTGGCGCAAACGGCGTTAATCCTGGACAATTCATTCAATTATTCAACGATAGAACAAGAGAACTAGGTGGCAAAGTGGTAGGTTGCATTATTACCGTCTACCAAGATCGTTCCTTTGACATTGAAATTAAATCATCTCCTGCTGCTGTTCTTCTTCGGACTGCTGCAGGAATCGAAAAGGGTTCTGGCGTCCCACACACTGAAATAGTGGGTTCTGTGACCAAAGAACAGGTAAAAGCAATCGCTGAAGAAAAAATGGAAGACCTCAACGCAGCCACAATCGAGTCAGCGATGAAAATAATTGAAGGCACAGCCCGATCTATGGGCGTCACAGTGGAGGGAGCGTAAGCAATGGCTAAATTAACAAAATCACAAAAAGCTTGCAAAGAGATAGTTGCAAAAGGCAAGGAGCCACACTCCATTCAAGAGGCCGTAAAACTCCTAAAAACCTACCCAAAACGCAAATTTGACCAAACAGTCGAGATTGTTATGCACCTTTCGATCGATCCACGTCAAGCAGACCAACAACTACGTGGTTCTGTTTCGATGCCAAAAGGTGTGGGAAAATCCGCTAGGGTGGCATGTTTCTGCGCTTCTGACAAAGTTGAAGCAGCAAAAGCTGCTGGTGCAATTGAAGCAGGTTCGGAAGACCTAGTCAAGAAAATTGAGGGTGGATGGCTCGACTTTGACGTAGCCATCGCTAGCCCAGATATGATGCGATTTGTTGGTAAATTAGGACGCCAATTGGGTCCCAAGGGTCTCATGCCATCACCAAAAGCGGGAACTGTTACCCCAGATATTGAGACAGCAGTTGCAGAATTCGCTGCTGGTAAAGTTGAATATCGAAACGATGACGGTGGAAACATCCACTGTATCATTGGAAAAATGAGTTTTTCAGAAGAAGATCTAGTTGAAAACCTAGAATATTTTGTAAATTTAATAACTAAAGCAAGACCAGCCGCAGTTAAAGGCGAATTCGTCAAAAACTGTGCTCTTAGCGCAACAATGACCCCTAGCGTAAAGATTGCTGTGTAACTTAAGTTGCTATAAGAGGAGTTAAGTAATGAGTAAACCCATTAAAGATATGATTGTAACCGAGTATAAACGTCGGTTTGGGGATGTTGGCAACGCCTTAGTAGTCGATATTCGCGGTATTGAAGCCAACGAAAACAACGATTTGCGTGTTGATTTACTTAAAAAAGACATTCACATCACTGTACTTAAGAATAGTTTGGCAAAATCAGCATTCCAAGACACAGAATTGGACTCATTATGTACAACTCTCTCTGGTCCATGTGCACTTGTTGTAGGCGGAAATTCAGTCGTCGATATCGCTCGCGACCTTGTCGATTGGGCAAAGAAAATCAAAGAACTCGAACTCAAAGCAGCAATTCTTGATGGTGAACTCTTTGAAGGCGCCAATGGCGTCAAGAGATTAAGTGAATTCCCAACCAAGGAAGAAGCGCAGGCAACGGTTGTCCAACTGGTACTTTCGCCAGCAGACAATTTGGTCAAAGCAACAACAAGCCCAGGCAGCAATTTGCTTGGAATTATCAAAGAAATCAGAACTCGCTTAGAGGAAGGAAACACAATCGAAAAGATTGCTTAATCAAAGCGAGGATTACACGACATCGCGTTTGGGACTGGCCCGATTGGGTTAAAAGTCGCACAGGGTGGCTCCTCTCCCACGCATGACACTTTTATTGGAGTATGGAATTATGAGCGAAGAAACAACAGCAACAAAAGAATTTGATGCCGCAATCAGCAAAATAGGCGATAAAATCGCTGGTTTGACGTTGACCCAAGCGGTTGACTTAGCTGATTACATGAAGGATACCTACGGTATCGAGCCAGCAGCTGGCGGAGCAGTCATGATGGCTGGCCCTGCAGGCGGTGGTGATGGCGGTGCTGAAGAACAAACAGAGTTTGATGTCATTTTAGAAGCAGTTGGCGACAAAAAAATCGCAGTTATCAAGGTAGTTCGCGAAATTACTGGTCTTGGACTCAAAGAAGCCAAAGCACTCGTTGATGAGGCACCAAAAGCAATCAAAGAGAAATGCTCAGAGGACGAAGCCAACGAAGTCAAATCCTCACTAGAAGAAGCAGGAGCAAGCGTTACAGTCAAGTAACCCACTGTTACCTAACAACTTAAAACGGCTGGCGACTCCGCCAGCCGTTTTTTAAATTCAACCTCAAAACTACTGTTTCCAAGTAAATATCAAATTTACGAAAAAAAATAGATTTTTCTAAAAAAAACTCAAGTTTCGTCCGCCCTGCCTTGTCGAAAAACCGCATTGCGGATACCCTACGTGGCTCGGCAGCGGCGGTCGCAGCAACTTGGAAGCAAATACGAAAACATACTTTAAGACAGACAAACTGCGTTTTTTACAGCAGGCATGGTCAGTTATGAGGTTTATTTATGTCGATGAAAACGGTACGCGATTTTTCAAAACGCGGAGATGCAATTCCTGTACCACCTCTTACTCGAGTTCAGGGTGAAGCCTATGGACGATTAGTTCAATCTGATGTTGAGCCACTAAAACGAAATCCAATTGGGATCGAAGGACTCCTTCGTGAGGTATTTCCAATTGAGGCCTACGACGGATCAATGAGAGTTGAGTATTTGTACTACAAACTTGAAGAAGAACGTTACACCGTCGATGAATGTAAAGAACTACGTCTTACTTACGGACGCCCGTTCAAGATTGGTGTTAGGTTTATTCGTGACGGTGTCGCAGAGGTCTTAGAAGAAGAAATTTACATAGGTGAAATACCAACCCTCATCGGTGGGGGTGAATTTATCATCAACGGTTCAGAACGATGCATCGTCAACCAACTCCACCGCTCCCCTGGTGTTGACTTCTCCATCCAAGACGACACTGGCGATAGGCAACTTCACAAAGCGAGAATTATTCCTGAACGTGGATCTTGGATTGAAATCGAGGTTACTAAGAAAGACGTCTTAGCAATGAAGATCGATCAGTCAGCAAAGATTGCCGCGACAACATTTCTTCGTGCGTTAGATGAAGAGTTTAGTTCAACTGAAAAAATCTTAGACAAATTTTACGACGTTGTAGAAATGTCGGTGAACAAAATTAAGCCAGAGTATTACTCTGCGGAATTAATTATTGACTCTGAAACAGGCGAAGAACTTTGTAAAGTCGGCGCCCAAATAGGTGATGCTTACGACGCTATTCTTGCTTCACCTATAAAGAAAATTGCAGTCATTGCTGATCCCGCCGATCCAATCATTCTAAATACACTGACTGTAGAAAAACTTGACTTCCTTGCAGATGCAACCGAGCATCAGGCCGCACTCCTGAAAATATACGGACGTCTACGACCTGGGAACCCACCGCAAGTTGACAAAGCTAGCACTCTATTTGCTGACAAGTTTTTTGACGACAACCGATACCGACTCGGAAAAGTTGGACGATTCCGCATCAACCGAAAATTTGATCGTGATGTTCCAGAAGATATTATGCATCTTCGTCCCGACGATTTCATTGCTGTTATTGAGTATATGCTCGATCTTCGTGCTAGAAAAGAAGGCGCCCACATTGATGATATTGATCACTTAGGAAACCGACGACTTCGTACCCTAGACGAACTTGCTGTGGAAGAAATGAGAAAGGGATTCCTAAAACTTCGGCGTACAGTCCAAGAACGCATGAGCGTTAAGGATATGGACGAACTTAATAAGGTTGCAGACCTTGTTAACTCCAAAGCCGTAAGTTCTGCAATCGACTTCTTCTTTGGTCGAAGCGAACTCTCTCAAGTGGTTGACCAAACAAACCCGCTCTCCATGTTGGTGCATGAAAGACGATTGTCCGCTCTTGGACCTGGTGGGTTGAACCGTAAACGTGCTGGCTTTGAAGTTCGAGACGTTCATATATCTCACTATGGTCGAATTTGCCCGATTGAAACCCCTGAAGGTACGAACATTGGCTTAATTGCATCTCTTGGAATTTATGCACAAATCGATGAATATGGTTTTATTCAAACACCATATCGAACAGTGAACCGTAAAAAAGCTAACGATGATGTAATCTATCTTCGAGCTGATGAAGAAATGAATACCGTCCTAGCTCCGACAGAAGTCTTGAACGATAAAGGAGCAATCGATAGCGAGCATGTTATTGCAAGGCGAAGTGGAGACCTTACCCAAGTGGATCCAACCGAAGTCGCTTACGTAGACATCTCGCCAAAACAACTCGTAGGTATTTCCGCTTCACTTATTCCATTCCTTGAACATGACGACGCAAACCGTGCACTCATGGGTTCAAATATGCAACGCCAAGCAGTGCCTCTCATAATTCCAGACCCTCCAATAGTTGCAACAGGAATGGAAAAAATCGTTGGCAACTACTCCGGAATGATTGTGAAAGCCAAACGTGGAGGTAAGGTTACTTACGTCGATTCACGCCGAATCCTAATCGATAACTCTGACGAATATATCCTTAAAACCTTCCGTCGACTAAATGAGCGAACATGCCAGACTCAAAAACCAATTGTAAAACTTGGCGACCGAATTAAGACAGGTCAAATAATCGCTGATGGAGCCTCTACCGTTGATGGTGAACTTGCAATCGGTAAGAACGTCCTCGTTGCTTTCAACACGTTTGATGGATATAACTTTGAAGATGCGATTGTAATCTCTGAACGTCTAGTTAAAGACGATGTCTTCACATCAATCCACATTGACTCACACGAAGTTGAAGTTCGAGACACCAAACTTGGCAAGGAAGAGTTTACTTGTGATATTCCAAATGTCTCAGAACGCCAACTTATGAACCTCAATGAGGATGGTGTCATTCGATTAGGTGCAAGGGTTGGACCTAGTGATATTCTTGTTGGTAAAGTTGTACCAAAAAGCAAGAACGAACTCACTCCGGAAGAAAAACTACTCCATGCAATCTTTGGGCGGGCGGGCGAAGACGTAAAGAACGAATCCCTCAATGTACCAGCAGGAAGCAGCGGAGTTGTAATTGGTGCAAACCACTTCAGCAGACGAATGCACCTTGACGCTGATCAAAAGAAATTGATTAAGAGAAAAATGGATGCCTATGAAGAAGAAATGAACGAAAAAGCAATCGTTCTATTCAGAGAAATGGTTTCTGAAATGAACGAAATCCTAGGTACCGAAATGGTCGACCCTTCGACAAGGCAGCGAGTTGGCATATCAGATATTCCAGAAGTTATTCTTGAACAAATCGACGGTTTTTCTGATAAGTGGATAAAGGGATCCAAAGACACAAAAGCAAAAGCAACCAAAGTCCAAGAACAATATTGGCCAAGAATCGCTGCACTTCAAAAAGAGTGCGAACGAAAACTTAAACATATGAAACGCGGAGATGAATTACCATCGGGCGTTCTGGAAAAGGTAGTTGTTTATCTAGCAAATAAACGACCCATTTCTGTAGGTGACAAGATGGCTGGTCGACACGGTAACAAAGGTGTAATAGCTAGAATTGTTCCTGAAGAAGATATGCCGTTCATGGACGACGGAACACCTGTGGATATTTTGCTAAACCCTCTTGGTGTACCGTCACGGATGAACGTTGGTCAGTTGTTAGAATTACATCTTGGCTGGGCTGCAAAGGTCCTTGGTTTCCAAGCTGTTACCCCCGTATTTGATGGAGCAACTGAGCAAGAAGTACTTGGTGCAATCCAAGAGTCAAATGATTCAGTTCTTGCTAAAAGGAAAACATTCGAAGAAACGGGTGAAAATCCAGGAAAAGCAAGAGAAATCTTGGCAGAAATCCCATTTGCTGGAAAAGTCCAATTACATGACGGGCGTACCGGAGAACCATTCCACCAACCAAGTTCGGTCGGAGTTATGTATATGCTTAAACTGCACCACTTAATTGATGACAAAATCCATGCCCGTTCAACTGGTCCTTACAGTTTAATCACCCAACAACCTCTTGGTGGTAAGGCGCGTACAGGAGGCCAGCGATTTGGTGAGATGGAGGTCTGGGCTCTAGAGGGTTACGGTGCTGCATTTATGTTGCAAGAACTTCTCACAGTCAAGAGTGATGATGTTGAAGGTAGAACCAAAATTTATGATTCGATTGTGAAGGGTACAAATGCGTTAGAAGCAGGCATGCCTGTTGTCTTTGATGTGCTCTGCCACGAGATTAGAGGTCTATGTATGAACATTGAGTTGGAGAAGGATCAAGAGGAAACGGGATCTCTTCTTTGATCCAAACGTCTAATCAAAACAATCTTCAACTCATAAGCAAGTTAGATAGGAAATAGTATGTCCGAACAAATCTTCGATAAAGTTAATGATTTCAAGTCAGCCCGAATAGGACTCGCAAGTCCAAGTGATATTCGTTCTTGGAGTTTTGGCGAAGTCAAAAAACCAGAGACCATTAACTACCGAACGTATCGCCCAGAGAAAGACGGCCTCTTCTGCGAACGCATTTTTGGTCCTGAGCGTGACTATGAATGCGGTTGTGGTAAATACAAGGGTACTAAGTTTAAAGGCATAATTTGCGATCGCTGCGGTGTCAAAGTAACTCACTCTCGCGTTAGGCGAAAACGAATGGGGCACATTAATCTCGCTGCTTCAACGGTGCACATCTGGTTCTTCAAAGCTCTTCCAAGTCGACTTGGCAACTTGCTCGCAATGAAAACGTCCGATCTTGAAAAAATCATTTACTTTCAGGACTACGTTGTTCTCGAACCGGGTGATGCAGAAATTGAAGGAACGCCATTAGAGTACAAACAAGTAATTACCGAAGATCAATATCGCGAAATCCGAAGTAATGGTGGCTACGGTGACTTTCGTGCAGAAATGGGTGCAGGTGCTATTCAAGAAATTATCGAAGCTCTCGATCTCCATGAAGTAGTTGCTGAAATTCGAGAGGATTTAGCAAACACTAGATCCAAACAGAAAACCGCTGACCTAGCAAAGCGTCTAAAGTTAGTCGAACAACTTAAGGGTAGTCACAACGACCCATCTTGGATGATTCTAGACGTTGTTCCGGTTATTCCACCTGAACTAAGACCGCTAGTAATGCTTGAGTCGGGCAACTTTGCAACAAGCGATTTGAACGACTTGTATAGGCGCATCATCAACCGAAACAATCGTCTGAAAAAACTCATGGATTTAAACGCTCCTGAAGTTATCATTCGAAATGAAAAACGAATGTTGCAACAAGCTGTTGATGCACTATTCGATAACGGCCGTTGTCGCAGACCAGTCCTTGGAAGTTCAAACAGACCGCTCAAATCAATCACTGACATGATTAAGGGCAAACAAGGTCGCTTCCGTGAAAACTTACTTGGAAAACGCGTCGACTACTCTGCAAGGTCCGTAATCGTTGTAGGACCTAACTTGAAACTAAACCAGTGTGGTCTTCCAAAGAAAATCGCATTGGAACTCTATCAACCATTTATTATTCGCTGCCTCAAAGAGCAGGGACTAGCGGACACTATTAAATCTGCAAAGCGACTACTTGAAAGACGGGACGAAGAGGTCTGGGATATTCTTGAACAAGTCATTCAACAACACCCAGTACTACTTAACCGCGCACCAACCCTCCACCGTATGGGTATCCAAGCGTTTGAACCCGTGCTTGTTGAAGGCAAGGCAATCACGTTACATCCTCTAGTTTGTACAGGATTTAATGCTGACTTCGATGGCGACCAAATGGCTGTTCATTTGCCTCTTTCAATTGAAGCACAAACCGAAGCGCATGTTCTCATGCTCTCCACACACAACATTTTCTCACCAGCACACGGCAATCCTCTTGTTTCACCAAGTCAGGATATCGTAATGGGCGTCTTCTTCTTAACACACATGGATCCAAACGATACACGTAAGGAAGAGGAGTTGATGAAATTCCGAAACGCACACGAAGCCATTCTTGCTTATGACTTCAAACGAATTTCACTGCAAGAACGAATCCAAATTCGTTTGCCACGATATCCAACTATCGTTTCTGACGAAAAAGGTAAGATTGAGAAAATGCCAGATGATGCTCGAATTGTCACAACCGTTGGCCGAGTGCTTTTCTGCGAAATACTTGCTCAAGACATGCCATTTTACAATTGCACCCTTACAAAGAAGGGTTGCAGCCGAGTTATCGACGACACGTACGAAATTAAAAGTCGTGCAGAAACATTAACTCTGCTCGATGACATGAAGGAAATTGGATTCCGCGCCTCTACTTGGTCTGGTCTTTCGATTGCAATTACTGATATGCGTATTCCTTCAACCAAATCTGACCTTATAGAAGGAACCCAAAAGAAAGTTGATCGCGTAGAAGCAGCCACTGCCGCTGGTGCAATTACAAACCAAGAACGGCACAACCAGTTACTCGACCTTTGGTCTCACTGCCGTGAATCACTGACTAGCGAACTCATTAGCACACTAGAACTAGATCGCAGAGACCCTGAAAACAACAGTGATTTACCTATCGATTCCAAAGAAGGGGCTCGATATTTGAATCCTGTCTACTTGATGTCAACTTCTGGTGCTCGTGGCAACATTAGCCAGATGCAACAACTTGCTGGGATGCGTGGTTTGATGACTAAGCCATCTGGTGAGATTATTGAAACACCGATTCGAGCAAATTTCCGAGAAGGTCTAAACGTGCTTGAGTACTTCTCGTCAACTCATGGTGCTCGTAAAGGTCTTGCAGATACTGCATTGAAAACTGCTGACTCTGGATATTTGACTCGTAAACTCTACGATGTTGCTCAACCAGTTGTAATTAAGGAGCATGAATGCACAACCAAACGTGGCATCACTAAACGTGCTGTCTATAAGGGTGATGAGATTCACGTACACCTTCGTGACCTAATTATTGGTCGTACAAGTATGCAAACTATTATTAATCCTGTCACAGACACGGTTATAGTTGCAAATAAACAAGTTATCGATGAGACGATTGCTGATGAACTAGACCGATTAAACATCGATGCAGTCCAAGTCCGAAGCCCGTTGACTTGTGAGTCCGAGTCAGGATGTTGTGCTCTTTGTTACGGACACGATCTTTCGACAAGTGAACTCGTTGAAGAAGGCATGGCTGTCGGAACAATAGCAGCCCAGTCAATCGGTGAGCCTGGAACTCAACTTACAATGCGTACATTCCACACAGGTGGTGTTGCATCTCGTGAATTCGTAGAGACAAATTACAAAGCGCCTCAATCGGGTACGCTGATTCTACGTGACTGTAATGAGGTACCACTCCCAGATACCAAAGATGGTCATCTAATCGCCCTCAAGCAAACTGGTGAACTAGTCATTGTTGATGACAAGGGGCGTGAACTAGACAAAGCATTCCGTGTTCCATACGGTGCAACCATAAGAGTTGCCTCAGGAACAAAAGTTAAAAAAGGCAATATCCTCGTCGAATGGGACCCCCACGTGATGCCAATTCTTGCTGAAAAAACTGGTTCCGTTGTCTTTAAAGACATCGAAATCGGCACAACTATGCGAGAAGAAGAAACAAAAGGTGTCATGGAGTCAATCATCACAGAACACACAGGCGACCTTCACCCACAAATACTAATCCAAGAGGGTGAACAAACACTCGACTTCCACCATCTCCCAGCAAAAGCACGTTTGGAAGTAGCCAACGGAGATAAAGTTGTAACTGGACAAATGCTCGCACGGAGACCGCGCGAAGTTAAAGGTACGGCTGACATCGTTGGTGGCTTGCCTCGTGTTACTGAAATTTTTGAAGCACGAACACCAAAGGAACCAGCAATTCTTGCGCAGGTTTCTGGACGAGTTGATCTCAAAGCAGAACGTAAGCGTGGCAAGATGGTAATCCATATTGTTCCAGATGGAGCAGACCCAGTCGAACACCTAGTACCTCAAGGCAAACACCTTTTAGTTCATACCGGTGACGTAGTTGCTGCTGGTAGTCAACTTACTGAAGGTCCTCGGGATCCAAACAATATCCT
>CAZABE010000083.1:0-3416 GCA_964483425.1 uncultured Isosphaeraceae bacterium | reverse complement strand
TCGGAGATCAGCAGCACTTTCAGCAGTTGGCGACAATTTAGAATTACTTGACCTTGCTAGAGCATTTAATCCAGACCATCGCAGCACATCTGACAAGAGCGCTTACGTTCGCATAACAAGAGGGTGCAACAAGTTTTGTACTTACTGCGTTGTTCCAAACACTCGAGGTGCCGAAGTACACCGACCTCCCGACGCAATTGTTGAAGAATGTAAACAGCTTGTTGAATCAGGAGCAATAGAGATTACTTTGCTTGGACAAACGGTCAACCACTATAGATATACACATGGAATTGCACTAGGTATCGAGGGAAACGAAGTTCCACAAATAGGACCCAGCATTACTGCGTTTAGTAAGACGCTTGACGAGCACGAGACAGTGACGACGTTTGCAAAATTACTAAAAAGGATTCATGATGAGGTTCCTAAGATTCTACGTCTCCGATTTGTCACAAGTTACCCGAAGGACTTTGGGAATGATATTTTAGAAGTGATGCGCGATTGTCCACGAATTTGCAATTACTTGCACGTTCCAGCCCAATCTGGTTCAAACCGAATTTTGAAACTGATGAACCGTGGGTATACCGTAGAAGAATATTTGGACTTTATCGAGCGCGCGAGAAAAATTATTCCAGATGTTGAAATAGCGGGTGACATTATTGTTGGATTCCCAACAGAAACGCAGGAGGATTACGAAGCAACATGCGAATTGATTCGCAAGGTGCGCTTTAAAAACAACTTCGTCTTTCACTACTCTCCAAGACCCGGTACCGTTGCAATTGATCGTTTTGAGGATGACGTGCCAAGGGAAGATAAGCGCAGGTGGCTTAACTCGATTCTTGCCCTTGGGGCAGAAATCAGTGGGGACGTACACAAAGCATACGAGGGCAAGACGGTGGATGTCTTCGTAGAGCGGTTAAGCCCTAAGGCGACGAAAAATGCAGGGATTGAATTGTTGTGGGAAAATGGTCAGACCCAGCTTTCAGGCAGGACGCGAGGCGATTTAATATGTGTTTTTGACGTGGATTCCGAGGAAGAAGCGATTAATTTGATAGGAAGCCTGGTTTCCGTTCAAGTGACGAAGTCTGCTCCGCTTTTATTGGTCGGGAAGCAGTGCAAATACAAGGTGTTAAGTTAGGTATTTTTTGTGCTATTTTTTGCGTTTTAAAGGAAAAAATTAACAATTCAAGTTGACTCATTACCTATTGCTGCTAATCTCTAAGGCGTTGTCGGAACATTGTTTCGATGATTCCCAGCGGAGAAAGAGATTTCAGAGCAAAGTTGCGGGAACCAACAATGCTAAACTGCGAATATCTTCGATGTTGGGGAACATGATTGGTTAAAATTGACCCCCAAGTCAGCTCTGGATGGTTAAAACGCCAATCACCAACGTATGTTTTTTTACTAGATCTAGTTTTTAAGAAAGAAAAAGAGGAAGGAAAGCACAATGAAAATTACAACGCTTTCAGTATTCGCAGTTGGTTCGCTTATCGCAACAACTGCAATGGCAGATTACACGGGCCTAAGTTATGACCCAGTCGACAACGGCGACGGTACATGGACAGCTCGTATTTTCGCAAACTTTGACGCAGAAACTGATGAACTTGATGCTGTTTTTGGCGATGCCGATAACTCATTATTAATCACATCAGGTGGCAACTTCTACCAAAACGATTTTGGTGGCGCTACTTCTGCAGACATCAACCCAGCACTTTACGATGCATTCCCAAGTTTGGTGAATGACAGTTGGGTAACAATCGGTCTTGAAGATAATGTTGGCAATGCCATGATGAACATCGGTATCGATTGGTCTGACTTCGAAGACAATGGTGGCGATATCGCAACAGATAACGGCACTTGGTTTGCTACTCCAGACGACGCTCAAGTGCTCGCTGGTGCAGATCTTCGCGTTATGGTTGGTCAATTCACCATGTATGGTCTTGCCACTCACGTAAGTGGTGTTCTCAATATTCAAGGCAAAGCTGGCGATTTTGTAACATTCCAAGCTCGTGATCTTGTTTTTGATTATGCTTTTCCAGCACCAGGTGCTCTTGCACTTCTTGGTCTTGCTGGTGTAGCAGGTCGTCGTCGACGCAAGTAATTGCTCTGACGGCTACTGAGCCCCGCGCGGCTTTGTAGATATACTAATAAGCCGCCCTAGCAATTGCTAGGGCGGTTTTTTTACGCACTTGTAACATTACACCGCTGTTGATTAATGAATCTCAGAGCCATATTAATTGGTGAGGAGGTCCTGTAATACTACAAACATTTGACATGGAATAAGGCATTTGCCTTATTGCCCGCACAGACGGAATGAAGTTGAAATGGAATAGGACTAACCGCTTGCACATTGCTAACCATGATTCATATTGTCTGTGTGGAAGCAAATGCTTTTTAGCAGGCGCTGCGGGAAACGGTTTCCTGCTAAAAGTATAAGCGTAAGTTTTTTAGTTTAGAAAACAAAATGAACAGAATGAGGAAATTTAGAATGAACAAAGTAATGTTTACAATTTCAGCCGCTGCAGTTAGTTCACTAATCGCAACCGGCACAGCTTCGGCTGACTTTCAGGGCATCTCGATAGATGTTGTTGATAGTGGCTTGGGCATCGGAACAACGTACCGCATCTATGCGGACATTGATGCCGGTGGTGAAGTAGACGCAGTGTATGGTGACAGTGATAATGCGCTTAACATCGAGGCAACAACAAGTTTTTACCAAAACCAGTTTGGTGGATATGGCACACCAAGTGCATCGCTCTTCGATTTCTTCCCATCACTTGAGTTCGATAGTTTTGTAACTATCGGTCTTTTGACTGATGATGGCGATGCGATGATGGACATCGGAATCGACTGGGCGGACTTTGAAGACAATGGCGGCGCAATTTGGACCGACAACGGTACATGGTTTGCGACTCCAGACGAACCGCAAGTACAAGAAGTTGGTGGACGAGTGTTAATCGCGCAACTTACAACTGATGGTGATATCAATGGTATTATCAACATGCAAGGCAAGAACGATGACCTTACAAACTGGAACGCGCTAGGTGTTGAATTCACCACAGTTCCAGCACCCGGTGCAATCGCACTTCTTGGTCTAGCTGGTGTTGCTTCAAGGCGACGTCGAAAATAAGCCCATAGGGTCTTTCATAAGAAATAAGTATTTCTCCGCCCTAGCATTGCCAGGGCGGTTTTTTTATTTTTATTTACTTATCCAAACTTGTTGGTATTCTTTGACTTATGACTTTTAATTGCATTAAAGGGCGGTTTTCTCATAAAAGTACCCTTGACGGCTCGCGGTGCTCAGTGGTAGTTTTCGCAAATGAAAGCATTACCGGACCTTAGGGTTTGCTACTGTTGGAAGAGCTAGCAGCACGTTGTTGCAAGCAATAGTAACGTGTTCCAGTAAGAAAAGGAGAGGA
>CAZABE010000082.1:0-5445 GCA_964483425.1 uncultured Isosphaeraceae bacterium | reverse complement strand
TGTGCAAGTTGTCTTTCTAAATTCGCAACCAAAAATCATGGTGCATACTGTGCAAGCAAATCAGCAATCGAGGCGTTTGCAACCTCCACTCGAATGGAACTTAAGCATAAAAACATATTTGTCAGCACGGTTCACCCCATCGGCACTCGTACGGAATTTTTCGATGCAAGTGCAACGAGAAGTGGAAAAGACGGTTCCACCTTTGAGGCACAAACCCCATCTTGGCTCATGCAACCCCCAGAAAAAGTATCCAACGCAATCGTGCGTTGTTTGCACCGACCAAAACCAGAGGTCTGGACAAGCACGCCCGTGCGACTGATAAGTAAAATCTTTTCAACGTTTCAACGATAGTAATCGTTCTACTGAAAATACTTCAAATTCTCTTTCTTCTAACAAAATTATTGGCAGGGCTGCCCCCAAGATTGAATAACTTGAATCACATCTTGAACTTGGACTTCGCCATCTCCGCAGTTTGGATAGACATCAGCTGGACTATTGGTCAAACCATATTCCGAGATTATAAAAAGTAAATCATGTAAATCAACAACTCCATCTCCACCTGCTGGAGCACAATCTGAAAGACAGTTTTCTGAGAAGGGAAGTTCATCTGTTTCAAAAACCGTTGCAGCATCGAGAAGCAATGTAAATGAATTCGGTGACTGACCTGCAAGGCGTATGTTCACTTCTCCCAGTTCATTAATCCAATATCTAGAAAGTTCTATTGGAACGTGTATCACGACCCTACGTTGGTCGATTGGAGTAACACTTGGGTCATTAACCTCTTCCCAAACCCATTTATCTTGGCTCATGTCAAACCACATTACATCTACAACCACTTCTTCAATAGGAACCCAATCGCCAGTCAGTGTATTTTGCATTGAAAAGGCAAGAGTTGCTTCATCACCGAACTCCGTTAAATCGCCCTCAAGTCTGGCGTCAATCATTAATTGCATTCCCCTAGTTTGAGAACAGTCGAAGGCTGTTTCAAATTGTAAATCACACTCAATTTCGTATCCAGATGAAGTGTTTTCTGAAGTTATACTTAAAACGTCCGCGGCGTGTTCTTCTTTCCAATTCCAGTCCGAAATACGTAATTTTGATATGGCATCCAATTCGGAAACACCAGTATTAATCGTATAGTTATTTAATTCTGAAAGCCACACTTGGTCTACTAAATCGTTAAACTCTCTCCAATTTTGCGAAGATTCATAAGAACTAATCGACCAGATAAAAAACTTTTTTATGCCTTTTGATTTGAACATAGCAATTAGATTGCGAACTGACCATTTGTCTGGCCATTCCACTCCTCCGTCCCATCCGGTTACAAAGGGTGTCCCAATTAATGGAATCCAAGGCATAATTTCATCCAGCGTAAAGCCATCGTACGATTCAATACATGCCTCAAGATTTGCTCGATGAACTCGTGCCCAAGCTAAGCCGTGCTCTTCATTTTCTTGTAGATGTAATTCGGAAACTGCATACATTTCAGCTGCCTGTTCATCAGAAGAGCCCCTCTGAACTAAAGTAAACCATGTCGCTGATTGATGCCGTCTATTTCTGAAAACCCGAGGTGGGCTTCCTGGGATACTTTGTAAACCGTCGGCACTAATAGAAGTATCGAAATTACTGCACACAACACTTGGCCAAAACTCTTGTATGGGATCAAAAAAAGCCTCTTTCATTGCTGCATCACACATGGTTGACATAATTCCGTCGTACCAGAGCACCCAAGAGTGATTTTCTTCAATTGCCCAGTTCCCGGGAATAGGATCGGTCATGCCATTTGCAATCGCTTCGTCATATAGTTCCTTGAGAGTTTTATTAAACACAGGAAGAACTTTTGTATCCCACCGTGAATCGGGTTCTTCACCTACGTTCAAGCCAGCAAGATCCCTGAACGCTGTAATTCCATTTTCACCCCAATATGGCGCCATGGGCCAATACTCGGTATCAAACACAAATCGGCTTGGCATCGGAAGAGTTCCGTTGTTTATACGAACTTGGTAACTGTTCAAAAAACTAGATATCCAACTTTTCATTTGCTCAATACCATTATCATTCCACGGTGAAAGCCACCTTGCAGATTCATGGGAAGGGGGATCACAGGGATTATTCTCATCCGGTTTAATCTGGTCACACCAATTCAAAAACAGTCCGTCGGCATACATCCAATGCTGAACGATGCCCTGTTGTGGACAGGGATCTCCTCCACCCATTCCTATTTCTTGAAGCAAAATTGCTGGGTTTGAACCATACAATTCTTGATTTTGGGAATAAAGGTTCCCAATTTTATTGACGACAGATTGAGGGGTTCGCTGGTAACACGAACAACCCAAAGCACAACAGTTAGTTGGAGTGCTCTCACACCACACTCCTGACGACGCCTTAATTACTGGTTTGATTGTTCCATCCTGCACATGAGGCAGGTCAAATGGCGTTGGCAAAGACCAAGTTATGACTTCTGGTAATGCTAAGTTTGTTGACGACAATACTTCTGCTGGCAACTCACGAACCCCACCTCTGTGCATTGATTTGTGCGGTAATGTTTGTACATCTCGTTGACTTACAGATGCGGTCATTAAAAAGAACGAACCTATCACAATAACTCCCAAAAACATTCGGCTTTTGCAGTAGAAACCCATGCGACCACTATACACTTAATGCCTTTTAAAACAAATAAAATATGTAGATTACATAAGTATTTATATGCATCACAACAATACTCCCCTCATTAAGCATATTTAAGTCACTCTCGGTAGGGTAGGAAACAATGCGGTTTTTATCCTAAAATCGAAAACGGTGATTATTTAGTACTGAAGGTGTTTTTATGGGTATTGAATACCGCTTGCACGATATTCTGAATATGGTCCTCGAGCGCAATCAGTAAGATTAAATCTTGTACTGTAACCAAAAAAGAATTCCAATTATTTTTATTAATGACACAACTGGTTTTATGGTTGGGCGAGACAGTAAGCAAGCCGGCATCATTCGTTCTGGCGCAAAGATGGTCAACGCAATGAGCAATTCCATAGTTCCAAAAATTAGTTTAATTATTGGCAGTAGTTACGGCACTGGGCATTACGCTATGTGCGGCCGTGCCTTTGACCCCTTCCTTACACTTGCTTGGCCAACTGCAAAGTATGCTGTAATGGGTGGTTCGTCTGCAGCAAACACGTTACTTCAAATTGACCTTGCCGCGCGTAAGCGCCGCGGTGAAGAAATTGACCCAGAAGAAAGCAAGCAATTACTCGCTGCAATCACTGCAAGTTATGACGAGCAACAAGATATTTTCTATGGTGCCGCTCGTGGTTGGGTGGACAGAATGTTGGACAAGTTTGCCAATGAGGGTAGTTTGTTGTGTGTTTTCAGCCATGCCTAGGGTTGCCCAATTAGCCATATTGCGTTTTTCTTGATATTTCACTTGTCCTTTAGTTAGATTCGGGTAACAATGGAATCTGATGGGTGTTTTTAAACGCTATTCAACTTCGTTAGTAATAGTCCTTATTGCCACGACAACATTTGCTGAAGAGCCAAACTCTGTTGGTCTTGAACAGATGGCAAGAATATTGCGTGGAGATGTCCGCCTTATTGCTATGGGCGACTCTTATAGTTCTCCGTTTTTTGCAAGAGCTCCACTTTCGTCTCTTCGGGTCTGGCCAATTGAAAAAATCTCTGCTATTTCTGGCGGAGCTACATATCCTTCTCATACTACTGTTTGCACATCTCAATGCAACCCTGTATCCCAAATCCAAGCAGACGACTCACTGGGATATACAATCGAAAGAAATTCTGAGTCAACGTATTTTTCGCTTCCAATTCTTGGCTTACAGGAGATATTTACTTCTAGCGACTTTGATGATGAGGGTACTGACCTGCTTTTTAAGTTTCAATTGAGTAATACTGGTCGATCACTTCTATCAAGCGGAGTGCATGGTCCGTTCACTAATTATGGTGACGACTTAAGGTTTCGTTTTTTATATCGATGCCCAACTTATTTATCACAACAAGTTGAACAAATAAAAGTACTCGACAACATGGAAGATGCTGGAATTATGCAATTACGGTCTGGCGCTCGCCCACTTTGGCATCTGGGTGAAAATCCTAATAGTGGTTCTAGAAGTGCAATCCAAAAACAAATTAATGCTTATGCAACTGACTTTCCTGCAAACAATGATACCGGTGGTCCACTTTCAATGCGCCTTGAACAAATTGAGCCGCTTGTTGGAACTAATCAATATTTTGAACCGGCGGGCTGTGTGTATTATCACGTAGACAACAATGGGAATCGAGAGCAGGGTCTGTATTACAGTTCAATCGCAGATGGCAGTTGGTCTTATTCTGGCTTTGGTTGCGATACAGAAGGAGAGTTTCCTCTTGATAAAAAATATTCCCTTGAACAGTTAACTCACTGGCTTGACGTAACTACTTTAGACCGAGAACAACCAACTGTCTTTATGTGGTTTTTTGCACCAGAGACAATTGGATACGATTCTGCTATTTCTAAAATGGAGAACATGATTGATCAATCAGATACTGCTGCTTCTCTAGTGGGGCTTTCTTCTGTTAAACACATAATTGTAATTGGTTCCCTTTTCAATCTAACAGAGGATATCGACCTTTCTAAAGAATACATACAAAGTCAACAACAAGCTGCTTATGATTTAGCAACGCTTAGAATAAACGTTTCAGCGATTTCATTGTTTGCAGCAACAGACGAAGTGTTTTTGCATGGAAACGACGCGATTCCTTGGCTGCTCTACCACGGATTTGACAATTTTCAGTTTGGAACAAACTCTATAAATCTAATCGAAGACACGAATGGGTATTTGTTTGACGCATGGGGAGTCCATCCAGCATCAGCTAACTCAGCAGCATTTTTTTCTTCTTTACTTGGCGAAATTATTAGAGAAGCGGGTTGTCAAGCTGATATCGTTGCTGATGGAATCATCAATACAGCAGATCTTCTTGCCGTTATATCACACATAGGAGATGAATACGTCAACGAAGATGTTAATGGCGATGGAATCGTATCTGTTCAGGATGTTTTGCTAGTAATAGATGGATGGGGAGACTGTTGGCCAGTTCAAGCTCCATACAACACCGACACCTTTAGGTCTAAGCAATCGAAGTGTATACCTTTGGCTCGTGATTTATCTGACAAGATTGACTCGCGTTTACCCAGAATTATTGACAGATAAACCTACTCCTATACCGCCGTCAATCGTTGCACCGATATTGCACACGCTGCAAGAGATCAACCAAAAAGATGTTGCAGTTATCTAACTCCTAATATACCGCCGTCAATCGTTGCACCGATATTGCACACGCTGCAAGAGGTCAAGACAAAAAGATGTTGCAGTTATCTAATTATTGCTCCACGGACGAATATCAATAGACCATTCTTTAGGATCTGGTGTGCTTATACTTAGCAGTTTAGCATCCTCT
>CAZABE010000081.1:0-3528 GCA_964483425.1 uncultured Isosphaeraceae bacterium | reverse complement strand
CGCCAACATAATCGCCATCGGTAAGACCAACACTACCACGAGTATTGCCATACCAAGCGTTAAAACCATCACCGTTAACAGCGGCTTCACCTGCGTTGTTCACTAACCAGTGGTCAGTTGCAGCATCTCCGGTGTCGTAGTATTTTCCGCCGAGCCAGTCGGTATTTTCAAAACTCTGCGAGTACAACAAGTCTGCAGAGGCGGTGCCTGCTGCGAATGCTACAACCATACTTGAAAGTATTAATGTTTTCATTTTCTCTCTCTTTTCTTCACGGTGCGTTATCCAAACGCTAGTTTCTCTTCTATTAGGTAGGTCTCTTCCCTACCTTCTTCATATATATTGAGGCTTTTTTTACCTCCCGTCAAGAAATAACACAAGTTATTGTGTGTTTTTCCGAGATTTTCAATACATTGACCCTCCAATCTTTACCCAAATTACCAAAAAACGGTTTTTTTGACTATTACAGATTGGTGTCTGTCTGCAACAATATGCAGGATGCCTGATGGAAATGATCACGATTTAGCAACCCTTTGGTTTTTGGCTGCAAGAACAATGGTTATTGCAGGAGAAGAAATGCCAACCGTTCAAGAGGCGGCAACGGGTTTATACGCACAAGCAATTATTGGTCTTAGTGAGGAAGAATGCCGCGTAGCAAAAGATGCAAAACACATTGCAAATAAAACATTAATTGATTGTCTAAGTGGCTTGCGGAGATTGCCTCGAGAAATCGCTGAAAAAATATTAACTGGTGTCATGATGATTTCATATTCAGATCGTTCTATGAAACCTCTTGAAGTTCGATGGGCATCTATGCTTGCTTCTGCTATTGAGGTTACTCCTGATGATTTTCAAAGGTGTTGTGTTAACGCACGTATAATTGCTTCAATGATTCGTCCTTCGGAGCAGTCCGAATGAGCCAGAACGAAACTAATTTTCGATTTCTTGAGCGTTTTGATAAACGTGTTGCACAACTTGCAAAACAAGCTGAAGAGTACGTCCACACTGACCCTGACTCTTGTATGTTCAAATTACGCTTGATGATTGAAACCATGGCGAAGAAGTTAACTTCGCTGCAGATGCGTGGAGATATTTCAATGGACTTAGGTTCGATGCTTGGGTCGCTTGAACGAGCCGGTGTGGTTCCTCGAAGGCAAGCTGATGGAATGCATGCAATTCGACGTGATGGAAATGCAGCGGTTCACGGTAATCCAACTCCAGTTCCAACTGCGATGCGAAGGTTAAGTGAGGCGTACAAAATCTCGGGCTGGTTTTGTAAGAGAATCAAAAATGGATCTAAGGTGGATTTGGATTCCTTCATTCCACCAGAGCCACCCGTACCAATTGACCAAGATACACATGAATTACACACAAAAATAGATAAACTTGAAGAGTCGATTGAGCAACGCAGAGCAGCAACTAGGGAATCATTACTTATGTTTGGTCCTCAAGAGAACGTTGAGGAAGTAACTAGGAGAATCATCGAAGAATTAAAAGCACTCGATGATGTTGCAGCCGCAGCAGGGGAACCAATTATCGACGCGGACTTTGTTGCGCTCGTTATGGCGATGGATTTAGAACAAATTGAAGAAGATCCACGTCACGGTGGCAACTCAAGGCAAGCAAGGCGTCAAGCAGAACAACAACTTGATAATATTAAAAAACATCTTGCAGAGAGGGAAACAGCTTTTATGTCGGAACGAAGATTTTTACTTGAGCAAAGGAATTTATGATGCAACTAACTGAATGGGAAATGGTGATTCGGCTTTTACTCGCCGTAGTTCTTGGAGCTTTTATTGGGTTGGATAGGAGGCTTCGAAGTAAACCTGCGGGTTTACGAACAATGTCTCTTGTAAGTTTAGGCGCAACAACTTTTACAATCGTTGGTGTATCTGCGATGCAACAACTTGCGTTTGCGGAACAATCGGCTGGTTTAGAGACCATGGTGCGTCTTGATACAAGTAGAGTGATAGCAGGAATTGTCGGTGGTATTGGTTTTTTGGGAGCAGGAGCAATTATTCAATCACGCGGGAAAATACAGGGGATGACTACCGCCTCAGGAATCTGGATGACTGCAGCAATTGGTGTTTCTGTCGGTCTTGGACAATATACACTTGCATTTTCAGCTACGTTTTTAGCATATGTAGTACTTGTCCTACTTCGCCATCAAATTACCGACGAAACCGAAGAAGAATGAAAATCGTCCTAGCTGTGGGTGTCCCCTTAGCGAGTTGTTAAGTGTGTTAACTATAGTGTCATTACCATGGGTTGGTAACGTGGCACGTACTCCCATTATTTTCGATGTAATCTTGGTGTGCTTCTTCTGCTAAATAGAAGGTTTTTGCTGGCTCAATTTGGGTCGCGATTGGTGCATCGAATGTCTTTTCTTCAGTTAATTCCTTGATGAAGTTGGTCGCAAGTTTATGCTGATCATCAGAGGTAGTCCAAACGCCAGATCGGTATTGTGAGCCAACATCAGGTCCTTGTCTATTAACTTCCGTTGGGTTGTGCATCTTGAAAAATGCTTCAAGTAATGTTTTGTACGAAATAACTTTTGGGTCAAACGTTACTTTTACTGTCTCAGCATGATTAGTTTTTCCAGAACACACATCCTTATATGTAGGATTATCCGTCTCGCCTTGCATATACCCGCTTTCGACATTGATAACACCTTCGCCTTTTTGGAACCAGTGTTCCACCCCCCAAAAACATCCACCCGAAAAATAAGCTACTTCTGTTTTCACTGGCTTTGACTGCTCAGGAACCTTCTCGCCTTTTTCGTAAAAATGCAACGATGCGGAGTTTAAACAGTAGCGTTTTCCAGTTGGCTTTGGTCCATCATCAAAAACATGACCAAGATGTGAATCGCACCGCGTACAAAGAATCTCAATGCGAGTCATATCAAATTGATTGTCTTCCTTTGTAGCGACATGCTCGGGGTCGAAAGGGGAGAAAAAACTTGGCCAACCAGTTCCTGACGTAAACTTGCTTTCACTTGTAAAGAGAGGAAGTCCGCAAACAACACAAGCATAGAAGCCGTTTTTTTTGTTGTCTAGTAAAGTCCCGCAAAATGGTCGTTCAGTACCTGCCTTTTGGGTAATTCGGATTGTTTCCTCGTCCAGATTTTGGAGGAGAGTTTTTTTAACTTCTTCAGAAATAGTCGAGATGTCAAATCCAGCACGAGAATAGAGGTGCATTTTCGTCTCCAATTGGGGGCCAAGTGGCATCAAATTGAGAACGTGACTCAATAAGAATGTGAATGTGAAAATCACGAGAAGTATGATACGCTTTTTCGATATATTTTACCAGATTCAAGAAAAAAACAGCCATTTATCTTGTTTTATTCTACGTTATTGGTACGATAATGACTAATTGTGAAAAAATGCGCAAGAATATAGATACATGCATCTATTTATCCGTTATCTTGTGCGACTTGTAGTTTGAGGTATGGTAGTCCTTTTTTAAGGCAGGAGTTTTTTAGAAATGATTTGTACTGAAGAAACAATTTGGTCAAAGTTGCAAACGATGAA
>CAZABE010000080.1:0-3188 GCA_964483425.1 uncultured Isosphaeraceae bacterium | reverse complement strand
ACCAGACGCACCGCTTGGTGGAAAAATTATCGCCAACCTCTTTATGGAAAACTCAACTCGAACTCGTTGCAGTTTCACGGTTGCAACCAAACGACTCGGCGGTGATTACATCGACTTACTCGGTGCAACATCAAGCGCATCCAAGGGCGAAACACTTGTTGACACTGCCCTGAACTTAGAAGCAATGGGTGTTGCAGGAATTGTTGTCAGATGTTCAGAAGAAACTGGTTCACAACAAATTGCGAACAATGTTGGGGTGCCAGTTATCAACGCGGGCTCTGGCACAACCTCGCACCCAACCCAAGCGTTGCTTGATGCCGTAACACTTACTCGGTATTTCGGAACTGAAGACCTTTCAGGGCAGCACATTGCAATCGTTGGCGACATCGCTCACAGCAGAGTCGCCCGTTCAAACGTCATCGGTTTAACGAAACTTGGTGCGAAGGTTACATTGGTTGGTCCCGAAGAATTGTTGCCCAATGATGTAAATGGTGATACTACAAGTGACTTCGATTCTGTACTTTCGGAGGTTTCGGGAGTCATGATGCTTCGCGTGCAATTTGAACGAGACGCAACAATCGGCGAAGATTATCGTAAAAGGTTTGGGTTAACGGAAGACCGATTCAACAATTTTCCGGGAGCCATCATGCATCCGGGTCCAATCAACCGCGGTTTAGAAATTGACGACTGCGTTGCCAACATTGAAAGCTCGCCTCACAATTTAATTCTTTCACAAGTGACAAGCGGTGTTGCAACACGCATGGCCATCCTTGAACACCTTATCGGATAAGAAGAGAAAAGAACAAATGGAATTCAAAACGATCATTGAGCCCTTTCGTATTCGGCAGGTGCAACCAATTCACTCGACCACTCGCGATGAACGGGTCGCAGCTCTTGAAAAAGCGGGCAACAACGTGTTTCTTCTCAAAGCAGAAGATGTTTTGATTGATTTGTTGACCGACTCTGGCACAGGCGCAATGTCAAATGAACAGTGGGCGGGCATGATGCGAAGCGACGAAAGTTACGCGGGTGCTGATTCGTTTTATCGTTTTGAAAAAGCGGTCAAGGATATTACTGGGTACAAACATATTATTCCGACACACCAAGGGCGTGCAGCGGAACGCATTCTCTTTGGCGCGGCAGTAGAAGAGGGACAAGTAGTTCCAAACAACACACACTTTGACACAACTCGTGCAAACATAGAATCAAGAAGTGCAACCGCTGTTGACATTCCAACCAAAGGAAGTAGTGATACGAGAAGTGTTGCACCGTTCAAGGGTAACATGGACATTGATGAATTAAAATCGATTCTCGACCAATGGCCCGACAAAGTTTCGTTGGTCATGATGACCATTACGAATAACTCAAACGGGGGGCAACCAGTTAGTTTAGAAAACATCCGAGAAGCAAGCGCACTTTGTAAAGAACGCGGCGTTCCGTTTTTTATTGACGCATGTCGATTTGCAGAAAATTCTTGGTTTATTAAGTTACGAGAAGAAGGCAACGAAAACCGAACACCAATTGACATCGCTCGTGAGATTTTTTCGCTCGCAGATGGCGCGACAATGAGTGCAAAGAAAGATGGCATGGCAAACATGGGCGGTTTTCTTGCTCTAAATGATGATGCACTTGCTGAAAAATGTAGGTCAATGCTTATTCTTACTGAGGGTTTTCCAACATACGGCGGGCTCGCGGGGTATGACCTTGAAACCGTTGCAACTGGTTTGTACGAAGCACTTCGTGAAGATTACTTGGCTTATCGAATTAGAACGGTTGCGTATGTTGGTGATCGACTAACGAAAGCCGGAATACCGATAATTCAACCACCCGGTGGCCACGCAATTTATCTTGATGCAAAATCGTGGCTACCTCATATTCCTCTTGACCAATTCCGTGGGTGGGCGCTTGCAAATACGTTGTATATTGAGGGTGGCATTCGTGCGAGTGAAATTGGAAGTGTAATGTTTGGTCAGCAACCAGATGGTAGCGAAAAATTAGCGGACAAAGAACTCGTTCGACTTGCGTTCCCGCGTCGCGTCTACACCCAAAGCCATATTGATTACGTCGTTGAGGTTTTGGAATACATCAACACTATGAAAGATTCCATTAAGGGTGTACGCATAACAAAGCAACCTGCTGCATTGCGCCACTTCACCGCTGAATTCGAATCTGTGGATTAAATTCGCAAACAAAACTATAATTTATCCGAAAAAAGTCGTTTTTTTGAGTTGCATGTCAGAACTGACATAGTATGCTGGGTATGGAAATACAAAGAATCCCTTTAAAGCCCATTGTATGGGTTCGTTGTGAGATAAAAACTCCGCCGTTCTCTGAAAGAGCAAGAATCAAAGCGGGCGAACTTTTGGCAATAATTCAAGTTGGAGCACCAACAAAAATGCCACACTTTCGACCGATGCCAAGCATAGGAACAAGGTGTTTGGAAATAAGGGTGTCAGACGGTAATTGTATTTGGAGAATTGTGTGCTTTATGAATGACAATGAAATCGCCGTGCTCGATGTATTCCAGAAAAAAACAAACGCAACACCAAAGTCAATTATTGAACGATGCAAAAAGCGGCTTCTAACATACAAAAGGACTTAAAAACAAATGGATAAAAAACGAAAAAAACAATTAGAGGATGCTGGGTATAGCGTGGGTAACTTTGATGATTTTCTTGGCCTTACAACAGAGGAAGCCGAACTGGTCAAAATGCACGTTGCGCTTGTAGTCCACTTTGAAATGAAACGAAACGAAATGAAGTTGACGCAAGTTGATCTTGCAAAAAAACTTGGGTCGAGTCAGTCGAGAGTTTCTAAAATTGAAAATGGAGACCCAACGGTCTCACTTGACCTTCTTCTTGAAAGTTTAGTGCGCATGGGCGTTTCAAGAAAAGAAATTGGTAGGGTTATTGCAGGAGACGCCGCGTAAACTGTCCTTAGATGTGCAGTTCGATTCTGGCTACACTTCAGACAACGGCATATCGGTATCAACACGGTTTGTGTTTTTTGGAAGTTCAACCTCAAGCATGCCAGCGATGCCAGAGTCAGCCATACGCCTTCGAACTGTTGCGGCGTTAAACATAGTCGACTCCATATCATCAACAAGTGCTTGCAAGTTCATTGCAATTTGTCCTTCGGACTGAGAATCTCCAAGTGGATGTATTGCTTGTTCAAACAGTTGCAACTTG
>CAZABE010000079.1:0-25800 GCA_964483425.1 uncultured Isosphaeraceae bacterium | reverse complement strand
TCACATTGACCACGGTAAAACGACCCTTACAGCTGCGATTACAAGTCGTCAGTCATTAAAGGGTTTGGGCGACGCTCGTGCGTTTGATCAAATCGACAACGCACCAGAAGAAAAAGCACGCGGTATTACCATTGCAACAAGTCACCAAGAATATGAATCAGACACTAGACACTACGCTCACGTTGACTGTCCTGGTCACGCTGACTATGTAAAGAACATGATTACAGGTGCTGCCCAAATGGACGGCGCAATTCTTGTAGTTGCAGCAACTGACGGACCAATGCCACAAACACGAGAACACATTTTGCTTGCTCGCCAAGTTGGTGTACCAGCACTTGTTGTTTACATGAATAAGTGCGACATGGTTGATGATGAAGAATTACTAGAACTCGTTGAAATGGAAATTCGCGACTTACTTAGCAGTTACGACTTCCCAGGCGATGACACTCCAGTTATTCGTGGTTCAGCGCTTAAAGCACTTGAATCAGAAGGCAAAGACGATGAGGCCTGTGCATCAATCGATGAATTGATGGCAGCATGTGACAGTTATATCCCAGAACCGGAACGAGAAACAGATAAATCATTCTTGATGCCTGTTGAAGACGTGTTCTCAATTAAGGGTCGAGGTACAGTTGTAACTGGTCGTATCGAACGTGGCTTGGTTAAGGTTGGCGATGAAGTAGAAATCGTTGGCTTAAACGAAGAAACAGCAAAGACAACAGTAACTGGTGTTGAAATGTTCCAAAAAATTCTTGAAGATGCACAGGCAGGCGACAACGTTGGTTGTCTACTTCGAGGTGTTGACAAGAATGATATTGAACGAGGGCAAGTACTTTGTAAGCCCGGTTCAATCACACCACACACCAAGTTTGAAGGCGAAGTTTATATTCTTACCAAAGAAGAAGGTGGTCGGTCGACTCCATTCTTCTCTGGCTACAAGCCACAGTTTTACTTCCGTACAACTGACGTAACGGGTAAGTTGGACTTGCTTGGCGGCGCTGAAATGTGCATGCCTGGTGACAATATCCAAATGGCAATCGATCTTGAAAACAAGCCAATTGCTATGGAAGAAGGTCTCCGTTTCGCTATTCGTGAAGGTGGCCGAACTGTTGGTTCTGGTGTAGTAACGAAGATTGTTGAGTAACCCTAACAAAAGTTTCGTTTGTTGTGGAGAGGGCGTAAGCCCTCTCCAAACGAGCGAGATAAGAGGTTGAATAATGGCCAAGGCAAAAGATCGAGAATATGTTTGGCTCCAATGCACAGAGTCAGGTGATCTTAATTATCGAACAAGCATTCGCGTGAAGGGTGGTATTGACGAAAAGGTTAAGGACGGGTTCAAAAAGTATTGCCCCCGACTTCGTAAGCACACGCTTCACAAGATTAAGCGGAAGTAAATAACGCGTCCGCTCTAAATCGAGTGGACGTATGGACGCCGGTAGCTCAATTGGCAGAGCAGCGGATTCCAAATCCGCAGGTTGAGTGTTCGAGTCACTCCCGGCGTGTTTAGGTAAGAAATTTAAGAAACAAGAGAACAACATGAGCGCAGCAATTTACAAACAAGGACAAGGTTACTGGGTACGGCTAATGTCTGCTATTGGTTTTGGTCTTCTTGTCATGATGGGTGTTGTTTGGCTCTGGGATCAACTTAGTGGCATTCAAATTGGTGAGTTTGAACCTGTATATGTGCAGGGAGGCGTATCCGTTATCGTGATAGCAGTTTGCGGTTTAATCGGTTACCACCTTATTGGCAAAAAGCCAAAACTAGTTGATTTCATGATTGCAACCGAGGGCGAAATGCGAAAAGTAAACTGGTCGACTCGCAGAGAAATAATGGGTTCAACCGTTCTAGTTATTTTGCTAACACTCTTTATCGCTGTCTTTTGTAAAATTGCAGACCTTGCCTTTTCTACAATCTTCCAGTCGATTGATGTTCTACAAACGGTATAAAGTGAAGGGATTGTAATGAGTGAAATAGAACAAGATACTGAAACACCAACTTCAAAAGCAACTCCTGAGGATTCAAACGAGGCGCTACCAAAAACTCCAGAGTCGCAACCAACTGTTCAGGAAACAGTGACGTCCGAAGAACCACGGACCCAAGAGGGCATGAACTGGTTTGTATTGCGTGTTGCCTCAAATAAAGAGGACTTTGTTCGCAATGCTCTTGAAAAGAAGGTACAAATTGAAGGTGTGCAGCACCTAGTAGGTCGGATTATGGTTCCAACCGAAAAAACAAAAACACTTTCTAAAAATAATAAAGTAAAAATTACTGAAACAAAGTTGTATCCCGGATATATCTTTGTAGAAATGAAACTCATTGATACCCGAATTTCACAAGACGTTTTCTTTATCATTAAAGAAACAACTGGCGTAGGAGATTTTGTTGGTACTGCTGGCAAGCCAACTCCTATGTCAGAAGAAGAAGTCGACAAAATGTTGTACGACTCTCAGGCACCAGAAGAGGTTACCGAAGTTAAACTTGAGTTTGCCAAGGGCGACCACGTAAGCGTCAAAGATGGACCGTTCATGGGCTACGAAGGAACTGTTGACGAGATATATCCTGAAAAGGGAATCGTACGAGTTCTTGCAACGGTCTTTGGACGTCAGACGCAAATCGACATTGAATACTGGATGATTGAAAAAGCCGAGTAAAACTGCTTAACGTATCCAACGTACGCTAATAAGACACCCATTGATTTATCGCAAAGCGATAAATTTGATTGGTGTCCCCGAGTCAAGGATGTTTCTTTTTTTGGTATTGTGTACACATGCCAACGGAAACAATTTCACTTGATGCCACAGCGAAAGCCTTTTGTGATGACTTTGCAGCTTTACGTATTGAAATTGAAAAAGCAGTTGTTGGACACGAAGAAATTGTAGAAGGTGTTCTCGTCTGTCTTTTTGCAGGTGGGCACGCCTTACTCGAAGGGGTTCCAGGGCTTGGGAAAACACTGTTAATCCGAACTCTAAGCGATGCACTTCATCTTGATTTCTCGCGTATTCAATTTACACCAGATCTAATGCCAGCAGATATCACGGGAACAACTGTTGTTGTCGAAACAGCAAACGGAAGAAATTTTGAATTCCGAAAAGGTCCCCTCTTTGCACAGATGGTTCTTGCGGACGAAATAAACCGTGCAACACCAAAAACGCAATCGGCACTCCTTGAGGCGATGCAAGAGAAGACCGTGACTGTTGGCGGTGAAACACACGAACTGGCGAAGCCGTTCTTTGTTATGGCAACCCAAAACCCAATTGAACAAGAGGGAACTTACCCTCTACCAGAAGCACAATTAGACAGATTTTTCTATAAGTTACACGTTGGATATTCTGGTCGAATGGAGTTAATGGAAATCGTTAATAGAACAACAAGTGGAAGCAGCCCAAACATACAAAGAGTTCTTGACAGCGAGAAGATTATTGCTTACCAACAAATTGTTCGAGAAGTGCACATTTCCGAAGAGGTGCAAGATTATGCAGTTCGAATTGTTCTTGCAACACACCCAGAAGAACAATTAGCTACTCCAAAAGTTAAATCATTTTTAAGATTTGGCGCCTCGCCAAGAGCAGCACAAACACTTGTGCTTGCAGGCAAGGTGCACGCCCTATTAGATGCAAGAACTCACGTCAACAGCGACGATATTCGGAAGGCAGCGCTTCCAACTCTAAGACACCGTTGCATTCTAAATTTTGAGGCAGAGGCAGAAGCAATTACTTGTGACGATATTTTACGCAATCTCATCGAAACCCTTCCAACTTCAACTAAGTGAGAATTAACCATGTTTTCAATTACTCTTGTAGTATGTTTTCTATCAGCACAAAACGAAACCGCAACTCCTACGTATAACGCAAAATTAGATTTTCATTATGTACACCAGTTTGAAGCATCTATTGATAACGGTGGGGATGTTGGTCTTACTAGTTACGGAACCGAATTTCGATTAGACAACAAAATGACAAATAGTGATGATTTACAATTTCGCTTCCAGTTTCAACGGGACAACTGGGATTTCAGTGGTAATTCTGGTCTTGGGCAGGACAATCCTTGGGATTCAATCAACACGGTTGACCTTGCACTCACGTGGACTCACAGTTACAGCAACTCAACTCAGTGGTTTATTGGTGGTATAGGAAGAACGAGTTACGAACAAGATGCCAAAGATGGAACTGTGTTTGGTGGTTCTGTGGGATTTATCCACTCATTTTCTTCTGACTTTACTCTTGGATTTGGTGCTGGTGTTATAGAACAGGAATTAGACGACCCAAGGTGGTTCCCTGTATTTGTTTTGGATTGGCAACTTGGCACCAACCTTAAGTTGTCTAGTGATATTTCTACAAGATTTGGTGGAAGAACTGGGGTAGAATTAATTTGGGATCCAAATGAAAATTGGACAGTTGGTGCCGGATACTCTTATGGTTACAGTAGATTTCGCTTAGATAATTCAGGTATCGCCCCAAAAGGCGCTGGTGAAGTGACTTCTTGGCCATTAACTCTAAGAGCAACCTATCACGCCTCTCCAACATTTGACCTTACTTTTTTAGGTGGGATTGTTTTTAATGGACAAATTGAAGTTGTTGATCAACAAAAAACTGTTATCGAACGTCAGGATTTTGAATCAACTGGTGCTATTGGAATTTGGGGTCAAATTCGTTTTTGAGTTAAATCATTATTTGTAAGTTGTAGGAATCTGTTTAACTTTTCCCCATTGAGATAAGTCAAGTACAATCTGCGCGGGTTGTAAATTCCAGGGTAAACAAGGTAGGGGAGATGTTTCAACTTCTTGAGAACCATCATGTGTTCTAATTAGTGAAATAGAAAGTTGCTCGTTGCTAATCCAAGAAGAAGGTAGTTCTATTCGAACAGACCATCCATCATCACTTTTAGAATGAAACACTTCTAGATCGCTTGGAATGTTTACTCCACGAATCAATCCATCTGGTGAGATTGATACGAATGATTTAGTTTTTTGATGAATGATGGTTATTGCCTCATGACCAACTAACTGTTTAGGTTGTTCAAGAATTATTGGAAAAACGCTTTCGTTACTGCTTCCTTTGCACTGAACAAAAAGTTCCCAGACCCCAAACACTTTTCTCAGTTCGGCAAGTGTCTTCTTGTCAGCCGAAACACGTCCAGGGCTTTTTTTATGGATATCCTCAAGCGTCCAAAGCGGATGCAGCATGGGTAAAACCGTGCTGGGAGGGTGGACGATGACCTTCTTTGGGACAATCGGTAATGAATATTGTTGGGAGCCAAATTGGAGTGTTAACCATTGCAATTTTGCTTCGGGTGATAGCCCACCAAAATCAGAGAGATCTAATTGAAGTGCCCTATCTATATTTTCTCTGACAGTTTTTGTGGCTGGAAGTTCGATGACGGATGGGAAAACTTCGTCTTGTTTCCATATAACTGTTGCAAGCGATGGTTCAAGGGTTGGGTTCGCAAAAGCAAGCGTTATTTGTTGCCCATAAACACTTTCTAACCACGCTATAAACGGTTGTTGCTCTTGCACCCAGTTCAATGCTCTTGCAGCCAATTGCCTTGAAGAAATGTTTTGATCTGTAATAATTTCAAGAAGTCGTTGTATCGAATCTTGGGAAGTTACCCAACAAGCGTAATTAACATTACCATCATTCGCGGTGTTGGTTAATAAATCTCTACAAGCTGCTGCGACACCTCGGCTACTTCGTGCTAATCTGTCAAACCCAATTCTCCAAAGTTGTTCTATTTGTATAGCCGCAAGTTGAACGACAACATTATCAGAAGGCGGTTTCGGTGAACAAACTCCATTACGCGATGCAACTAAAGCCCACCGCCAGTATTCAAGCGGATTCCATTCTGGTAATTCAAACCCGTTACTAATTGGGATAATTTTGTTGTTATCAATTGGAGTAATATTTACATTTGGCATCTCATTGGGTAATGAAACCCAAATTGGATCAATTGTAGTCCCTCCAAATGATATGGAGCCCGAAATGTTTTCTGGCAATTTGATTAAGAGAACTGGTCCAGTATTCAAGTCGAGTGGGTGAATCCTTCTAGTATCGTCTGTAGGTAGGATTGAGCGAATAATGGATGGATTACTCGCCCACGCGCTGCGGTTTTTGTTCAGTTCAACCCATCCTAGGTAACCAACTCCTTTAGCGCCGGTATCAAAAGATATTTCCATCGTTTGAGGCCAATTGTCTCCTAGTTGCTCGCTAACCAACTGAACCATCAATACACCACCTCGTGGTGCGATAGGTGTTTCCTGAATTGACTCAATGGAATCAACTGGAACAGTTGCTAAACATTGCAACCATGCTGCAGTGAAAGTAATTGTGATGTTCATGATGTTGCAGCAGCGTTTCTATACTCTTGCACAATCTCAATGGTCTTTGCAACGGTAAGTTCCAAATCATCATTGGTTATGAAATACTGATATGCTCCGCTTTCTTGCGATAGATTAATCTCTTGTTTTGCTTCTTTGAATCTTCGTTGAATTGAATCGTGATCTTCTCGACCACGCTCCTCAAGTCGTCGGTACAATTCTTCTTCACTTGGTGGAAGTATAAAAATACGCAATGATTCAGGCATATTTTCTTTGATTTGTATGCCTCCTTGCACATCGATATCAAGGAGAATTATTTTCCCTTTACTTAGAACCTCGTCAACTTGTTCACGTAAAGTCCCATACCGATGGCATCCAAAAACTTCTGCATGTTCTAAAAAAGCATTATTCGAAATTTTTTCAGCGAACTCATCTTCAGTGATAAAAAAATAATCTTGCCCGTTTACTTCTTTTGTGCTCATTGGTCTTGTAGTTGCCGACACGCTAAATGCGGCATCAAAATACTCACGAACACAGTGTACGATTGTTGTTTTGCCAACACCAGAGGGACCAGAAAATACTACTAATAGGCCTTGTTCTACCATCAGAGCAATTATATCGTTTTGGACACCCAATATAAACGTGGCTTGTCTTTGGCTTGTTACTATTCTTTGAGTTGTGTGATAAGAGTTGCGTTTAAGGTACAATAGTCGGAATGTCCCTACCAAAAGTAGCCATAGTTGGAAGGCCAAATGTTGGCAAATCGAGTTTGTTGAATCGCCTTGCAAGGAGGCGGGTTTCTATAGTTGACCCTACTCCCGGCGTAACGAGGGATAGGGTTAGTGCTGTTATAGAACTTGAGCCACCAGCAAGAACTCCAAAGGGAACAGAAAGTAGAATTGCGGAAATACACGATACCGGTGGCTGGGGTGTCTACGTAGTTGACGGCGAACATTTTGACGATGCTGGGAAAGACCTACGTGATTTAACCTGTGACATTGAACTCCAAATCAAAGAGGCGATGGGCAAGTCGGATCTGATTGTCTATGTTGTGGACGCACAATCAGGAATTACACACCTTGATGAGACAGTTGCCGAAATGCTTCGAAAATCAGGTGTTGGCAATCGAGTTTTGGTAGTTGCGAACAAGGTGGACTCGCGTTCGTGGGAACCGCATGGTCACGAAGCAGCAGCCCTTGGTCTTGGCGAAGCAATTTGTATTTCTTCAACGAGTGGACATGGAATGCGATATTTCACAGACATTCTTTGGGAGCGATTAGAGGGCTTAACTGGCATACGAGAAGATGATCCAGATATGAAGCTTGCGATTATCGGTAAACGAAATGCTGGCAAGTCGTCATTGACAAATGCACTCGCTGGTGAAAATAGAGTTATCGTTTCAGAAATCGCCGGAACAACACGCGATTCAGTAGACGTTACCTTTGAAATCGACGGTAAATCGTTTACAGCTATCGACACTGCAGGTGTTCGAAAGCAAAAAAGTTTTGCTGATGACATTGAATACTACGCCTACCGACGAATGCTCCAGTCAATTCGCAGGGCAGATGTGACATTGTTATTAGTTGATGCCACAGATCGCATCTCTCAAGTCGACAAGAAATTGGCGATGGAATTACAGCGCCAGTTTAAGCCAACGGTAATAGTAGTTAACAAGTGGGATTTGGTTGACGATTCGGTGACACCAGAAGATTACCTTGACTACATCACAAAAGAACTCCGTGGTCTTGATTTTGCACCAATAGTTTTCATAAGTGCAGCACAAAGCAAGGGTATCAATGATGCTGTCACGATGGCGTTCAACCTTAAAGCGCAATCAGAGCACCGAGAATCTACAAGTAAATTAAACTCGGTAATCAAAACAATCCTTCAGGATAGAGGGCCATCCTCTCGACTTGGCGCTGTTGCGAAATTACTTTATGTGTCTCAAATCGACGTAAAACCCCCAACAATTGCCATGGTTGTAAATGAACCATCTTTGTTTGAAGGGCAGTATGAGCGTTATTTGATGAATCGGCTCCGTGAAGAACTACCTTATAGCGAAATACCAATTCGCTTATTATTTACGAAACGTAAACGAAAATCTCTCCAAGATCTTAAACATGGTCAAAAAGAAGTTACAATTGAACAGCTAACGCGTTCAAACCCATCTTCAGGTCAGGATGATGATGGAGCAATAACCCAACCTGACGACATTGAAGTATTGAATGACAACGACTAATCGTTGTCGAATTGTTACGCGCTAGAAAACCACATGTCAATTATTCCACTTCCAATCTTTGAAGAAGATGTCGATCCGTCAAAACGAGACGAATTAACTTTAGAAGAACAACTCGACCAGATAAAAGCACCCGAGACATTTGTAGTTAGATTTGGGTCACTTCTACATATTGGCGAGTACAAACAAGCTGGAGGTATAAAAGCTGGGTGTGGTTCTAAATTTGTTGCAAGAACGCACAGAGGAACCGAAATTGTTGAGATGGTAACAACCACGTGTTCTAATTCAGGTTGCAATAAATCAATTACTAGAGATGAAATGTTGCAATACATCGAAAACTCTGGAGGAAACAACTTCCCATTTCATACTAACGGTCGCGTACTTAGAATTGCTACTACTGATGATTTGGCGAGGATGGACACATTACGAAGTAGGGTTACAGAGCAAATTTGCGAAGCAAAAAAACTTGTAGAAGAACATCGACTTGAAATGAACGTTGTAGATGTAGAACCGATTCTCGGCGAAGAGTTATTAACTTTCTATTATTTGAGTGAAGACAGGGTTGATTTTCGAGGTTTAGTTTCAGCACTCGCCTCTAAATATTCGACTCGGATTGAAATGCGGCAAGTTGGGTCGAGGGATGAATCTAGATTAGTTGCCGACTATGAAAAATGTGGACAACAGTGTTGTTGTAAAAGTTACTTAAAAGTGTTAACTCCGGTCTCAATGAGAACCGCTAAACAGCAGAAACAAACACTTGATCCGAATAAGATTTCTGGTCGATGTGGACGATTAATGTGCTGTCTTAAATACGAAGACCAGACATATCGAGAATTGAAGAAGAACTTACCACACAAAAAATCCCGCGTTGGAACTCTAGAGGGTCCGGGGATAATTATAGAAGGAAAGATATTGACTCAATTGGTGCTAGTTGAACTGGAACACGATAAAAGAAGAATTGCGGTTCCTGTCGAAGAGTTGCTTGACCCAGAGACCTGCCCACGTCCGTGGGAAGAAGTAGAAATCCCTAAAGACCCAAAAGCAAAGAAGAAACGCAATCGTCGCAAGAAATCGAGTAGTAATTCTGTAGAAGACATCCAACCCTCTGGGGAAGGTGCAAAGAAAAAGAAGCGGCGTAGAAAAAGACGCAGGAAAAGAAAGAACAACAATAACTCCGATAAGACGTAACAAATGCACGCAAAAGAACGAAAAAGTCAATCTGGTGTCATCGAAACATTGCAATCATTAGTAGTTGCATTTGTACTAGCAATGGTATTCCGAGGTTTCGTTGTTGAGGGATTCGTAATACCGACTGGATCTATGGCTCCGACACTTCTTGGTCAGCACTTGCTCATGCACAGCGACCAGACGGGGCAAGATTTTACTGTTGGTTTTGATTCGCGTAGATCAACATCAGCAGAACGTTTTTCCGATCCTCTGCTTGGTAGAAAAATGCCACTGTCCATGTCTCAGGCGAAAAAAATTCAACCGCGAGCCGGAGACCGAGTTGTTGTATTAAAAACACTCTTTCCTTTTTTTGAACCAAATCGATACGACGTTGTTGTATTCAAAAACCCAACCGACACACAGGGACCATCAGCGAATTACATTAAACGTTTGATTGGCTTACCTGGAGAAACACTTTGGATTGCAGATGGAGATATTTTTACCAAGATCGGTGACTCCCCATTCAAAATTCAACGTAAACCCGAACACATTCAGCGCTCTATTTGGAGAACCGTTTCCAGTAGTGATGCCCTACCAACAGACATTCTTGGTTTATCGAGATCTTGGTCTTCACCATGGGAAGGTAACCCCAACGGAGCTTGGAAATTTGAAAAGAGAACGTTGATGTGTAACACAAAAGAACCAAGCACTCTCGTTTGGAATCAGAACAGGATACTCATTGATGATTGGCTTCCTTACAATATGTTGATGCCTACTGTGAGGCAAGAGCCAATGTCAGACATTCGAATGAGTGCAACGATAACTCCAGAAACAAACGAACTGGATGCTGGCTTTACACTTGAAGCGATGGATTTACGATTTGTTTGGAACATTTCCCATGGACTGGCGTCAATGTCTCTCTCATCTATTGCTGGAGATATCATCAAAGATACTTCTGTTGAGGTTGACGCAATGGAGTTAGGGGAACCAACAAGAATTGAGTTTTGGCACGCTGACCAAAGAATGTCTATGTATGTAAATGGAGATAAGGTTGGCGACTTGAAATATGATTTTGGACCAGAGCAACGATTACGTTTAGCAACTGGTTCGGGGTCTAACGTGCCTATCGAAGAAATTGCGGGTCTTGGAGAAAAACCAGCAAAGTTAACTTGGCACTTCGATGGTTCTCCATTTACATTGACTCGGCTTAATGTAGACCACGATTTGTACTACCGAAGTTCGAAATTACCTGCCAGAGCAACACAAAATCCAACAAAGGTGGGTAATGAAAAACTAGTCGAAATTGGGTCAGTGGCTTTTGGAACGCACCCCGATAAACTTGCTGTCTTAAATGAAGATCAATTTATGATGGCTGGTGACAACAGCGCTTACTCACTTGATGGACGACTTTGGGGGAACCCAGACGAATTTGTTGCTGCACAGTTTGATGATGCTCCATTCGTTGTGAATCGTGATTTACTAATCGGCAAGGCGTGGAGTGTTTACTGGCCAGCCGCGAACCGGCTTGGTTCTTTGCCAATCATTCCAGATTTTGGACGAATCCGCTTTATCAGATAAACAGTTTGTGCAGTGGCGTGACCCGATTAATCAGTACACTCCAACCACAGCAATAACATAGTTGTTCAGAACAGCACAGCAAATACCGAGCCAAGAGGAATGGGATTTAAGTGGCTAACTAATAATATGTCCGCACAACCAATTGCGGTACATTTTGGAAACGATATTGTTCGGATGATGCAAATACGAGGTAACAAAGACCCTTGTTTGCACGGAGCAGTTGAGGTTGTATCACATGATAGTGCTGCAATTAAAATTGCACTTACTTCATTTAAGGGCAAGCGATGTGTGGTTAGCATTGGTTCTTCTGATGTATTGGTGAATCACGTTCGTGTTCCAATTGCTGCAAATGAACAGGAGATACGACAGCGGCTTATTAAACATGATTGCAGATGGGATATTGCAGAACTAAGAACCGTAAATGTTACAACTACCGCCAATGGTGGAAGCGCTAAACAAGAACTGTTGTGTGTTGGCATCGAGCAAGAAAAAATAGATAGTGCAATTGAGATAATTGAAGAAGCAGGGGGTACTGTGATTGCAGTTACCGTTCCTTTATACGCTTCCCTTCGAGCGTTTGACCAACTTTACCGTCGTGATGGAGATGACAAAATAACATCGTTAGTAATCGATTTGGCAGAGGACTCCTCCATTGTTATGATTTCTCATGGATCTAACTGTGTCTTTGCTCATCGCCTTGATTTTGTACAAATGGTGCAGTCAGAAGACAATAATAAAAAGATAAAACAAGATCCATCACTTACACCTATAACGAAGAATACTGAAGAAAAGGAATTCGAACGTCGAAGTGGGACTGAGCCAAGGGGTTTACAACTAACGCAAAATTCATCCGACTCAATAGAAGAGAAACTAGAACATGAATTACAAAGTTGCCTTCGTCATCACGGAACCCTGTTTGCTGACCGAGTTGTTGATCGAGTTATATTTACTGGACGAGGAGCTAGTGACACCAAAATGTGTTCTGCAATTGCTTCAAAAATAGGACTTGAAGGATTTGTCGCAGATCCATCAGCTTGGGTCAGAGGTGCAGAAGATTATGCATCTGGACCTGCGTGGACAACAGCAGCAGGAATTTGCATGAGTTATAAGGGGGTTGCAGCATGAAACATCCATTTGACGATTTTATTGCTCCTTCATGGCACAAAAAACGTGAAGACAATCGTGTTGTTCGAATTGGTTTTCTTCTTGTCATAGTAGTATTAATCACAACAATTGCAGCGTTCGCTATGTCTTTGTCTGGTTGGCACGGAATCGTGAAAAATAGAGGAAGTGTAACTGCAAGGTGGGATGACGCTACAGCAAGAGTGCCCTCGTATGTGAAAGTGCAAAAAGATATCCAAGACGCAATTGATGAGATTAATAACATAGGGAAATTTACCGACTCAATTCCAAGGTCGTTACTTCTTTGGTCACTTACCGAATACTTACCAGAAGATACTCGATTAGAAGACGTTCGGTTGGAAACAAGAAAGCGTATAAACGAGGATGAGACGTCGACCATAGTTGAGACATTAATGGTGATAGGTCTGGCACCAAGTGATTCAAGTATTTCTACTTATATTGATTTATTAGAAACGACACGGTTTTTTAAAGACGTTTCATTGATGTATGCCCAACTTGATTCTGATGGACAAAACAGAAACTTTTCAATACAAATGACTTTGAATCCGATGGCTCAAGCAACGATAGGAGTTTACGAATGAAAGTGCCAGCACGTTACATTTCATTAGTTGCTCTACTTGTTGCAGTACCTGTTTCCGCTTGGGCAATTGCTTATAGACCCATGAACAACGCTGTGCGATTTGTTGCAGACGAAATCCGTTCACAAACTGGAAAGTTGACAAATTACAGTGAAATAAATTCTCAGTATCGTGAAATGAAACAAATTTTGGATTTACTTCATGAAGCGAATGAGGAGACAGGAAAACGAATCCCCATCACTCATAATGCTGAGCAATGGTTGGAGTCAGCGTCAGATGCTGCTTTGTCTTTTGGGCTTGTTGTGCAATCTGTTACAACCTCTGGCGAACGAGAAGAAGGGGATTACAACATATTGCCGGTTGATTTTGACGTAATCGGTGAATTTTCAAGCGTATACAAATTGCTGATTCACCTAGAACAGATGACACGGCTTTCAAGGATTGACACTATGAATGTGCATCGAATTGATGATAAAACAATTGAAGCACGCATTGTCATTCAACTAGTTTTTAGTAATGGCGGTAAGGTTTGATAAAGAAATTTGACCAACTAATAAAAAAGTATGACGTGGCGACCATCTTTGTTGCAACGGCAACAGTTATTGTAGCTGTAGAACTGTCTCTAATGAGATTGCTTGTTCCAACGGTTGCTTCTAGTAGCAGCTATGAGTCGGGCGCACTGATGGATCAAGTGTACAACAGCGAAAGCATAAATGAAACATCTATGAAATTAGATAGTTGGAACAGTAAGGCAACTCTTCTCATAAATCGATTAACGGCAAAACCAGAAACGTGGCAGAAGCAACTATCAAGAACAACAGCGTTTGGTTTTGAACAACCACAACAAAAAGTAAGTCAGAGTGAAGATGATGTTCTTGCGCAACTTAATGCAATGTCTGATTATTGTGCGAATCAACTTAATTTACAGTCAATAATGACGGGCAGATCACCGCTTGCGAACATAAACGGGAAAATTTACGGACTGGGAGATGAAATACAAATACGGGGAGGGGAATGGGTGATGGTAATTTCCGAGATTGGAGCAAAGTATGCTGTTATACATTTAGCTAACAATCCAGAGATACAGCGCACAATTTACTTGTCAAATGACATGAAATTAGTAATTGGAGATAATCTCCAGTGAAACCCCTAAGCACAACATCGATAAGTCCAAATAAATCGTATTCTCAAAAACTCATTAACCTTTTGAAAGAACGAAATTGTTTAGATAGCGAGGGGTTGGAATTGATTAAGAGGTTCCAGCGCCAATCAAGGGGAAGATCAATTACAGCATTATTAATTGACGCTGGGGTAGATGAAAATTCAGTTCAACAAGCAGTTGCAGACATATCAAATGTACCATTCTCAAAAATTGAAAAACAACATGTATCACTGGGTTTGTTGAATAAATTAGGGTTATCTTGGTGCAAAGAGCATGTTGTGTTACCGGTTTGTATCGATGGTGAATCTTATCTTGCATCGACTTCTTTAGACGAGTTTTTTTTAACAAACGACATCCGTCTTGAGGTTGGAGCAAAAGTAGGTCAATTACTTTCAACTGGCAGTGACATTCATGCAATTTTAGAACAACTAGAAAAGGAAAGTGAAGTTCACAAAAAACCAGTTATCGGTGATTATGATGAAGCGTTGTTTTCTGATGATGAAGAAGAGTCAGGAATAATTGATTTAGAAGAAGCAGCAGCAGATGCCGATTCTTCTCCAGTTGTTCGAATAGTTGGTGAAATGATAACTCGGGCAGTTCGTGAAGACGCTTCAGACGTTCACTTTGAAGCAGGTGACAGTGCATCGCACGTCAGGTTTAGAATTGATGGTGTGCTTCATGATTTAATTGACGCACCAAAACATCTTCACAGCGCGATCGTGAGCCGAGTTAAAATTCTTGCCAATTTAGATATAGCAGAACGCCGTCTTCCACAAGACGGACGAATTCGTGCGACTGTCCTTGGAAGACCAATCGATTTACGTGTTTCAACGGTTCCAACTCCAAAAGGAGAAAAAGTCGTGATGCGCTTACTTGATGATAGAAATATTCGTATTGGACTAAATGAACTTGGTTTCAGAGATGATGCATTGTCTTCTTGGAAGAATGAAATTTCTTCTCCACACGGAATTATTTTGGTAACTGGTCCAACTGGTTGCGGGAAAACAACAACGCTTTATTCTTCTCTACAAGAAATGGATAGAAAGCGGCTTAACATTTCTACTGTGGAAGATCCAGTCGAATACGAACTATCTGGCATAACGCAAATTCAAGTACACGACAAAATAGATATGACATTTTCAAGAGCACTAAGAGCACTGTTGCGTCAAGATCCAGATGTTGTGTTGCTTGGTGAAATACGTGATTTAGAAACAGCACACGTAGCAATCCAAGCAGCAATGACTGGTCACTTAGTACTTTCAACGCTGCATACAAATGATGCACCAAGTTCTTTAACTCGTTTAATAAACATTGGAATTGAACCATTTCTAGTTGCTTCAGCAGTTAACGGAGTACTTGCACAACGTTTAGCCAGAAAGGTTTGCCAAAAATGTGTTCAAATGAAATCACCAAATGAAAAAGAAGCAAAACTTCTTGAAGAATATGGCTGTGATGAAATACCTCATGCTGTTGGATGTTCGGCTTGTAGGGGAAGTGGTTACTCTGGTCGGCTTGGCGTCTATGAATTGCTCATAATGGATGATGAATTACGCGATGCAATTGCAGGTAACCCAACAATTACTTCATTTCGTAACCTTGCCATCGAACGAGGAATGCAAAACCTTCGGCACGATGGATTCGCTAAGGTAGCGGATGGCTTGACAACAGTAGACGAAATTTTGCGATTGACGCTGTGATAAAAATAAACTATCCCGCGGGTCGTTTATTTTAGAAGAAGGGCGTAATAAGCAGGGTGCACCAACAAACTGCAGCGATGCCTGTTTTGCCAATGATTCCCATGACTCTACCAATTGCTGCACCGATAGCCGACTTCGCAAGTGCGCCTGCTGGGGCTGTATCTTTGTGACTTAGTTCTCCGAGTAATGCTCCAAGGAATGCGCCAGCGATTGCACCTATTAAAGTTCCAGCCAAAGGAATCGGAATAACAAAAGTACCAATAAACGCCCCAACCATACTGCCTAAAATTGCACCAAGCATTCCGCGTTTTGTTCCGCCGCCCGCTTTTGCACCAAGTCCAGCTGCAGTGGTCTCTATGATTTCTCCACAAACAGCAAGTCCAAGAACTATCCCGATTGTTACCCAACTCCAAATCGACGAATCACTCCATAGAGGATTGCATAAGGTTATTGCAAGTGCACCTGCGACCATCAACCAAGTTCCCGGCAAACCAACAAGTGTAATTAGCACGCATATTGAAGCATACAATCCAAAGATCACCAGTATTACAATAGAAATCCAGTCCATAGTTTACTCACTTGCTTATTGGGAAATGCTCTGTCATCATGTTATACATGGTACTTTCAACAATCATGCAGTGTGCAATTATAAGTGCAACGACTCCTCCGCCAAACGCTGCGGACGCATGGCAGGAATTTTTTGTTGAGTTTGACAACTATGAATTTCCATACATAGAACATGAAGATGGTTTTGAGACTATGTATTACTTAAACGAAGAGTGGAGCGATGAATCACACGCGATTCGTATGCAACTAACCCCTCTAATTGATAAAGCCCGCTCCATTGCTTCGAATGAACAGTGTGACTGGCAACTCGATTACTCTGAAGGTTTCGATTTGCTTGTGCCCCATCTTACTCAATTGCGCGAGGTGCAGAGAATGCTTCATTATTCAATGCGCGGCGAGTTGGATTTCGGGAACACTTCAGCAGCATTGACAGAAATGAATGCCATGCTAGGAATTACACAACATAGTGCAAAATCTGATTTGCTTATTGGTTCCCTTGTCGCTTATTCTAATTTTATATTTGCTACAACCGACACGTCTATTATTGATTCAGCAACTGATCCCAAATACGTTGAGGCTATTCTTGCTTCCGTAGATAATTTTGGAGATTTCGATCCGTTTGGTATTCGCAGGAGCATTGGTGCTGAAGGGAAAATGATGGTTGGGTGGTTTGGATCTCCTAAATTTGATGCAGAAATATTGGGAGATTCAGGTGTAAGCGAGTTTTCGCAAGGCGACGTTGAATCTTATGAAAAGGCGATGGAGGAAATGTCCACCATTTTCCAAATGGAGAATCAAGAGGATGCCCGGGTCGCTTTACTAGAGTGGGATCTAAAAGTAGATAAGGGCGAATTTGGCGTACTTGCAAAGTTACTCGCACCCGCGGGCAAACAATTACTAGAGAGTGCATTTACGTCTGAAGAACGAGTAGCAACGTTTAAGCAGTTACTTCAAGACAAAATTGCGATGTTGCGAGCCCCAAATTCCGCAATGTATTATTTACAAGCTGTTGAAGCTTACAACGTTCTTGATGCAGACGAACGAGTAAAGGCAATCGAGCAAGGCGACTTTACAGTAGTGGAAGAACCACTTTCATTATTCGCCAAAGCATGTTCAATGCCAGTTACACAAATTACCCTTTCCGAATCTCCAGAAACACCGAGTTGGGTTGCGCCACTATATTCCCTCGCGCTTGATTGTCTTGCGAGAGGGGGCGCTGACGACCAAAAGAATATTGTTGCATTTATTGGACACATGAGTTTGCAGAATAGATTTGCTTCATCCATAGTTGCAGGCAAGTTGTTTGAAATGATTCCTTCGTATGCATTTACGTTTGACATAAAAAAAGTACCGGTTGCAGACGCGTTTAGTCTACATGGGAGTGCTCGAAGTGACCGAGAACGGCTTAAAGAATATTTTGAAATTGAGGGAAAGTGGAGTCCTTCAAATGCAAATGTTCTAGCAATGACGTTAACTATTGCTAATGAAAAAAACGTTCCAGATGCAAACCCTATGGCGTGGCAAGTACTCGTTGAAGCAATGAAAATTCCAGACGACGACCCAATTGTCGAAGCGTTGCTTGAAGAATGGATGCCTGAGTCTCTAGAAAATATTGAATTGAAACAAGAGCCATCTTTTAACAAAATGCTTAAGGAACTGAAAACAAAACTTGCAACAATCGTACGATCTATTCGCTCCAGAGGGCGTTAATAGAGTCGTTTACCGCTTTGCCAAGGTTGTCGAGTGCGAGTTTAATATCCCATTCTTGGTTATTACGGTCACCGGTTGTATTTGAAATTGCACGAATTTCAATTGCGGGTGCGCTTAAACGGTTTGCTGCATGCACAACTGCTGCGCCCTCCATTGCTTCGCAGACGCAACCAGTACGTTTTTGCACAAGCCGCGCTTGTTCGTTTGTTCCGCTACAAGTTGCGACTGTTGCAATTGGAGCAACCGTTCCGATTTCGCTTAATTGTTTCAACATCCAAGAGTCAACGGGAATATCATTGCCATCAAAATTTCCAAGAGAGAATCCCATTTCTTCAATGTTTTGAAATCCATCAGGTGTAATTAAGCCTTCTTCAAAATACACGCACTTGTTTGCTATAACAATATCGCCAATTGAAAGTTCGCTTTCAGGCAATGCGCCCGCAACACCTGCATTTATAATCCACCGAAATGGGCCATCTGAAAGCACCGCGGCTGTGGTTGCAGCAGCCGCGTTTGTTTTTCCTATACCTCCCACAACAACGAACGTTCCACTTGGCTTGCCAATGGCATCTGCTTCAGCTTGAACTCCGGTAACAATGAGAATCCGACGCGCCATCGTTATGCTCTAACGTGGTCGACAATGGAATCAAGAGGAATTATTGCCTGATCTCCTGAATCCATATCTTTTATCGTCACGTTTCCTTGCGAGAGTTCTTCTCCAAGGATAACAGTGAAGCGTGTATTTGCTTTGGCAGCTTCCGTTAGCAGTTTTCCAACATTTTTTGTTGCTCGGTATGTCATCCTTGTGTGTAAGCCGGCGTTTCTCAATTGTGCAACAGTTGGTGCGAGTTTTGAATCCGATTCACCGCCAGCACTGATGATAAAAACGTCTGGTCTTGGCAATAGTTCAATCCCATCACCGAGTAGACCCTTGTCTCTTAGAACAAGTGAAAGTACAACATCTCCCATACCAAAGCCAACTGCTGGCATCGATGGTCCGCCAAACATCTCGATAAGTTTGTCGTAACGACCGCCTCCAGCGATTGCGCGCTCGGCTCCTGTTGCTTCATGAATTTCAAAGACAATCCCAGTGTAATAAGCAAGACCTCGAACAATCTTAAAATCGAATTTGCACCACTCATTTACACCCCACGAAACAAGATCTATTTTTAGTGCAGTAAGTTCTTCGTGTTCAACTTTTGTTTCTCCGTTGAATTGAGAAAACGATGATTCGCTTAGTCCATGTTCGATTATTTTCTTTTCAAATAAATCTTGATCCATTTTTTCACGTTTGTCTAAGAGCGTCAATGCAATCTGCATTTTGTCTTTAGGAACCCCACTATCTTGTAACATTTTTGCTACGACATCACGGTGACTAATACGAACCACAATATCTTTATGCGTCAAACCAAGATCCGCTAGCGCGCGAATTGCTGTTGCAATGACTTCAGCGTCAGCAGAAGGTTTGTCAACGCCAAGTAAATCAACATTCCACTGTTTGAATTCGCGAAGACGCCCTCTTTGTGGTCTTTCGGCTCGGAAGTGGCTTGGGATACCAAACCATTTAGTCGGTAAAGTAAGCGAGCGACCCTTTGCAGCAGCCATTCTTGCAAGAGTCGGAGTAAACTCTGGGCGCAGTGCGTAGTCTACGTCTCCACCTGAGCGCTTGAAACTAAATAACTCACTAACAATGCCTTCTCCGCTTTTCACCGTGTATAAATCAAGGTGTTCAAAAGTTGGACCCTCAATTTCATCAAAGCCCGCATTAATTGACGCATTGCGCCAAGCGGATTCAATGCGATGCAAAGCCGCTAAGTCGGGAGGGAAAAAATCACGGGTGCCTTTTGGTGATTGGAATGACATTTTTACCACTCTGGTCCGCCGCCGTAACGACCAAATACATCCGCCATTGCTTGAACCATTTCGCCAAGGGTGCATCTTGCGAGTGAACCATCTACCAAACTTTGCATAACGTTTTCATCGTTTCGAGCAGCATTGCGGATGGCTTCGAGGGCTGACATTGCATCATCATCGTTGCGGTCATGTAAAAACTTTTCTAATCGTTTGCACTGATTTGTTTCAACAGAATGGGGGATTTGTAGGAGTTCGACTTGATTGTCTTCGTTGCCATCCGGATATTCATTCACTCCGACAATGATTCGGTCTCCCGCTTCCATTTCTTGTCCGAATCTATACGAGGCCTCAGCAATTGATCTCCTGAAATAACCTTTGTGAATTCCTTGTACAACTCCACCGAGCCCGTCAATTTCTTGGATGATGTCGTTTGCATCGGATTCCATTTGATTAGTTAGCGACTCAACAAAGTAACTACCAGCAAGAGGATCTGCGGTGCGGTGAACACCTGTTTCATGTGCCAGTATTTGTTGAGTTCTAAGTGCTACACGGACGGCGGTTTCAGTAGGAAGCCCAAGGGTCTCGTCCATAGAGTCGGTGTGTAAACTTTGGCAACCACCAAGAACACCAGCCATTGCTTGGTATGCAACTCGGACAATATTGTTCAGTGGCTGTTGTTCAGTTAGCGAACATCCAGCAGTTTGTACGTGTGTTCGCATTAACCAAGATCGTTCGTTTTTTGCTCCGAATCGATCACGCATCGCGTGTGCCCAAATTCTTCTTGCTGCACGTAATTTGCAGATTTCTTCAAAGAATTCATTGTGACTATTGAAGAAAAATGAAAGGCGGGGTGCAAAGGCATCAACATCAAGCCCTCGTTTTATGCACGCTTCTACATATTCCATGCCATCACGAAGAGTAAATGCGAGTTCTTGTGTTGCAGTTGATCCGGCCTCTCGTATGTGGTATCCACTGATAGAAACGCTATTCCACCTCTTGGTGTTATTCGTTGCGAACTCAATTGTGTCAACGACGAGTTTTACCGAGGCCTCTGGAGGATAGATAAATTCGTTTTGAGAATGGAATTCTTTAAGAATGTCGTTTTGCAACGTACCCCCGAGTGAGTTCCAATCGATATCCCGCTCCTTTGCCATAGCAAGATACATAGCCCAAATGACACAAGCAGGACCATTGATTGTTTGGCTGACGGTTACTTCTCCGATTGGAATGTCAGCGTATAAACGGTGCATGTCATCGATGGTGTCGATGGCAACTCCACACCTACCAACTTCACCAGTTGATAATGGATCGTTGCTGTCACGGCCCATTAGAGTTGGTAGGTCGAATGCTGTCGAAAGACCTGTGTTTGTTTTACCGCCCTTAGCATTTTCAAGAAGGTATTTGAATCGAGCGTTGGTATCGTCTGCTGAACCGAATCCAGCAAATTGCCTCATCGTCCACAAGCGGGAACGGTACATCGTCTCATGCACACCCCTCGTATATGGGAATTGCCCAGGCAATCCGATGGAAGGGTCAATATCGCCGTTTTTCGGAGAATAAAGCGGGTCAATCATATAACCAGACAGGGAGACTGCGTCAGCATCATGTTTTTCTGCTGTTGTCATACCTCCATTGTACATCGCACACCGCCCATTGGCACAGCGCCTCACCGCACTTGGAGTCTGATCACAAGGATGGAGTCAAGTATGGAGTCTGACCCCAAGGATGGAGTCAAGCATGGAGTCTGACTCAGAGGTCAGATTCTGAGTAAAAATTACGGGTCGTATCCGTTGGAGGGCTTAGGAGTATCGATTTCGCCGCCTTCAGCAGTCCACCAATCGGGTTGATCATTGATTTCATCGACTTTTAATGGCCGATCGCTTATGGGGTTGGCGTACTCACTCGATTCACGAATTGTGACGTCAAGTCGCCTTGACCACCTATTGGGCACAGTCATAGAACTAGAGAGTGGTCCGTAAGAAATATCATTTGGAAAAACCTCCCACTGCATCAAATCAGGCGTGAGAACCTTGTTATCGCCCATATCCTCAACAAAATCAATGACCAATTTTTGACCGACGGGTATTTCCATAACAAAGAATTGCTCACCGCTTCTTGTGTCTGTTATGACAACTGTTTTTGGATATTCCTCAGTCGATTCGTACGTCGCAGCGCTGTCAGGACCATTTAAAAACGGGTTTCCTCCCGGAGTGTACATCTGACAACTGGTGAGAGTGCCGGCAAGGATGAATAGTGGTGTGCTTTTAATAAGTTGCATGGTTGTCATGGTACATCGGCAATTAGGTTTAGGGTAGTACAATACAACGCAATGGACATTAGAGTTGGACATGGATACGATCTTCACCGGCTAGTTCCAAAGAATGAAGGCGGTAAAAACTTGGTGCTAGGTGGAACTTCCATTGAATGCAATTTAGGTCCAATCGCTCACAGCGATGGCGATGCCGTTATCCACGCTGTTACTGATGCAATTCTCTCGGCAATAGGTGAGCCAGATATTGGTACTCTTTATCCAAATAACATAAAAGAAAATGAAGATCGCGATTCCGCGGACTTTCTTAGCGATGCGGTAATGCGCGCGAACACTGGAGGATGGGCTATCTGTAATATTGATGTAACAGTTCTTTGCGATGAACCAAAAATAAACAAATATCGAAAACAAATTTGCAAATCACTTTGTAAGTTAATAGGAGCTCCATTGAACATCAAAGGAAAAACGCACGAAGGAACTTGCAATGGCGGGGCAATTGAAGTTCACGTAGTTGCGTTGGTGCAAAGAGGAGGAATACAATGAGCATGACAATTTGGCAAGAGGCAGCAGCGTTTGCAGCAAATGCCCATCGACATCAGACAAGGAACGACAAGAGACCATACGTATCTCATTGTTTTAGGGTTGCTATGACGGTCAATTTGGTTTTTGGTTTTGATGACCCTGAAGTATTAGCAGGGGCATTGCTTCACGACACAATTGAAGATTGTGATGTTGATTACGATGAAATCTTGGAAAATTTTGGGAGAACCGTTGCTGACTATGTTGCGGTTATGACAAAAGATATGCGGCTTGAGGAATGCATTCGAGAAATTGAATACGACAAACAACTTGCAGAAGGTCCTTGGCAAGGTCGGTTGATAAAACTCGCAGATGTATTTGACAATTTTGCTGACTCCCCCCAAAGTAGCCAAGCAAAGTTTGTTGAGAAAGCCGAACGCATTCTGACATTAACGCAAAATGATGAACAACTTAAAAAATCACGCGAAGCCCTCCTGAATTTAATTAAAGAGAAAGTTTCGTGTTAGTTCACTTTGTTGTTGGCTTGATAATTGCAACTCTAACATCTTGCCTTGGCAAGACTGAGTTAACAGTTGACCAGATTTTAGAAAATGTTGAAAATGCAGAAGTGTCAACTGTCATTGCTGATATTACATACATTAAAACAGATCCGATTTTAGACCGAAAAGAAATTCGTTCCGGAAAAGTGTTGTTTCGCATGAACAGTGAAGATAGACGCGAAGCAGCAATCTTGTTTGAGACACAAATTATTGGGCGAAGAAAAGAGCAAAGGTTAAAACACTACATATTTTCCGGTCGGTGGATGGCAGAAGTCGACCACGATAAAAAACAATTCATAAAAAGGGAATTAGTTTCACCAACAGAACAACAGATAGATCCATTTGAAATAGGGAATGGGCCAATTCCCTTCCCAATAAGCCAATCAAAAGAATCTGTCTTAACCAAATTTAATGTAGAACTCATAGATAAACCAGAAGAGGGCGCACTGTCAAAATTGCCAGATGATGTAGTTGGCTTACGACTTCTTCCGAAAACCCCAAGTGAGTGGGAATACATAGATTTGTTTTATGATCCAAAGACATGGTTACCAATTGGTGTTAAAACCACAGAGAGTGATGAAACCAAAAGAGTATGTCGTCTCACGAATGTGAAGTTAAATGCCCTTACTGAAGAAGAAGCAATACTTCTTAGCATACAAACACCAGACCCAAGGGAATGGTCTATCGATATTCGACCGTGGGTTGAATAATTGGCAAGAGTGATTTACGCCCAAACGAATTAACGTTGAACGGTGCTTGAACTGGCCAACATTCACCCCATCCATCAACAACAAGTAGAAGGTCTTGGATATCTACGATTCCGTCGTTATTGATATCTTCATCAACATGCGTATTACCTATGTTTCCTATGACTTCGAGCAAATCCGTTGTGTTTATATAACCATCTGAAGTAATGTCTGCTTTGCATCCAGCATCTCGAATAATTTCTCCGAGCATTGCGGCAAAAAACACTGCCGAAGTATCGTTCTTTGGATGTACGTTTCCAGAATCAAGTAAATCGCCATTTGAAAATTCAATTAAGTTAACGGCGTTGCTTCCAAATTCAAACGAGTCGAACCCTTTGTAGAGTAACCAAGGTATTGCTGAAGAACCTGTAAACAATGTTTCATCTGTTGCTGCATAAATGGAAGCAGCAGCAATGTTTTCGTAACTTGAAGCAATGTCAAACGCTGCATTTTGTTGGTTTTGAAAGTATTGCCTTGTTTGTTCATCATCAGCAGACATGTTGAAAAGATGTGAAATCACAATAAGGTGTTGCACGGAAGTTAAACCAACAAGATTTGCAGCATCATTTGCTTGATCAATCATATTCAACATGCGTTCATGGGCAGTGTCGTATCCAAGCGATTCGGGTGCGAAGTACCACATAAAAACAACGGTCTGGTCACGATTAAGTGTTGTTACGTCAAGCCAATGAGTGAACTGATCTAAGGAAAACTTTTTGTCATGATGATCGTTGCCCTCAGTGTCACACCCAAAACCGGAATAAAACCAACTGTCATCTGCCATGTAACTGTAATAAAAACCGTTTTCAATGTTTTCGCTAGGGTCTATGTGATAATAAACACACCCAGCGGGTTCTAGGTATTGGTTTGTCCCTGCGAGAGGTTCAAGTTGCTCTAGTTTCATACTTAACAAACCAGAAAGGTTGTTAACTGCCGGAAAATCAGTTGCTGCAGCATTGATTTGCCTTGGAATTGCCTGCCTTGCTCCATCAGTGGGATCTTCGCCAAGGTGCAGGAATGGGCGAGCACCATTTTTCAAATCTAACGTTCCAACGTTTGCACCGTTGTCGAGTATTTTTAGTTCTTCAACTTGTTGGGACAAGGAAGAGGGACATCGGTATAAGAAACGGAAAGCCAAGTTGTCTCCGCTTTCTGTAAAGTCACCATGAACACCATTTGACAAAAATTCTTTTCCACCCGAATTCCACTTATACTCGAACAGTGTGTCATCTCCTAGATCGTCGAATTTTTTAGAAGTAAAAATTTCGCGTAATCCCCGAGTTGGTAGTGAAAAATATGTTTCGTCTCCTTCTCTCTCAACTGTATATCCTAAGTCATCGCTAGATTGGATATTCGAGACAGGTGAACAATCAGAGACGCACCTGAAAAGGTGTGAACTTGTCGACGCTCCACACCCAATTGCAGAAATTGTTGGAATCGGCCAAACCCTAAGTCCTGCAAGCGGTACACGAGAAAAATAAGGTGCACTGTAGGAATCGCCCATAGCGATAACTCGAACATCGCCCCGCAATGTCTGTGCCATGTTTTCAAGACCAACAGAGTGGGGCTCGTCTGCAACTCCATGCAGACAGACCATAGTTACAACAGCGGAACTAATGATTGACCTTAGCACGCATATATTGTGCTAGTAAAGATGGTTAAAGTCAAGAAAAACGAGTAATAATAGTGCTAGCGAGCCGTGG
>CAZABE010000078.1:0-2916 GCA_964483425.1 uncultured Isosphaeraceae bacterium | reverse complement strand
CAGACGATAAACATTTCGGTTGAAATTGCACGAGATGCTTTGGGCTTAAAACCCCTGGCAGAATCGAATGAATTTGCACAACGTTTTAGTAAGTCAGGATACACCTCCCCTTCAAGGACTTTCATTACAAGATTTCCGCCTGACTTTAATAGAGTTGCGGATAAATCAAGAGTAACGTGGCAAAGATTCACTGAACCATGATGGTCGATTGTTCTTGTACCAGTTGTGCTTGGAGCCATGTCACTCAAAACAACATCAAATAATTTCCCCCCAAAATCGTCAGGCGTTAATAAAGTGACATCTTCTTGCATGGTCGATACATTGGTTGGAAGCCCATCTTCGATTGCTTTTAAGTCCACACCCACCGCCTTGCCACTCTCTCCGATTCTTTCAGATACAACTTGCAACCAGCTACCTGGTGCAGCACCCAAGTCAAGAACAAAATCACCTTTTCGCAAAATGTTTCGTTTGTCGTCAATTTCCGTCAACTTATACGCGGCTCGACTTCGATATCCCTTGCGCTTGGCTTCCTTAAAAAAGAAATCATGCAGTTCTCGTTGAGAGGACATTGTTGTTTACCAAGAAACCCAGTCGGTATTAAAAAACGGTTCGCTTCCTACTGGATCTTCTAAGACATAAATTCGCACATCACCATCAACGGTGCGCATGTTCAACTTGTTTGTTCCGTCATTTAAATTTGCAACGAGGTGGTCCCCAGTAGTGTTTGGGAGAATGGTCGCATCGCCTTGCCGCAAATCGAATGCCACCTCTCCATTAATTGCGATTGCATCAATCTTTCCGGAGGAATCACCACTTACTCTGTATACGATGTTTCCTCGCCTGTTTTCAACAGAAACTCTTTCATTCATTACAAGAGGTGTAACGATTCGAACGTCACCTTCGTCTGTTTGGATGTCAATCTCACCAGATATTCCAAGAAGCGAAACATCGCCGTCTGAAGTATGGACACGTACACCGTGTACAGAGCTTGCTTTCACGATTATTTCTGCGCGGATTAAATCAAGAGTGTTATCGATGGCTGTTGCAGAAACATGTACTACCTCACCCATTATTCCCCTCTCTATTTGAGTAGCGCAATGCATTTGGACGTTTCGTTCTGGTAAACCATTTTGACCAACCTCCAACTGATTCACAGTGACCTCTGTTCCAACGACTGTTGGATCAACGATTATGCTGACATCACCACCAAAGGAATCAACTTGGATTGAAACGGGACCTCTAGTATCAAGTTTTTCTGTATTGAATTGAACAACCTGCTGTGATTGACATCCAGCCATGGCTAAGAAAATGATGGAACATAATTTATTCATAAGGTCGTTGTGGATTGTAGCGAAGGTAGAATACAGCAATGAAAGAGAGTAAAACTATTGTCGGTCTTATGGAACATTCAATGCCTGTGCATGGAGCGGAAAATCCTTCCTCAAAGAAGCATGGCACGGCACCGGAAAGTTTCGCTTTAGGAGCAAATATTGGTGGTTCAACGACGTTTAGTTCACCAGATACACCAGGAATGCCAATCCCTTCAAGCAAGACCGCTTGGGATTTTATGCAACCAACCAATACAAACCCAGTTACCCAACTAGAACACGCTCGAATTGGAACAGTAACTCCAGAAATGAAGAGAGTAGCGCAGCGCGAACCCCACCTAACATCAGAACAAGTTCGAGATGAGGTTGCATCAGGTCGAATGATTATTCCCGCAAATAGAGTCCACCTTGCTATGGATCTTGACCCGATGGCAATTGGGCGTGCCTCTCTTACAAAAGTAAACGCAAACATGGGCGCATCGCCGGTTTCTTCCGGCATAGAGGAAGAACTTGAAAAGTTGCATTGGTCGGTAAAGTGGGGTGCTGACACAGTGATGGATTTGTCAACCGGTGGTGATCTTAATGCATGCAGGCAAGCCATTATTCGAGAATCAAATGTTCCAATTGGAACAGTCCCAATTTATTCGATGATTATCGACAAAAAAATTGAGGATTTGACCCCTGAAATGATTATGACTGAGCTTGAAAATCAGGCGAAGCAAGGCGTGGATTACTTCACGATTCACGCTGGGGTGTTGCATGAACATATTCCATACATAAAAGATCGACTGATTGGAATTGTTTCCCGTGGTGGTTCACTTTTGACGAAGTGGATGATTCACCACAACAAACAAAACCCAATGTACGATTGCTTTGATGATATTTGCGATTTGATGCGGCAGTACGACGTAGCCTTTTCATTAGGTGATGGTTTGCGTCCCGGCGGACTAGCCGATGCAACCGATGAAGCGCAAATAAGAGAATTAGAAGTTCTTGGTGAGTTAACTGAGCGAGCGTGGGCTAAGGGAGTGCAAGTGATGGTGGAGGGTCCGGGACACGTTTCCTTTGACCAAGTGGAATACAACATGAAATTGCAGCGCACTATTTGCCACGGCGCGCCCTTCTATGTTCTTGGTCCAATAGTTACAGATATGTTTCCCGGCTACGACCACATTACAAGTTGCATTGGCGCAACGGCGGCTGCCTACCATGGTGCTGCGATGCTTTGTTACGTTACGCCCAAGGAACACCTTGGTTTGCCAAAGAAAGATGACGTAAAGCAAGGGTGCATTGCTTACAAAATTGCTGCACACTCAGCAGACATTGCGCTTGGAATTCCAGGAACTCGTGACAATGACGATGAACTTACAAAAGCACGGGCTGCGTTGAATTGGCAAAAGCATTTCGATTTAAGTTTTGATCCCGACTTTGCAAGAGCGATGCATGATGAGGACATGGATGTTGACACGGACTTTTGCGCTATGTGCGGTCACGATTGGTGTAGTGTTCGAATAAGTAAGGAAATTCAAGAATTTGCTTCTGGTAAAGATGACGATTATGCTTGGGATAAACCAAAAGTAAGCGCTGC
>CAZABE010000077.1:0-4074 GCA_964483425.1 uncultured Isosphaeraceae bacterium | reverse complement strand
GTTACAGCCGTCCGCCGTAATAATCGAGGTTGTCAAAGAAGATGGTGAAATGGCGAGAGTACCAGACCTTGAAAAAATATGCGAAGAACATGGGTTTAAGATGTGCTCTGTTGAACAGATTATCGAATACCGGCTTGCTCGCGAAAGTTTGGTTAAAAGAATTGCGCCAAAGTCAGGAACGCCAATCGAAACACCATACGGAACGTTTAATTTGATTGCATACCACAGCACAATTGATGCAGTTCCGCACCTTGCATTAACAGTTGGTGGGATTGGCGAACTAGATGAATATGGCAGCGCAAAGCCAGTTGATGAACCGACACTTGTTCGCGTACATCGTCGCAACTTGCTTGGTGATATTTTCGATGCTTCCGACCACCCTTCTGGAAAGGAACTCCGTGCATCACTTCAAATGATTGCAAGTGAGGGTCGTGGCGCACTTATTTATATGAGACCCGAACAGTACGGTGATGAATTCATTGATCGATTGCAAAAAATTCAACGCCCCGACTCAGATGTGAACGTACCCGATTTAACCGTTTCAGAAGAACCAATGGACAGACGTGATTACGGCACAGGCGTCCAGATTATTCGCGACCTAGGGCTTAAGAAACTAAAACTTCTTACTAACCACCCTAAGCATCTCACAGCACTTCATGGCTTTGGAATTGATATCGCTGAGGAAATTCCTATCGAAACGAACGAGGACCGCTAGTCACGATTTCCGAAAAGAACGGCTAATCGGAAGCAAAGTTTTACTGCTTCAAGGTAGATCCAAACTAGCGTTACCATCAAGATGAATGCACAAAACCATTCCATCTGTTTTGGTGCGCCCGACTTTACTTGTTGTTCAACCACGCCAAAATCGATAATTAGCCAAAGCGAAGCAACTCCGAGAATTAGTACGTTTAGTCCAATTCCGATTAAGGCAGCACTTCCACCCTCAAACGCAGAACCAAGGGACAAAAACGGCATTTCAGCACCGAACATGCTCATCACAAATGAGATTAAGTAGGTAATGAAAATTCCAAGAGTAAGAACACTTACAGCAGCAGTGAATTTCTTGGTTGGCTGCAAAATGCGAAAATAATAAAGCGCAAGCATCGAAATAAGAACACTGATAGTAACCACGAACGCTTGCAAAGCGAGTCCACCCATTGCCACGTAGCCCATGTTTTCAAGCGCACTGTCGAGTGCATGGGTTAGCACACCAAGAAACGCTCCCTGCACCGCGGCGTAAATCCATGCGGTTTGTTTTGCACGCAGCGGATTGGCCATGATTATGAAATACACCACAAAGATTGCGATAATTCCGGCAATTGCTAGTGGCCATGCAAGCCCTGGTTGATTTTGTGTTAGCCAAATTCCAAACATCCCACCCGCAACTGCGATAGAAGTTAGCATCCCAGTCTTATTTACTACACCACCAACAGAGGCAGTATCAACTCCACCCGCTGCTAGACCCTCGTTCCAGACCTCTCGGTTCTTTAGCGCGGGATTACTTGTTTCTAACATGCTTTTTCTGAGTTTCATAATTGTTCCTCCAATGTTTGGACGGTGGTATTCTACCCATATTCAACCATGAAAACAAAAGAACTTATCAAAGCGTTTGAATCATTTGCACCAACCTATCTCGCAAACGACTGGGATAATGTTGGTCTTCTTGTCGGAACCCCCGACTGGAAAGCAAACAAAATTTTACTAACTATCGACTTAACCGAAGCGGTCTTGAAAGAAGCAATTGAATCAAAAACAGACGCAATTGTTTCATACCACCCACCAATTTTTCATCCACTGAAATCTGTAACCGGACGCTCCTTTAAAGAGCGAGTAGTTCTTGATGCAATTGCAAACAAGATTGCTATATATTCACCGCACACATCACTTGATGTTGCAAAAGGTGGTGTAAACGATTGGATAGTTGAGGGAATTGGGAAGGGTGACGTTAGAGCACTAAGACCATTTGGCAATTTACCTCCAGACGAAGAATGCAAACTTATTACGTTCTGTCCCGAAGACAAAGTCGAAGAATTGCGTCTTGCATTATCTAGTGTTGGATGTGGTCGAATTGGAAACTACGAACAGTGTTCCTTTGCAACTTCTGGAACAGGAACTTTTATTGGCGGAGAGGGATCTAATCCAACTCACGGGGAAGCGGGAATGTTGCAAGAAGTTACTGAGTGTAAATTTGAAATGGTTGTATCAAAGGACTCACTTTCACTAGCTATTCAAGCCCTAAGACAGTTTCACCCTTATGAAGAGCCAGCGCTTGAAGTACATGAACTTGGCGAACGACCCAGAAGAGATATGGGAATAGGAAGAAGAATAATTTTCGATAAACCGGTTCAAATTGATGCTCTTGCAAGAAAATTAAAAAAGCATCTTGGAGTTGGTTATGTTCGAGTTGCTCCTGCTGCTGGTTCTGATGATAGGGCAAGCGTTCAGACCATTGGTTTATGTGCAGGAGCTGGTGGTTCAGTATGTACCTTAGCAATTGATGATGGTTGCGAAGTGTTTATTACCGGCGAAATGACCCACCATAATGTTGTTGCTGCAACCGCACGTGGATGCACAGTTATGCTCACCGGCCACACTAACAGTGAACGTGGTTACTTACCAAAACTAAAAGAACAACTTTTGGAATTGCTTCCCAAGGCGAACATATCGGTTAGTAATGAAGACGCCCCGCTTTGGACGTATTTTTAATTCAGTGCGTTATACGTCTTTTCGGGTTGCTCAAATTAAACTATCCGCGGGATAGTTTTTTATATTGTGGGCAACTCACAACATGGTCATTCACCATGCCGATTGCTTGCATGAATGCGTAACAAATTGTTGGACCAACAAACTTGAAGTTGTGCTTTTTTAAGTCCTTTGCCATTGTTTCGCTAATTGGTGTTGAAGCAGGGATTTGAGAATCTAATTTCCAACTGTTGATGATTGGTTTGTGGTTTACATGTTTCCACAAAAATTCATCAAATGATCCTTTTCCACTCTCCATAATTTCTAACCAAGCTTTTGCGTTTGCAATTGCACCATTTATTTTTGTTTGGCTTCGTATTATCCCCGCGTCCTTAAGAAGGCGATTAACTTGCCGTTTTCCATACCGAGCAACTTTTTCTGGCTCAAAATTATCAAACGCCGTTCTGAAATTCTCTCGTTTTTTTAAAACAATAATCCACGACAATCCCGCCTGAAAACCGTCTAAGCACAGTTTTTCATAGAGAGCCCCATCATCATGTTCTGGAACTCCCCACTCTTCATCGTGATAGGAAACGTAAAGGGGATCAGAACCGCACCACGTACAACGAGACATTCTCAAAGGATACCCTTTTGGAGTTGTCAGGGTAACTTACTATTTGTATAATTAAGAAGGTAAATTCTCTTGTGTGGACTTTTTAGAAAAGGTGCTATTCTATGGAGACGTTTGTAATCCTGAGGGGGGGCGAAGAGATTGGGGTTTTCACGCATCCACAATTAAGGGAAAAAGTTCAACGAGGCGAGGTACTTCCATCGGATGAGATGCAAAGAACTGGGAGCGAAGAACGGTATGCTGTTAGCACAATTCCGAGTTTAGCGGTTTTTTTAGATCCTAAAACGAGTGGGCTTCCGGTTTCGGATTCGTACGGCATGGCGGATGATTCCGCCGATTTGTCTGGGGTTGGTATGGACGTACCAAATGTTGCTATAGGAGATGATGAGAACAACACGCCTGAGGAGGTTTCAGATGAGGCGTTCGATTCCGCTGTTGCTGCAGCGGTTAATTCACCAGAATCGAACGAAGACAAAACCCAGTCAGAACTTGCTAGGGCAACACTGTTCGCTACGCAAAACTATATCAGGAGAACGATTTTTGTTAACCAAGCTGACATGGTACAAAAAACTGGCTATGTTCTTCAGGGTATTGGGGTTTGTGTTTTGGGTGCATTCACATATTTTGCAACCAAGGGAGCAGACGACGCCACAACTCAAATATATTTTGGGATCGGGTGGGGACTCGCAGTAGTGCTTGGTTTGGTTTCCTCTATACTTTGCCGAGATGCAGGTAGGCGCGTCATTGCAGGTGTTCCAACT
>CAZABE010000076.1:0-5754 GCA_964483425.1 uncultured Isosphaeraceae bacterium | reverse complement strand
CTTATGGAATCGGATCAGGAGCAGCCAGATGCTAATTTACTTGACAGCGAACAGAAAGAAACAATACGAGATGTTGTCGATCAACTCCCAAGCCATTTGCGGGAGATTCTTTTGTTGAGTTATTTCCAACAAATGAGTTATGTGCAAATTGCAGATTCACTGCAAATTCCACTTGGTACGGTGAAGAGCCGGCTGCACTCAGCGGTAGCAGCATTTAGTCAAGCATGGCAATCAGCAAACAGTGAGGAAAACGGATGACACAAGGATTTGAACACCTCAAACTTTGTAAAGAAGATTCACAGATACTCGACCAACTTGTTGACGTTGGTTTTGAACTTGATCAATTAGAGTACCTTACTCCCGAACAAGAACAAAGAGCAAAACGAATCCTCAATATGTTTGGGTTACTTGAAGCATATGAAGTTGAAGATGCGTCAGATACATTGATAGATGCAACGCTTGCTCGCATCGATCAACATGAATCACAACGCGCAGTACGTATGCAAATTCATACACCTGAACTTGAAACAACGAGTAGTGGTTTTAAAATTCGTATGCCTGATTTAATCAGCGTTGCAGCGGTCATCTTGCTAGCCGTCTCGGTGTTTGCATTTATAGGCCAGAGTGTTCGTAGTCAATCGATTTCCAACCAATGTGGAACAAATATGGCCATGGTTGGTCGTGGTCTTTTTAATTATGCAAAAGATCACAACGGCAACACGCCAACTGAAGAAGCTAACAAAGTAGCATCTTTGTTTGGAGAAGTTACTCCAGAACGCACAGACGCACAACTTCTTGCTGCTGAAGGATATTGTGAACACAACCATCTAAATTGCCCTGGCCACGGTGGCGAAGGTCGTGGATTTAGTTACCAAACTCAGCCCGCATCTATGTGGGATGCATTGCATAAACAGGGCAGAGTTTTTCTTTTGATGAGTGACCAAAACCCGATTCTAAATAAATTGCTTACAAACCAGCAATTTGACCCGCTCACCCCATCACCAGCTCACGGCTCGCTTGGGCAAAATCATCTTCGCGATGATGGCTCGACTGGCTCTGGTCCAGCTCCCGTTTTTGGCGGCGACTTAATTTGGATTCTCGATGGCAAAAACCGTGGTATCGACATCTTTTTGACACATTAATTCCAGTTTCCGCACGGTTTTATTTCTGCTACACTATGCGGCTCGATTGGAGTAATTTCATGTCAAAGTTAAAGTCACACAAAGCACTCTTGAAGCGCGTTCGCATCACCGCCAATGGTAAAGTGAAGATCCGCCGAGCATTTAGTGGTCACCTTCGCAGCCACAAATCAGGCACATTGATGCGTTCTTATCGATCCCCTAACTATGTTGGTAAGGCGGACATTAAGCGAATTTCAGCAATGCTAAAGATGAGATTAACACCAAGTAAGTAATTCAAAGAGAAGCGTTATGTTTGGCGGGTCTAAGAGTTTATCGCTAAGTTGAACCCCCGACCAGACGAGTAAAAGGAGGCAAAGATGCCACGCGTAAGAAAAGGTGCTGCAAGAAACAAAGCACGAAAAAGATTATTGAAAGCCGCTCGCGGTTACTGGGGAACAAAAAGTAGACACAAGCAACAAGCAAAAGTAGCGCTTACACGTGCTGGCCAATTTGCTTACCGTGACCGCCGTGCACGCAAACGTGACTTCCGTCGAATTTGGATTACTCGAATTACTGCTGCATGTCGAATGCGCGGATCACGGTATAGTCGTTTCATTAACGGCCTGTCAAATGCAGGTATCTTGCTAAATCGAAAGATGTTGAGCGAAATAGCAATTGATGATCCAAAAGCATTTGATCAACTTGTGAAAATGGCTGAAGAAAACACGACTGCTCAAGCGAGCGCGTAATTCGTTTCCTAATCCATGCAATTAAACACTATCGCTATACAGGTGCGATAGCGCCATCGTCTCGATTTTTAGCGAGAACGATTGTGCAATCCATTCCTAATAAATCTCCAAAACGTGTCTTAGAAGTTGGCTGTGGCACCGGTGCATTCACAAAAGAGATATTAAAAAAATTAAACGACGGAGACGAGTTGCACATAGTCGAGTTGTGCCCCGACTTTTGCGAGTTGATTGAGACGAATCTGCTTCAACAATTTCGAAAAAATAACCCTAACGTCGAAGTACAAGTACACAATGTCCCAGTAGAAAATGCAAACGTGGAGGGCAAATTTGATGCAATCATTTGCGGGTTGCCATTCAATAATTTTCCAATCAATTTGGTTGAGCACATATTCGAAGTAATGCTCGGCTTTCTTCTTCAGGGAGGTGAACTTGCTTACTTTGAATACCTTGGAATGAGAACGCTGAAACGAACTTTCGGTTTCCCGTCGATTCGAAAAGAAACAAAACAACGCACAATTGATATTAACAATCGTTATCAAAACCAAAAAGGTGAGCAGCAAACTGTTTGGCGCAATTTGCCATCATGCAGAGTTGTACGATTAAAAGGATGTTAACAGAGCGAGTTTCAGCCAAAGATTGTTACGTATTGAGGGAAACGATTTTACGCCCAGGGCAACCAAAAGAAAACTGGACGTTTGATGCAGATGATGATCCCCGAACAATCCATTTGGCGATGAAAAACGGCGACGACATTGTTGCAATTGTGTCATTGTTGCCTGAAGAAAAAAGTGGTTGCCCGTGGCGCTTGCGAGGCATGGCGGTCGTCGAAAAATATCGCGGGCAGGGTGTTGGGCAAAAACTTCTTATCGCACTTCTTGAAATGGTTAACGAAGGAGTGTGGTGTACAGCGCGTAAAGAAGTACAAGATTTTTATCTGAATAATGGTTTTGAAATTTTCGGCGAAGAATTTATGATGAATGACATGCCGCACCTGCACATGCGAGCGCGCTAACCCTTCGCTGAACGTCGTCGTTTTAATTCTGCATCAATAAAACCCTCAAGCGATCCGTCTAAAACAGTTTGAGGGTTCCCGACTTCATGATTTGTGCGGTGATCTTTAACTCGGTTATCGTAAATGACGTAACTGCGAATTTGTGTTCCCCAGCCTTGATCAACGGCTCCGCCAGTTGCTTGGTCGAGTTCTACTTGCCTGCGTTCTTCTTCAAGCTGCTCTAACTTTGCTTGAAGAATGCGCATCGCTTGCTTTCGGTTTTGGAGCGCGGCTTTGTGGGTGGAACTCACAATCATAATGCCGGTCGGTTTGTGCACGATTCTTACAGCTGAAGCAACTTTGTTCACATTTTGTCCACCTGGACCAGACGAACGCGCGAAGAAGGTGAAATCAATATCTTTTTCATCAATCTCAACATCTTGTTCATCAAACTCAGGAATAACATCGACAGTCGCAAAACTCGTTTGCCGTTTGCCTTGAGCATTAAAGGGAGAGACACGTGCAAGACGGTGCGTACCACGTTCACAACTCATGTATCCATACGCCATCGGTCCTTTTATGAGATAGGTCACTTCACTAATGCCAACCTCGGTTCCGTGGGTTGTACTAACTTCTTCTACTTTGAAGTGCATGTTTTCCCAGTAGTTCTTGTACATTCGATCCAGCATCGAAGCCCAATCGTCCGCCTCGGTTCCGCCATCACGCGACTGAATCGAGACAAAACAATTACGGTGATCGTGCTTGCCATTCAAAAGCGATTGCGTCTCGACCTTGTCCATGCGCTTCTGCATCTTGTAGAGTTGTTCATCTACTTCGGTGAGCAAATCTTCGTCATCTGCTTCTTTAGCGAGTTCATACCCGACCATGGAGTCATCGAAGTCCGCAATGACATCTTCTAAATCGCTTGTTTGTGCTTTTAGCACCTTGTATTCATCTATTACTTTCTGCGCAGCACTCTGGCTGTCCCAGAACCCCGCTCCATTCATATCTTGTTGTAATTTTTCTCTTTTTTCTACTTTTGCATCGTAGTCAAAGAGAATCACGAATCGTCAAAATCCGTGCCTTGAGGTCGTCAATAATTGGCTGATGTGCTTCAAAATGCATGATGGGCATAGTATCAGAAGGGCGCTTCGTGTACTCTGCCTACTATGCAAACATCGACTATCCTTCATGACATGGAAATATCAGACAGAGCAAAATCAATACCACCTTCAATCACCTTGGCAATCAGTGCTCAAGTGAAAGAGATGAAAGCGCAAGGCAAAGAAGTTATAGCTTTTGGTGCAGGCGAGCCCGACTTCGACACACCCGAAAAGATAACACAAGCAGCAGTTGACTCCTTGCACTCGGGAGCAACACACTACATGCCATCTTCTGGAACACTTGAAGCGCGCGAGGCAATTGCAAATAAATTGCGTACCGAAAACAATATTGATTGCACTCAAGCAAATATATCAATTAACTCTGGTGCAAAAATGTCAATCAATTTAGCGTTGATGTCCATTCTTGATGCAGGCAAGGGGCAAGAAGTTGTTGTACCAACACCTGCTTGGGTTAGTTACAAGCCGATGATTGAACTTGCTGGCGGGACAATGGTTGAAGTACCTACTTCTGTGGAAACAGGTTTCAAGTGTACACCAGAAGAAATTGAATCGGCGATTACACCAAACACAAAAGCAATTATGATTAATACACCAAGCAATCCTTGCGGGACGATGTATTCACCCGAAGAACTAATGAATATTGCGAATATGCTTGAGCGCCATCCTGACGTTTATATTATCAGCGATGAAATTTACGACAAACTTATTTACAGTGACATCGAACATTTTTCACTTGGTTCAGTTCCTGAGATAGCACATCAAGTTATTACGATTAACGGTTTGTCAAAAGCATTCGCAATGACTGGTTGGAGAGTTGGGTATGCTTGTGCTCCTGAAAATGTTGCAAAAGCAATGAATACGTTACAGAGCCAAATCAATACGTCGATTACAAGTTTTTGTTACGCAACGATTCCAGTGGCGCTTGAAATGAGCGAAGAAGTAGAATCGATGCGACAGGTATTCGCAAAACGCGCGGCTCTCATGTTTTCGTTAATTCAAAAGTGGCCAAACGTTGAGTGCGCTCAGCCAACAGGTGCGTTTTACGCCTTCCCAAAAATTTCGTATTACTTTGGGAAAACATCTCCAGCAGGAACGCAGATTACTGATTCGGTGAACTTTACTAAAGCATTGCTTGATGAAACGAGCGTCGCGGTTGTACCTGGTACCGATTTTGGCGGGTGTGGCCCCGACCATATTCGACTTTCGTTTGCTTGCAGTGAAGACCAAATCGAAGAGGGCGTCACCAAAATAGGCGCTTGGCTCGCTCAGTTTTAAAACTATCCCGCGGGTCGTTTATTTTACTCAGCGACGAATAAACTAAATAAACTATCCCGCGGGTCGTTTATTTACTCGATTGGTTTATCCAGCTTTCGAGTTGAATTGTGTAATCTGAATATCACCACTTGGCATGTGCGCGATAAGTTCAAGGTGTCCACCAAGCGCTTCGATGAAACACTGCAATGTATTGATTTGCATATTTGCTTGCGATTCAAGTTTTGAAAGCGAGGATTGTTTTACGCCAAGTTTTTTTGCAAGTTCTTCTTGTGTGTATCCAGTTTGTTTGCGTAATTCCGCAAGCAGCATCTCAGCAAGCATCTCTTTTGCTTGTGCGTCTGCTTCAGCGAGGAGCTCTGGGTCCATTTTTGCTCGCAAGGTATTGAAATTTTTTCTTGGCATCATTGGGCCTCCTTTTTTAGTTCATCAAGATGTTCAGCGTAGAGCCGATCTGCTTCAGGAATCATTTTTTCATAAAACCGGTTATCGCCAGT
>CAZABE010000075.1:0-1592 GCA_964483425.1 uncultured Isosphaeraceae bacterium | reverse complement strand
GTATGTCTGGAGGTGGTTTGTTTTTACAAAGTTCAAAATACTTGTAGGTGCATGGCCCGCCATTCTTTTGTCTGCTTTCTTTTTTACAGTACACCACATTGTGATTATGTGGGACTATGGCTCAATCGGGCTTGTCATTGGTGGTTCTTTGAGTTTGCTTACAGGAGGAATAATCTGGGGTTACCTATACAACAAATACAACTCGATTTGGCCGAGTTGGATTTGCCACGTTGCCGCAGACACCGCTATTATGTGGGTCGCATGGCAGATAATTACGAGGAACTAACACAATGAAATATATATCTACACTGTTGGCAACGTGTTTGTTGACTAATTTTATTTACGCAGCACCAACTACACCTAAAGAATCGAAGTGTTCCACGCTCGACACAATTCCAAATGTTGTGACCAACGACATTAAAGCGGGGATTGAAAAGCACATTGAGGATTTATCAGAAGCTAACGGTGGTTTCTTCCCCATTTCGTTTGATGGGAACGACATGAAATTGAAACTCGTTCGTGTGCACATGGAATATCTTGCAAACCTTGGGCCAAGAAGGCACTTCGCTTGCGTTGATTTGGCGAGTGAAGAGGGTAATGTCTATGACGTCGATTTTTTCCTTGAAGGTGATCCTGGAAACATGACAGTCACAGAAACGACAGTGCACAAACTCAACGGTCGGCCGTTTTATCTTTGGCGAGAGCAAGAGGATGGCGTTTGGATTCACGTTGATGCAGACGAAGCATCAAGAGAATTGCTTGGTGTTAAAGAAGGTGAAGATCAATTTGAGTTTACGTATCAAGCTACGTTGCCAAACATGGCACACCCCGCAAAAATGTGGATTCCAATTCCAACCGATGACCAGTTTCAAGACATCACCATAAATCGTGTTGAGATTCCCGGCAAACATCAAATGCTCACTGATGCCAAGTTTGGGAATCAAATCTTGTACGTTGAACTTGAGCCAGATGACAGCGGCAAAACAATGTTGCTTCATTTCAATGTAAACCGCCAAGAGAAGGCAGTCCATACTGATGAAACATCTCCAGAACTATATTTAGAGTCGGAGCAATTAGTGCCAACGAGCGATAAATTTAAACGTATCGCTGAAGAAGTACTTGTTGATAAATATGGTGGCGATCTTGTAAGAGCTCGCGCTTTGTATGACCATACTATAGATAGAATGAAATATGCAAAGTTTGGATCTGGGTGGGGTAATGGTGATGCCGACTTTGCATGCGATGCTGCAAGAGGTAATTGTACAGATTACCATTCTTACTTTATTGCACTCTGTAGAAGTGTTAATATCCCAGCTCGGTTTGCAATTGGAGCCGCAGTTCCATCCAGCCGTGATGATGGAGGAGTAAATGGCTATCATTGCTGGGCAGAGTTTTACGCTGAAGGTAAATGGTGGCCTGTAGATATTAGTGAAGCGGATAAATATACCGCTCTTGCAACCTATTACTTTGGCCACAATCCAGCGAACCGAGTTGAGTTTAGCCGAGGTCGTGATTTAGTTGTTACGCCAAGTCCCAAATCAGGACCGATTAATTTTCTTGCATATCCACTTCTTGAAGTTGATGGAAAACCA
>CAZABE010000074.1:0-15232 GCA_964483425.1 uncultured Isosphaeraceae bacterium | reverse complement strand
CCAAAACCCTTTGATGGCTCATCTTTTTGTTTTGATTGATCTTTGTTTTTGTTATTTTCTTTTCTTTTAGCTTCTTCTTCAATCAGTTCTTGGTACTTAATTTGAAATTCGGTTTTTTGGTCTACTGTGAGAAGTACCCATACTTTTTCCTGATAAACAGAAATCTCTGGGGCAAGTTCTAACAATTCCATCATTCGTTTCCTTGATTCATCAGATAGTGGATTGTCTGACTTCATTCCATTTCGATGTGCTTTGCGAAGTTCGGCAACTTCTTTGCCATATGTCTTGTGAAACTCCTGTTGTATTTGTTTTAATTCTTCAAGTATCGCCCGAACTTCAATTTTCTGGTCGTTAGTTAACTCAAGTGACTGAAGCGAGGCCAACCAAAATTTTTGTTGTCGGTTGGAATTTAGTTTGTTTGATTTGCCCGTCTCTTGCAATCTCCTTGAGAGCATATCTTCATCTGTAACATCTTCTTGTTGTATCGTTGGTCCAGCTAGAAGATCGTCTGATGGTGGTGCTCCAAAAGCAACGGTTACAAATGTTAGTGTTGTAAAAAGAGTTTTAATGAGAATATGCATGGTTTGGTTCCTTATGTTTGCAACTATTCCAACGATGCAAACGCACTATATAATGCCATGTTTTACAGACGAAAGGTGAAAATGGCATTACAACCCTCAAATCTTCGCAACGCCCTAGCCTCAATCGCTGATCCTGACTCAGGAAAGGACATCGTGACAGCAGGATTAGTCAAAGATATCATCACAAATGGAGATGCTATTTCAGTCGAAATCGAACTTTCAGTCGCTAATGACCAACTTCAAGCGCGGCTGCGCGAAGAAATTGAGCAAGCAATTAGGGCGACGGGAAATGAGTGCCATGAAAATGTAGGTGCAGTTGAAGTGAAGTTTACCGCTGACATTCGCACTGCAAATGAAAATGTGCGCCAAGAGACGAATCCTTTACCGAACGTAAAGAAGGTAATAGCAGTTGGTGCTGGGAAGGGTGGAGTAGGTAAATCTACCGTCTCAACTACTCTTGCAATCGGTCTTGCAAAGCAAGGACACAGGGTTGGACTTCTCGATGGTGATATCTACGGACCATCCATGCTGACTATGCTTGGTTTACATAGAGAGGAATCAAAATCAGATAATGGATTTCTACTCCCATTTAAGGTGCACGGCATTGAAGCAATGACGATTGGAAAATTAGTAGAACCAGACCGTGCTCTGATTTGGCGTGGACCACGTGCACATAGTGCATTCAATCAACTTGCTACGCAAACAAAGTGGGGTGAACTTGATTATCTTATTGTTGACCTTCCACCAGGCACTGGCGATGTACCTCTATCACTTGCACAATTGTTACCGCTTTCAGGTGCAGTCATTGTGTGTACTCCTCAAATCGTTGCACAAGATGATGCAAGAAGAGCCGTACGAATGTTCCAGCAACTCGGCGTACCGATTTTAGGATTGGTTGAAAACATGTCTTATTTCGTTGCGGATGATGGTAAAGAGTATGACCTTTTTGGAAGAGGTGGCGGCAGGCAGATGGCCTCCGCAATGAATTTAGAGTTTCTTGGTGATATTCCAATTCATCCGATGATGAGAATAGCTGCTGATACAGGCGAACCGCTAAAATATTGGGAGATAAACGACACTATGTCAGAAGCGTTCGATGCAGTTTGTACTAATCTAAACGCTGCTGCGGAATCCTCATCCCCAGACCACCCAACAATCTCCATCAGTTGAAAGGGGGACTGTCACCAATTTAGCTGAGGAAAATAATCATCATAGTGGTAACAAGACCATTGCTAACGCTATGCACAACCATTGATGGAATCAAAGTCCCCCGCCATTCTCTCATTAGATTCATCCCAATAGCAATTGCCATAAGTGCAGGAATCGCAACCCAGCCCTGTGGATGAATTGCTGCAAAAAGAAACGAAGTGAGAAGAACGCTACAAATAATACTTAAAGCAATTCCTAACCTCTTTGAAGAAGTTCGTAATTGGCGATAGAGCACACCTCGAAACATTGTTTCTTCAACAATTGGTGCAGCAACCGCAGCAAGTACAACAAGAAGGATTCTTATTTGCCAACTACCGTTTGCGATATCTAGCACGATTGGGTGCGCTCCACCGCTAGTGCCCGCGAATGGATCACCACCCGAACCACCAGTAATAAAGGACTGGATAAAGACAAGAAGTAAAACCAAAATAATTCCAACCCCAAGAATGGGTAACATCATTGCATAGCCAGCAATTCCCCATAGTGATTCCTTGATAACGTTTGTCCCGCTAGTCCAACCAATATCTTCTCGAATCTGGTTCCATGAAATACCACGAATTCGTGCCCAAAATAAAACTATCAAACTTCCAAAAAAAGCAACGAGTGAACAACTCATTGCAACTACGGTGTTGTGCTTTGCCATTACATTTCCAAGAATTGGCGCCAATGACATAAAAACAAGAAAAGTAATTAACCAGAGTGCAAATACCTCCGCATAAATTCCATGCTGTGGCTGTGCTGAATTCAATCTAGAACCAACAGTACCGGTCAAAGATTTAACAAGCATAATAACAAGCCCAACAAATCCAATAATTGCTGCAAGTATGATGAACAAAACGATTCCACCAACAGCTAAAACCTTGTTTGCTGCAGAGCGCTCTAATGCTTCACGTTGGCTCAAATTCGCTTCAAGCAACTCGCCAAACCAACCAAGTTGCTTTTTCAAATCTGCATGGTCATCAGGAAGAGTTGCACCGCTTGCTAACAGTTCTAAATCTTCTTGAACGAGTGTTTGCTTCTCATTAAGTTCTCGTTGTTGACCCTCAAGTTCGACTTGCATTTTTAGTGCTGACTGTTTTGCCAAATCTGGCTCGCCTAAAGCAATCATAAAAGCCATGTATCTTTGCCTTTGCTCAACCGTACCCGCATCGAGAATACCAGCCTGCATGGCAATTTCACGCTCTGAGCCAAGTAGCGATGCAACACCAAGCAGATATTCACCCTGCAACTGAGCCATGACCAAGCCAGTTGGATCATCTACCTCACCTTCTTGCAGCACATTTGGCATGGTTTGGATGATTGCTAGACCCAATACAAACAATATAATCAGCCCCCACGCTATTTTTATAAAGGGTTCTCGGTGTTGTTTCATGATTCAATGGTACCATCAAGGGAGTTGACAAAATACCCCTTTTTCGCTACATTCTCCTGTTCGCCCTACGTTTTGAGGGCAATGAAGGAAACTAGATTATGCCACGTCAAACTACATTCGCAAAACAAGGTGAAATCGAGCCAACTTGGTTACATGTTGATGCTACAGGTCAAACTCTTGGTCGAATGGCAACAACAATCGCTATGCACCTAATGGGAAAACACCGTCCGCAATGGACACCACATACACTTTCAGGCGATTTCGTTATCGTAACGAACGCTGAGAAAGTAAAGATGACTGGCAAAAAACTTGAGCAGAAAACTCAACTCGTCTACAGTGGTTACCCCGGCGGTTTGAAAGCGCATAAATACAGCGATATGATTGAAAAGCACCCCGAGCGAATCATCGAACAAGCAGTACGCCGAATGCTTCCGAAGACAAAGTTAGGCCGCGAGATGTTCCGTCGGCTTAAGGTATACGCTGGCGATACACATCCACACACAAATCAAAAACCTGAAGCACTAGCGTGCTGATGTAATCTTGGTTACCGACGTTCAGTAACCATTCTCACAAGTTCTCAAGAGGAGCTCCAAGAGCTTACGAACACAAATGACAGAAGAAAACACACCAACTCCAGAAACCCACGAAACTCCAGAAACCCCTGAAACCCCTGAATCACCTGAAACACCCGAAACACCCGAAACACCTGAAACACCCGAAACACCTGAAGCATCCGTTTCAGAAGAACCAGCACCTAAAGTAGAAAAAGAAACTACAACCAAGGTTGCAACCGAAACAAAGAATCCCCCTTCCCCAAAAACCACCCCAAAGGATGGTCATTGGTGGTGGGGAACCGGACGACGTAAAGCCGCAGTTGCTCGAGTTCGTTTACGACCTGGTTCAGGTGAATTCAATGTAAACAATAAGAAATTAACCGATTACTTTTCTGAATTAAGAGATCATCAAGATATCGTTAAAGTCCTCGAAAAGACCAATACTAATGGCTCCCTTGATATTTTTGTAAATGCAAATGGAGGTGGTTTCACTGGTCAGGCTGGTGCAATTATTTTAGGTCTAGGCAGAGCCCTCGCGAAGTACGATCCATCACTAGATAGCGTACTTCGTAGCAATGGTTACCTAACACGCGACCCTCGGCGGGTTGAACGTAAGAAACCAGGCCAACCTGGCGCACGCAAACGTTTCCAATTCTCAAAACGTTAAATCTTTTTCAATACAAACACAAAAACGGTTGCAACGCAAGTTGCAACCGTTTTTCTTGTAGTTACATCGTTCTTGGAATTAGATATGACCATGGAACGGTATCGTGAAAAGGACAAAACAAGAGCGGTGGTTTCTGCTTTGCAGCTGCTATATCTTTTGTTTTCAAAATATTCAACGTCGACAAAGCACGGTCAAGAACTGAAGCCGGTGTTTTCGTTGCTGTCTGTCCCTTAGATGAATCTAACATACTGCAAACGTCTCCCACTACTTTTATTACGTGTTTGACTAGAGCAACTATTTTTTCTGAGGGGAGTTCATTCAACGGTCTTCCGGCATGCTGAACCGCAACAGCAATAGATGAGGGGATTGCTTTAATTATTAATTGTTGCTGCAATAAAAATGCCCAACGTAAATCTGCCTCTATGCTATCGAGTGATTTTACTGTTGGAACATATCCCAGTTTTTTTATTGCTGAATCCGCTCTTTTCCGAAGTATTTGCATTGCGGAAGTAATCGCTACTTCGTCACCTAACGTCATATCTGTTTTCAGATTACAAAGTTCCAAAGGGTTAATCGAGAGTAGCACTTTAGGGACATGTTGTACAGCCATAACACCAAGAATTACTTCTTCAGCATCGCTCCTTTGAAATACATCGAGTTCAAGATGCAAAATATCTAATCGCTTTAACCGAGAAGCCCTAAGCCGAATAACTGCTTTTCTTAGTGCATCTGCTGAGCGATTATACTTATTCTTAATTGGCTCCCATGGAATTCCCAGTGCTCTTGCTCTCTCTATGATCCTTGCATCTCGTTTAGTTAGTGGTGGAGGATGTTTTAATGCTGAGTTTGTCTCTAAATTTGACTGTAACAACATCCGAATTGTTTCAACCCCTCTTTGCGATTGATTAGACAGTTCTGTTGCAACATCATTCAGCGTTCTCCCGCTTCCCTTAAAAGCAAGAGCTGCATCTACAATTTCTCTCTGCTCTAAATTAGACAGCCTTGAAAACCCTACAGCTGTCTGGATTCGATCCTTCTTTAATTTTTTAAAATTCTGTAACGATTCTATTGAACAACCAAGCCACCGACTGCCGCCTGAAGTTACTACCCAATAAAAAACTAGCCCTTCTCGTCTCAATCGACTAATAGTTCGTGTAGAAACATTTAGGAATTTTGCTGCTTGATCTATAGACAACATTCCGGTTGCAGGCATATCGAGCGATCTGCTTACTGTCGCGATTAATGCAACCAAGTCACCGATAAGAGCATTGCCCACAATCATTGGTTGCTCAAGAGCGTCTGGTCGATATTGAGTTATTCGATAAACAATATAATCAAGTGGATATAATGTTTCATAATCAATGTCTAAAATTAACTGGTGAGCGGCGCTCATTTGTTTTTTTCGTATTTGTTCTGGTGCTCGCTTCATCTGAAGAGCAAGATTTTGGATATGCTCAACTTGAAATTTTGGAGCAACAGGCATCGCTATTTACCGTAGAACCGAAGTGGTTTTAATGTCTCGATTGCACCAATTTTTGCTGCTAAATTGTAAAAAAGTTCTAGAGATTTTCGATGCTCTTCTGAAAAAGAAAATTGGATATGCTCAGTCAAATAACGAAAGGCAACATTAACATCCCATCCTCTTTGGGGAGAATATTTTGAAACAACCTGTTCAATTCGATTTGTATTAAAACGCAGTTGCCTATCAAGGATCATGATTGCTCTTTGAACTACCGAGTCATCGATATCTTCAGAACAAAACCATGTCGCAAATACAAACGGTAAGTCAGTTTGTTCATGCCATGCGCTTCCTAAATCTAATTGATAAGAAAAAATTTCCTCGGATTCACTTGTAATAACTTTATCGCCAATCATGAGAATAGTGCTTGGTAGTTCAACATTGGACTCAATTAGTTCCCGAATGTTACATGGAATTATTTTTGGCGCAATGCCAAATTTATTTTTCATGACAATCTGCAACAGTACTATGGAAGTATGACTATCCGTATCGCAATACACTTCGGAAATTTCATCTAACGGATTTCTACTGCAAAGTCGCACTGTTAATGTTTCTCCGTTGCTACTTAAAACCCCAACAGGCAAAATACTCAATTGTTTATTGCATAACTGGTAATCAATGGATGAAGCAAGTGCGATATCCACTTCGTTTTGCTCTAGGCAACCTACTAATTCACTTGGAACCTTAGGAATTAATTCGACACCATCACAAACCGTAATTCCATCAATAAGGGGAGTAGAGTTAAGAAAATTTACTACACCAAGTCGGAGTTTTTGCTGTTCCATTAACGTCATATACGCATCATATGGCTCATAAAGACGAATAACACAGTTTTTCGTGTTATCGGTCGTAATCATTTTTTTGTACCTATTATAAATATCGCTCTTTCAGATGCCGATAGAAGCAATGGACAGGTATGTGTTCTCGAGCCCAAGTAATGAGAGTAACACTATAGGGACCGCCCACGGGCCGACCCACTTCGCTCGCAGCATTTCTTGGGCTCGACGACATTCACCAAAACTCTCTCCTCTCTCTCTTAAAAACGTTCGTTCCCGTCACTTGTGGCGGGGACCGTTTTTTTATTACACAAACAATCCCGCGTCTCGTTTATTTCTTCACAAACAATCCCGTGGGTCGTTTATTTCTTCACAAACAATCCCGCGGGTCGTTTATTTCCTATGCGTGTTTGAGGGTGCGATTTGGTGTCACAATTTCAAAAGATGACTCGACATAAGATCTATGCACTTTTGGCGAGATTCTGCTGATAATTGCGTGAGGTACAACACCCGCAGCTTCCGAAATACTATTCAACGTCGCTTTACTTTCTGTACTTTGAGAAATCAATTCGACACCACAGCCAATTTGGTTTCCAACAATATCTGTTAAATCAATTGCAATCTGATCCATACACACGCTTCCAACCACTGGAGCATCACCTAGTGGTGTTTTGAATTGATCATCAAATGTTCGAACATACGCTCCCGCCTGATCTCCTTTTGCGCCAACTCCCATGGGATACCCAGCAGCATATCCAACCGGAACGATTCCAATTCGTGACGGTCGTTTTGCTATCCAGGTTCCAGAATATCCAACACGCTCCCCAACTGGAACCAATTTGACATGTGCCAGTCGTGACTGCCAAGAAACAACCGGTTGCAGTCCTTCTATAGGCGCAACGCCGTTTGGCACTGTTCCCGTCCATGCTAGCCCAACACGAACCATATCAAGGTGACTCCAATCCCACTGCATTGTTGCGGCTGTGTTCGCTTCGTGCACAACGCAACTAGATGGAAGTTGCATTGAAAGAGAGTGTAAGACCTGATTAAATCGTTCATGTTGTAAACGTGTCAATGGTTCATCAAATACTGCTGATGCAAAATGTGTTAAAACACCAGATAACTTCAAACTAGGATTTTGAATCACTTTTTCAATAAGTCGCCTAGAATTCGATAATTGGCAACCACCTCTATGAAGCCCAGTATCAATTTTTATTTGAACATTCAATGGGATTTTAACCTTGTGAGCTATTTGTACAACCGAGGAGAGATGATCCTCGCCATGCAAAACAAGATGTATCTGCCCAGTAGTTAAACCGCGATACATGGGATGGTATCTATCAATTGAATGTACAGGAGCTAATACAAGCAGAGGTGTTGTGTTATTAGCAGAAATAAGTTCACCTGCTTCATCTGGGCTATATACCGCCAACATATCCGCGTTTTTACTAAGAACTGAGCCAACTCTAATCGCACCTAACCCATATCCGTCCGCTTTTACAACTGCACAGAGCCCACAATCTTTGCCAATATGATTACGAATAACGTTACAATTGTGATTAATTGCTCCAAGATCAATCTGGACAGTACTGTGTTGTATTGTTCGAAATGTATGCATCCGTGCAATTCTTACGTAACTAACCCCAACTATCAGAGAACGAAATCCTTCCAAGGTACCTATCGTCCACAATACGATTCTACCAGCAACACAATTGAGTACTAATGACTACGCCAAAAATTGATCTTGAAATCTTTGATACAGAACAAACGTTCAAAAATATCGGGTTAAACGGTAATCTACAGAAAGCAATCGACAAAGCTGGATTCAAGCACCCAACTATCATTCAATCAAAACTTATCCCGCTTGCTCTCTCTGGAGATGATATCCTAGGACAATCGAGGACTGGATCCGGAAAGACAGCTGCTTTTGGACTTCCCGCTTTGAATATTCTTAAAGAAGGTGACGCTTATGGTGCTCTTATTCTTGTTCCAACACGAGAACTTGCTATCCAAGTTTCAGCCGAACTAGAACAATTAGGTCAATTTACAAATCTTAAAGCCGTACCTATTTACGGTGGTCAAAAAATAAATACCCAAATCAATAAGTTAGAAAAGCACCCTCAAATTATCGTCGGCACCCCAGGAAGAGTCATGGATCTTCATCAACGAGGGCATCTCCCCTACAACAGAATCAAACTAGCAATTCTTGATGAAGTAGACCGTATGCTTGATATTGGGTTTCGCGATGACATCAGAAAAATTCTCGGGGGTTTGAAACAAAAACACCAAACAATTTTTGTATCCGCAACGATTTCAGGTGAAATCAATCGGCTTGCAAAGAAATATATGAATAACGCTAAGCAACTTGATGTCACTTCTTCTTCTGGGTCTCTAACTGTTTCCCAAGTAAGTCAAGAATATTTGTCAGTTGAGCCATGGGACAAACAAAATTTGCTTTACCACCTACTCACCCACGAAGAATCAGTGATGACTCTGATCTTCTGTAAGACAAAAGCAACTGTGGACAAACTCTCAAAATTTCTACAGAAAAAAGATATCGAAGCAGCTGCAATACACGGCGACTTACAACAATCTAAGCGTAACCGTGTTATGCAAAAACTTCGCGATGGAAAACTCAGTGTGTTAATCGCTTCTGACCTCGCATCTCGCGGAATTGATGTCGATAACATTACACACGTCATCAATTACGATGTCCCAGAAGATCCTGAGATATACGTTCATCGAATCGGAAGAACTGCAAGAGTAGGTCGTGGTGGAATTGCTTGGATGTTTGTCACACCAGAACAAGGGCAACTTCTTACACAAATCGAAGCTCTAACGAACGTGGAAATCCCAATTAAAGAATATCCTGATTTTGTCCCAGGACCCGAACCGAAGAAAATTCGCGAAGAACGTAGAAAAGAAGAAGATCGAATCGATGCCACTCGAGAAGCAAAGAGCCGCACAAAAATAGACGTCCCAAGCGAGCAGGATGGTAAAGATGACAAAAGTTTCCCTGGGGGAATTGTTCCAAGGGGATTGCCGAACAAACGCATGGGCGGTCGTGTTCGTACACGTAAACGATGAGCGTTTATATTGCTGATGACATCCGAAATGCTATTACGCACTCTCAGCCAATTGTTGCTTTGGAAACGGCTGTGCTCACAAAAGGTCTGCCGAGAACTCCATGGAGTGATGAGTATGGAGAGCGTCCAAATATTATTGATTCAGAACTTCCAATTAATGTTGCTCTTGCTCAAGCAATGTCACAAGCAATTCAGTCATTCGGTGCACTGCCAGCTTGGATTGCAGTTGTCGATGGAACACTTCGAATTGGTTTATCTCCAGAAGAAATAGTAGAACTAGGTACTAACTCAAGGGCAGGGAAGGTTTCAATTGCAAATTTAGCACAAACCATGCAACAATCTCTAAGTGCGGGTACAACTGTTGCAGCTACATTACTTGCTTGTAAACTTGCCTCAAGAGAAAATCCAATCCGCGTATTTGCAACTGGTGGCATAGGTGGAGTTCACACTAACTGGGCCAAGAGATTAGATATTTCAACTGATTTAACTATGCTCTCAACAACTCCAACGTGTGTTGTTGCAAGTGGTGCAAAATCAATTCTCGATATTCCTGCAACTGTAGAGACGCTAGAAACAATTGGTGTTCCTGTTCTTGGTCTTGGAAATTCGTTGTTCCCAAGATTCATCGAAAAAAATAAATCGACTGACCCACACATACATCAAGTTGACTCACCTATAGATGTTGCAACAATTTGCAAACATCACTGGGAACACCTAGGGATTCAATCTGCAATCTTGGCAACACTCCCTGTCCCATCAGACGTTGCTTTAGAAGAGGGTGAACTCGATGAAGTGCTCGACATCGTCGAAAATGAATGGGCAGCTCTGAACCAACCATCAGACACAAGAACCCCATTCCTTCTAGACAGGATGGCAAAACTCACTGAAGGAAAATCCCTACTTGCAAATCTTGCACTCCTTTGCAATAACGCTGGGGCAGCCGCTGAAATCGCAATCGAGTTAGCAAAGTATCCCACCCCAAACATTCATGTATAATTATCATGACGGGTTCGGGGGAATGGACCTACAACATGACCGAACCACAGACCGAAACTGTTACTGGTTTCCTTGATTGGGAAACTCCACATGAGGGACGGCTGCGTCAATGGAAAAATGGTCCCATATCGACAGAAACAGACCCATACGTTCCAATATCTCTCAAAGAAGAGTACCCCCTCCGTGTTGGTCAAATGCTGACAGCAACGATAATCCAAAAGAAATCGAAAAATAAAAAGAAGGGCAAACCAAGGAACGTTAGACCAGTGGTCTCAAAAATAACTGAAATCGAAGGAATCGAACCCTCGGTGTATGCCAAGCACAGACCATTTGAAGAGATGACTGTCATCGATCCGCAGCCAAGAATTTCCCTTGAACATAGGGGTTGCCCCCCTGCTTGCCGGTTAATCGATTTGTTTTGCCCAATCGGGTACGGAACCCGCGGTTTAATAGTTGCTCCGCCGAAAGCTGGAAAAACTGTCTTGCTACAAAATATCGCTCAAGGTATTCACCACAATCATCCTGAAATAGAAGTCGTTGCCTTGCTGATTGATGAACGTCCAGAAGAAGTTACTGAATTCAAACGAACCGTTCCCGCTGAGGTACTCGCTTCTTCAAACGATCAAGATGTCGACGAACACATAGAACTTGGCATCATGGCAATTGAACGCGCAAAACGAAAACTTGAAGCGGGCAAAGATGTTGTTGTGCTTCTTGACTCGCTTACTCGCCTCGGTCGGGCATTTAATAATTCAAAGAAATACGCAAGCAGCGGAAGAACGATGTCGGGCGGTCTTGATGCTAGAGCACTTGAATTACCAAAACAACTCTTTGGTGCCGCAAGAAACGTAGAGCAAGAGGGCTCACTCACAATTATTGCTAGTTGCTTAGTCGATACTGGTTCTCGTGCCGACCAAATCATTTTTGAGGAATTCAAGGGTACTGGAAATATGGAACTAATCCTTGACCGTACAATTTCAGAACAACGGCTATTTCCCGCAATCAATCTCGCTGCATCTGGTACTCGTAAAGAAGACCTACTCATGACTCCCGAAGAATGCAAAACCGTCATTGCCTTGCGAAGACGACTTCTTAATATGAAACCTCCCGTTCAAATCAAGCAATTACTCACGGCTCTTGAACGATTTGAAACAAACGAACTACTCGTTGGAGGATGATGGCAAAGCAAATCGACAAGCGACTAGTCCACGCCATGCAAGCAATTGCTGCTGGACAATCCGCGCAAGCGGAGGATTTATGCAGATCTGTACTAGCAGAACGGAAGCGAGATGATCTTGCGATGGCAATCCTAGCCCAAGCGTGTAATAATTCTGGCAAGTACGACGAAGCAATGCAATGTATTCGCAACGCTATTGCTAAGAACAACAAACGCGCTGACTATCACGGTCTTCTTGCAGACATGTTGACAACTCAAGGTGATTTTCGCGGTGCTCTTGGTGCATACGACAAGGCATTAAAACTTAATCCAAACCACCATGGAGTAATTGCAGGCAAAGCGAACACTTGGTTACGATTGAACGAGCCGAAAAAAGCAATAAAACTTGTTGAGCAGATTGTAAAAAAGGGTGGCGAGGACTTAACCATTTCGATTGTCTACGCCAAAGCGCTTATTGAGATCGATGATCCCGAGGGGGCTACAAATATTCTTCTTACAAGGTTGCCAGCAAAACAAGAGCCAATTGAGACACGTAGAACGTTGTACTTCGTACTCGGTAAAGCAATGGAAAGGGTAGGAGAATTCAAAAGCGCATTTGAAGCATACGAAGAAGGTAACAAATTATCAACTGGTGACTTTGACCTTGATGCTTGCGTTCGGGGGCATGATGACATAATCAAGTTATTTCCAACAGATTCGTTTGATTCTATGCCAACCTCCATAAATCAAGATACCTCAAGAGTTTTTATCGTAGGCATGCTTCGTAGTGGGTCTACCTTAACAGAACAAATCATCGACGCACATCCGAGTGGACGCGGACTTGGCGAACTTGAAACGTTGCCAAGATTACTCAATAAAACATTTGGCAGTGAACCTCTTTCTACTGGTTGGCTTAAATTATCCGTTGAGCAACTCGATGCTATTGCGTCTGAATATCTACTTGAGACAACATGCAAAACAAATGAAAAAGTTCTCGTTGATAAGCAACTTGGAAATTATCAATTTGTTGGTGTAATCAAAAAACTTTTTCCAAACGCAAAGATTATTCACTGCTCAAGAAACCCACTCTCTATGGGTGTTTCTTGTTTCTCTCAGAAATTACCGCCCAACACAAATCCATGGGCGAGTAACTTGCATTCAATTGGACACTTTTATAATGAATACATGCGGATGATGCGGCATTGGGAAGCGTGCCTTGGAAACGGCATACTTGAGGTCTCCTACGAAGAACTTGTTTCTAATCAAGAACAGGTGACGACCAAGATTCTCGAATTCTGCGGACTCGAGTTTAATACAAAGTGTATGGAGTTCTGGAAAACGGGTCGCACTGTACTGACACTCAGCCAAGACCAAGTTCGCAAGCCAATGTACGACTCCTCCATTACAAGACACGAACGGTTTGGTGCATTACTTGAACCATTAAAAGAATCTTTAGGACTTTAAAATTGGTGTTGGCAAGAATCTGAAAAAGACAACACCCCGATAAAAATCGGGGTGCTGTACGAGTTGCTAATTTCTTAGCGGAGTTGTCAAAATTACTTTCGACGTCGTCGTGAAGCCAAGCCAGCAAGACCCAGTAGGGCCAATGCGCCTGGAGCAGGTACAGTGTCAAAACATACACCGAGTGCATTCCAGTTTATGCTTGTGTCTTCTTCCTTGCCTTGCATGTTTAAGCAACCGTTTACATCGCCATCAGTAGTAAACTGAGCGATAAGTACGCGACCACCAACTTCTTGCACTTGAGGTTCATCTGGTGTTGCAAACCATGTACCGTTGTCGGTCCAGATTGCGCCACCATTGTCTTCGAAATCAGTCCAGTCGATACCGATGTCCATCATCGCATCGCCAGCGTCATCCAAAAGACCGATAGTTACAAAACTATCAAACTCAAGTGATGGGAAGAAACCGAAGAGACCTGCATCTGGAGTACCGTAACCACCAAAATTATTTTGGTAGAAACTGGTAGTTGATTGAATGCTCAGAGCATTCGCATCGTCACCATAGACAGCATCAACTTCGCCACCAGCATCGATAACTGCGTAGATTCGGTAGGTTGTTAGACCAGCCATACCGTTTTCTACTTCGTCGATATCAAAACCGAGGAAATCAGCTGAGACGCTTCCTGCAAGGACTAGTGAGCCAACTCCGGCCGTAAGGCCTAAAAGTTTTAGATTGTTCATAAGAACACTTCTCCTTCTTACTCGTTACCCCATTTCGTATGGGGACAAACGAGAGAACATTTCGTTCTCCAATTTCCCGTCGATTTTTACGTCAGTAAAAACCAACTGCTTCCGCTATTACGATACCACGCTTTTATGTGATGACAACCCCAATTAATCAGAAAAACCCTGCTAATTTAACGTCCGCCCATGTTATCTTGCCTATTTTGACAAAAACCCACCACGCTGGATACTTTATTGTCGGGTCAATCACAGCGAGAAACCATAAAGACAACGCCCCGACCTTAATCGGGGCGTTGAAATTAAACCTAGTTTTAGAAGAAATTATTTACGGCTACTTACGGCGCCTGCGTGCAGCGATGCCTGCAATTCCGAGCAGTGCAAGTGCTCCTGGAGTTGGGGTAATGTCAACATTTAGCGCATTCCAGTTTGTAAGGTCAGCATTCTTGCCTTGCAAGTTTATAAACCCGCTGATATCGCCATCAGTCGTGAACTGACCAATTAACACACGACCATTCACTTCGCGTACTTGTGGCTCATCTGGTGTTGCAAACCAAGTGCCGTTGTCGGTCCAAATCGCGCCGCCATTGTCTTCGAAATCAGTCCAGTCGATACCAATGTCCATCATCGCATCGCCTGTATCATTCAATAGTCCGATAGTTACAAAACTATCGAACTCAAGTGATGGGAAAAATTCAAACAATGATTCACTTGGAGTACCGTAGCCACCAAAAGGGTTTTGGTAGAAACTCGTTGATGATTCTATGGTGAGTGCATTGTCACTATCACCATAGACAGCATCTACTTCGCCGCCAGCATCAATAGCAACATACAAACGATACGTAGTACCAATGCCTAAGCCACTATCAATTGCTTCCCATTCGATTCCTTGAAAATCCGCAAACGCGGTTGTTGAACCCAGCGCAATCATCGCTGCTGTGCCAACTAAGGGTGTCATCCTGACTTTCATATGGTCCTCTCCTTTTCTTACTGGAACACGTTACTATTGCTTGCAACAACGTGCTGCTAGCTCTTCCAACAGTAGCAAACCCTAAGGTCCGGTAATGCTTTCATTTGCGAAAACTACCACTGAGCACCGCGAGCCGTCAAGGGTA
>CAZABE010000073.1:0-28040 GCA_964483425.1 uncultured Isosphaeraceae bacterium | reverse complement strand
ACTGGTGTCCCAACAATTCTTGACGCTGCAACTGCAAGACCTCTAATGACCCAATCAATTATGCAACGGTTAGGAATTGGGCAACGCCTCTCTGAAATGAATTCTCGGGTACCTACCTTGGAAAAGAATGACGCAACTGTTATCCAAGCCATCATTGATCAGGCAGTCGGCCTTCCACTTGAAACTCCCGTCGCTTCTCTATCTGCAGAAGACCGAGTTTTTATTGTGTCATCACCTGAAAACATGGCACTCGTACTCGTACGAGTCACAGGAACAACACCCGCTTCAAGTGAACTTGCCACTGATTTCTCAGGTGGCACATCGCCAGTCCTTCAAACGATGCTATCGGTTGACGAACTTGGCGGAGCTAACGCAATTAGTGAGACCTTCTCTTTTGATTCACTCTCGCAACGCCACAACTTTGAACGTGGACGGCGCGGCGACGCTGAAGAAACTGATACCGAAGTTAACTAACTTTAGACCCAGATGGCATAGCACGGTCGCAGCGTAGAACTGCTACGTCTTCCGCTTCTTCGCCGCTACGTTTAGTTGCAGCAATAACCATACCCTCACTGATTTCACCGCGAATTTTCCTCGGCTCAAGATTCGCAACAATGACAACCTGCGAACCCTCAAGGTCTTCGGGGGCATACCACGCCTTCATGCCAGCACAAATCTGCCGACCATCTGGTGTCCCATCATCAATCTGTAACTTCAAAAGTCGATCGGCATCAGGGTGCATCTCTGCCTTGGTGACAGTCACCACCCTCAAGTCAAGTTTTGCAAAATCATCGTACGCTATTTGAGGTAGAAATTCAGTCATAGTCAGCGCAGTTTACTCTACACCGACTGCTTTCGCATCACGGTCACTAAGCATGCCACCATCGCTTCTCAAACTAACCGTTCCATCGCGCTTCCATGACCGGTCGCATCTTGGTTCTTCACGTAAATCTTGCACTATTACACAATCTCCTTCAAAGGAGACGCGTGAGACGCCACATAGATCTGCAAGATCGGTTTCTTCAAAGTTGGAAAGTGTTGAGGGTAAAACAAGACCTGCATCCAAAGGATTTTCAATACCATCATCCTTCGCTTCTTCCAGCGCTTTTAGCGCTTGATCTCGCAATGCCATGACTTGTGACCATGAAGAATCTAAGGCAAAATCCGTTCCTGCAAATGTTTCAAGATGCACGCTTTCTGCTTCATTACCGTGCAACGCCCTCCACGCTTCGTCTGCGGTATGTGGCATAAACGGGGCAAGTAAACGAACGAGTGTATCTGAAACGATTCGTATAGTCGCAGATGTTTGTTGCCGGCGAAGTGAGTCCTGTACGTCGCAATACAACCGATCTTTTACCGTCGCAAGGTAGACCGATGAAAGCGTGTCGTTGCAAAAATCATACAACGCTTGTTGTGCAATTCTAAAATCGTACGAACGAAGCGCGCTTGTTACTTTTGTCTCCATCTTAGAAAGTTCACCAAGCACCCAACCATCGATTGACGTTGGTAAAATTTCAACTCCCTCAGCATCGCCCACATTACCAAGCAAAAATCGAAGTGTGTTTCGTACCTTTCGATAACTTTCTGCAGCTATTTCAAAGAACGACATATCCACCTTGATATCATTTTCGTAAGCAAGCGAAGCAACCCACCACCTGCAAACGTCCGCTCCGAAATCTTTAAGTAAGTCATCAACGTTTAATGCGTTACCACCACTCTTGCTCATTTTTTTACCATCTTTAGCAACCATGAATCCGTGGGTCAAGACCGTCTTGAATGGTGACTTGCCAGTAGTTGCAAGTGCGGGCAGCATTGAAAGTTGGAACCAGCCTCGATGTTGGTCACTTCCCTCTAGATATAAATCCACTGGATATCCCTGTTTGCGGGCCTGCATAACTGCATGCCACGAAGTACCCGACTCAAACCAAACATCGAAGATGTCGTGCATTTTTTCAAGCGTCGTCAAATCTATGCTGTCTGGGTTTTCCCAGTGCGTAAGTAAGATTTCAGGAGGTTGAGCGAACCAACTATCTGAACCATGCTCTTCAAAAACCTTGGCAACTGCACGGACTGTTTCTGGCGTGAGTAAAAATGTACCGTCGCTTTGCACAAACGCAGGAATTGGAAGACCCCATGCGCGTTGCCTTGACAAACACCAATCGGGTCTTGAATCAAGCATACCGCGCATTCGGTTTTGCCCCCAAGCGGGGACGAATGTAATGTCATTTTCGGTTGCTTCAAGAGCAGCAGTACGTAGTGTCTTGCCATCAAGTTCACCGTCAACCGCTACGAACCACTGCTCCGTTGACCGGAAGATAACTGGGGTTTTACTTCGCCAATCATGCGGATAACTATGTGTGAACATTGAGACGTGATACAAATGATTCGTCTCTTTCAATTTGTTCACAATGACTTCATTCGCATCCCAAACGGATAACCCCGACAAAAACTCTGGAACGGTTTCGTCGTAAACACCGTCGACTTTTACAGGGCAGTAGATTTCAAGATTGTTTGCAAGACCAACAATATAGTCGTCTGTGCCGTGTCCTGGTGCTGTGTGCACCAAGCCAGTGCCGTCTTCTAATGTGACATGGTCGCCTGAAATGATTGGGCATGTTCTATCACAGTACACATGGTCGTATTGCAATCCAACAAGCGCGTCGCCTTTGCAGGTGCCAAGTACTTCGGGTGTAACTCCAGTTACGCCTGCGACTTTTCCCAGTAAATCACTTGCAATAATCGTAACGTGGTCGGCAAAGCGCACAAGAGAGTATTCAAAACGAGGTGAGACCGCTATCGCCATATTGGCAACAAGTGTCCAAGGAGTTGTAGTCCAAATTAAGAACGAAGGAGTTGCATCGAGGGTGCAACCAAACGCATTTGCAACTGCATCTTTGTCAGTTGCATCAAAGTACACAAAAATCGAAGGGTCCTCGCGGTCTTCGTATTCAAGTTCTGCTTCTGCAAGCGCCGTCTCATTTGCAATCGACCAATGCACTGGTTTAAGTTGTCTATACACAAGACCTGTCTCAACAAGATCTGCAAAGACCTCAAGCACAGACGCTTCATACTTTGGAACCATTGTCAAATATGGGTCATCATAATCAGCAAGCGTCAACAAATTTTTCATTTGAGTTGTTTGCAACTTTACAAACTTTGATGCATATTTTTTGCATTCTCGACGAATCGCAATACGACTTGCATCGTCATCGAGTTCTTTTAGTTTCTCAATTTTACCCGTCTCTACAAGATGTGTCATCACCTTATGTTCAATAGGAAGACCATGGCAATCCCAGCCCGGCGTGAATGGACACTTTTTGTCTGACATAAGTTGTGTTCGCACAACAAAATCTTTCAAAACCTTATTTAGCAAATGCCCAACGTGAATAGAGCCGTTTGCGTACGGTGGCCCGTCGTGAAACACGAAGGGCTCCGAATCTTGTCGTGCTTCCTGAACCGCGTTGTACAATTTTTCCTTGTCCCAGAGTTTTACGGACTGCGGTTCATTTTGTGCGAGGTTCCCGCGCATCGGAAACGTTGTTTTTGGAAGGTTCAGGGTTTTCTTGTAATTTGGTGTGGTCTGTGTCATAGTTGTCGCTTTAATGTTCGTGCAGGATACTCGATTCGCCGTGGCTTTCGTGAGTATGTTCTTCGCTTTCGTGTGAATGAAGAGAAGAAATACCCCAAGCAATAGCAAGACCAAGAATCAGCGCAAACGTAAGTCCAAACCTGTCGTGCCCATGAAATTGCAACTCTGGAAGAAGGTCACTTAACGAAATACATAAAAACATTCCAGCGGAAAATGCAAGCGCAGCTGCAATCGCTGGGTGGCTCACTGCACCACCGAAATGAAACAGCAACACCCCAATCGGAACACCAAGAGAAAAAATTAGATTCCCTGCATGTGTTTTCGCCTTGCTTATTTTTGCAATTCGCATCATCGAAATTATGGTCAGTCCATCAAATGGTTTGTGCAAAACAATTGCAACAAAAACCCCAAGGGCAACCTCTACACCACCAGCGCTCCAAGCAGCGCCAAGAGCGACACCTGCAAGAATGCTATGCAGTGTTAAACCAGCGTAGGCTCCGACCCAAGTGAGTTTATGTTCATGACCGCACGAGTGTGGGTGGTCGTGACTCTTTTCTACAATGTCGTGACAGTGAGATGGTAAAAAACGTTCAAGTAAAAATATCGTAAGAAACCCAACTAGAAGCCAAAGCATAACGACCTTGGTCTCGCCGTAGGCAAGCGCTTCAGGTAACAAATCAAGCACTGCAATTCCTGCCATCACGCCCCCAATACAACTCATTGCGAATTGCATTCGCCTATGAGTAGGTACAATAAGAAGCGGAACAACACCACCAAGAAGTGAAGCGAGGATGATAAGTAAACAAAATAGAATTAGCATGTGCTCAGAAAAACCTCTAATAAAATGCTAATTATATGTAGAATAATGCTATGACGCAGGCAACGGCGGGCAAGAAGAAGAGGAAGCCCACGAATAACCCATGGTCAACCCCTGCGATGCAACAGTATCGCGCAATGAAGGAAGCACACCCCGAGTGTGTCCTCTTCTTTCGAATGGGTGATTTTTATGAGATGTTTGATGAAGATGCTCGCGTAGTTTCCAAAGCGGTTGGCTTAACATTAACACAAAGAGGTAATGGGCTTGACATGGCTGGTGTCCCACACCACTCCTCTGAGAATTACCTAAGAAGGATGGTAGAGCAGGGCTACCGTGTCGCCGTCTGCGAACAACTTGAAGACCCTTCGCAAGCAAAGGGCGTCGTCAAACGAGGAGTTACAAGAGTTGTAACACCCGGTACACTTGTTGATGAATTTTTACTGGACGAAACAAAAACCAATTTACTTGGTGCTATGCAAAGCGTTGGTGAAACAGTATCGATCGCGACAACTGAACTTTCAACAGGCACTTTCGAACTTCATCATTGCGCAACCAGCCGGCTTGAAGACACGCTTGAACGATTAGGATTATCCGAAGTAATCGTTTGCGATGACGATATTGAACTACAACAAAAAGTCACTTCTTGTGGGGTTGCGGTTACAACAAGACCGCTCTGGTTGTTTTCACTTGACGAAGCAACATCACAGTTGCACAAGCAATTTGGCGTAACTACAGTTCAGGGGTTCGGGTTAGCCGATGACGATGCAAGAATCGGCTCCGCTGGTGCCCTTCTTTCATACATCAAGCAAACACAAACGAGCGAATCAGATTTTTCACATTTACGACCGCCAACTATCAAGCAAGAGACAGAATTCGTAGGTCTTGATGCTACGACAATACGCTCCCTAGAAATCGAAGAGACAATGAAGGGCAGTACTACTGCTGGCTCACTTCTCTGGGTCATGCAACGTTGCACTACGGCAATGGGTAAACGTCTACTTCGCAAGTGGCTTTGCGAACCGCTTGCAAATCGATGTGACATTGAGAAAAGGCAAAGTGCAGTTGCGCAATGCATTGATGACGATGAAATGCTCCGTGGAATCCAATCGAAACTCGACCAAGTCCAAGATGTTGCAAGAATTGCAGGTCGAATTTCTATGGGAAGAGTTACTCCTCGTGACGTTGTCGCCCTAGGTAAATCAGTAGCCGTTTGTAGTGATTTGGCTTCTTTGCTTGGCACTCCTTCAACTGAATATTTGCAATTAGAATTACAAAACGTTTCATCTTCCCTCAACCAACTTTCACAATTGATTCAAACAAGTTGTATCGAATCGCCTCCTGCTCATATGAGACAGGGCGGTTTGTTTCGGGACGGCGTTGATAAGGAACTTGATGAAGCGAGATTGCTACAACGAGATGCAGGTACTTGGCTCGCTGATTATCAAGCAAAACTCTCTTTGGAAACTGATATCAGCACTCTCAAGGTAGGTTTCAACAAGGTCTTTGGATACTACATCGAGGTCTCTCATGCACAATCCACTAAAGTTCCAGACACCTTCACAAGAAAACAAACTTTAAAAAACGCAGAACGCTACATAACACCTGAATTAAAAGAATTTGAGAATAAGGTTCTCAGCGCAGAGTCAAAAGCAATCACAAGAGAACAAACACTTTACGCTCAGTTGTGTTCTAAGATTGGTTCTCAAATACAGGACATTCTTTTGTTTGCTGACACTGTCGCAACTCTGGATGTACTTTCTTGTTTTGCCAAGACGGCAACTTTATTCGGATACATAAAACCAAAATTAGTTGATGAGCCAATTATCTCAATAAAGAACGGACGACATCCAGTACTTGATCGACTTCTACAAGATGCATTTGTACCAAACGGCTGCACTCTGGACGACGATTCGCTAGCACTTATTACAGGTCCAAACATGGCGGGTAAGTCAACGTATATTCGCCAAGTTGCGCTTATCACGTTACTCGCTCATACTGGAAGTTATGTGCCTGCCGAGTCCGCTACGATTGGAATAGTTGACAGAATTTTCACTCGCGTAGGAGCAAGCGACGAATTACATGCTGGTCAATCAACGTTTATGGTTGAAATGGTTGAAACCGCCAATATTCTGAATAACGCAACACAAAATAGTTTGGTCATTCTTGACGAGATTGGACGAGGAACAAGTACTCTTGATGGACTGTCCCTTGCATGGGCAATTACTGAATCACTTTCCAAGCGTGGGTGTCGTACTCTATTTGCGACTCACTACCACGAGTTAACAACCCTTGCGGATCAAGATAATGCGATAACGAACTTACATGTAACAGTCCGAGAATGGAAGGATGATGTGGTATTTTTATATGGCATCAAAGAAGGAAGAACTGACAGGAGTTACGGCATTCATGTTGCAAAAATTGCTGGGGTTCCTCAAGAAGTTGTTGAAAGAGCAAACGAGTTATTGGAAACTCTGACCGTGCATACACAACAAGCCAGTGTAGAAAGTTCTCGCAATGCTCCACCTCCACAGATGAGTTTATTCACCGAATATTTACCGAGCCCGCTTGTAGAAGAACTCAAAAATATCGACATCAATACACTTTCGCCAATGGAAGCGTTTGAGTTATTGCGTAATCTTGCAAACCGAGCAAATCAAAATTAAACCCCTAATTAATCTACCCGAATTAATCTACCCGCGGTAGATAAAACGGTTTATTTTCATGCCCGTACTCGCGGGCAATTAAACTTTCCCGCGGGATTGTTTAATCTCTGTGCTTCTGGCGGAGTCGGGTACTTAAACGAAGTAACAATTGAACTCGCTCAAATTCGTTCAACCACTCTTGCAGGGTTGCATCAAACTCATCTTGTGGAGTTGTAATACCGGGAATATCACAACCACTGCCGAGTTGTCGTGCGGCAATAGCCCTATACCGAGAGAGTGTCCTATCACCAAAAACGCTGACTAGTTCAAAATCCTCGGCCATAAATAAAACCGTTGGCACGCGGTTTCCTGCGTTTATTTTTACTTTATTAGAAAGTTCAATCGCATCGTCTCGGTCAAGCCAATGCATTGCGATCGTAGGAGAACCCCCTGCAATCGCGTGTAACATCGGACCTTGTACGCTGCAGTCACCACACCAAACACCAGTAATAACGATAACCTTCATTTCTCGAACGAAACTGCCCAGCGTTGTTTGTTGAGTATGTGTCAACTTCGCCTGTTTCTCCACTTCACGCCACGGTGCTGCCATATCTCTAGCATTGTCTAAATATACCTCGTACGACAGTCCCTTTGCGAACCACTTTTGTAGATATTCTTTAGTTAGTCCTGTTGGCATAGAAGAACATTTTACTCAGAACGTTGCAATTTATTAATAGAGTCAATAAGTCTGTCACGAGTGTTTTTGGTCTCGACAGCATGCTCAATTGCTTTGATATACGCAGGCGTAAGCAATTCCATCAAAAAGTATGGGTTAATTGTCGATGTCGCAGATGTCCAAGGTTCTGGAGGTATTTGAGCCTCTTCGTCATCGAGCAAAAGATCTTGAACTCTTTCAAAATAGGCAATACGTCGGTTATACTCCTCGCGCATTTCTTTCCTTGATGCCAAATAAATATCTGCAATCGGAGCAAGAATAACAGGCAAAAGCGAAGAACTCTTACTTTCAACCGATACCGTTTCTAATTGCAAGAACGCCCGTCCCCCGTCAACTGGAACTATGTTGCCATCTCCGTTTCCATCATCTGTATACATTCGTTGCAGCATGTCAAGAATAAACAACCGTTCGCCTTCAAATCGAATAACAAGGTGTTCGGTCAGCAACTTTAAATCAGATGAAAGCTCACTAAGATGCTCTGTAGAAAATAAGTTCGGTTCATTATCTAGTACATCTTGTAGGGTTTTAAAAACATGTTTGAATATTGAAAACGATACGAGGTCGTTGATTAACAGTGGATGCTCTCGAACTTGCCTTCCAAGCGAAAGCATCGCTTGCAAATCCTCTTTGCAACGCTTTGCATCTCCGGAGACCGCCGCATCTTTTGCATCTGCATCTAGCAGTTGCGCCATATTCCGCATATTGCCAAGTTGTGGAAGAAGAATTGAAACAAGAAAACCATCATGTGGTAGCAAGCCCTGTTGAGATTCATATTCTTCTGGCCAGAGTTCCTTGTCCTCTTCGGCTACTGCACCAGCAAGAATAAATCCCAAGCCCTGCCGGGTGCTCCCCTGCCGTATTAGATTCAAGGTATTTTGATGTTGCAAAAGCCAACTGTTGACATGGTTCCAGCCGACTTGGTCTGGCCAATTCGGCTCTTCGATATCCTCTTCAAAAAAAACATTACCCGGTCTTGGAAACTTTTGAAGAGCAAGCCCTGCTTCTCGGTAGAGTGGCCACGCCGCCTGTTTTTCAGGAATTGAGGTAGCCTTCTCGTTCAATATTGAAACATAATCCACTGAAATATTCACAGTACGGCTCATCGCAATCAGAACCCAAACAACATATATCAACACGATACATCCAAACGTTACCCCACCCCACTTAAACATTTTTCTCAACATATTGTCTCCTAATGCTCCCACAGTATACCCCTCCAATAAACTCGGCTCAAATCAAAATTAATTATTTTGGCTCAGAGCCGTATTAATTTTTCGTTAGTGCCCAACAGTGTTCAAGGACTTCGCGAACGCCCTCGTGGGTTGCACCTGAACATGTGATCATAGGATCGAGATGAAGTTCGGTAGCGATTTTTGTAAGTATAGAATCGCGTTCATCAATAGATAATAAATCAACTTTGTTCAAAACAATAATTTCTTCTTTCGAGGCAAGTTCCTTCGAGTACCGTTCAAGTTCCTCTCGAATTGACTTGTAATTCGAAACCGGATTACTCCCATCAATAGGCATCACATCCACTAAATGAAGAAGGGCACCAGTTCGCTCAATATGTTTCAAAAACCGATGCCCAAGCCCAGCACCATCTGCGGCACCCTTGATTAAGCCAGGAATGTCTGCCACAATAAGACGGCGGTTCATATCCAATTCGGCAATTCCCAAATTTGGCTGCAGAGTCGTAAAAGGATAATCCGCAACTTTTGGTCTCGCTCTTGAAACGGCACTTAGAAAAGTTGACTTTCCCGCGTTGGGCATACCAACTAGACCGATATCAGCGATGAGTTTTAACTCTAACCGCAGGATAAATTCTTCCATCGACTCGCCGTTGGTCGTCTCCCTTGGGGCTTGGTTCGTAGCAGATTTAAAATGTTCATTTCCCCATCCCCCTTTGCCACCCTTTGCAACAATAACTCTTTGTCCGTCTTCAGATATATCCACAAGCAATTCTGAAGAACCCTCGACGGTCACCAGCGTACCAAGCGGAACTTTGACCACCTTGTCATCACCATTTGCTCCGTGCATCTGGCTTCCCTTGCCTTGCATTCCATGCTCGGCACGGTAGTGTGGTTTATGAGTCAGGGATAAAAGGGTATCAATACTTTTATCTCCAACAAGAACGACATCGCCACCATCTCCCCCATCACCACCATCAGGACCACCTTTTGGAATGTATTTTTCCCTTCGGAAACTCATACATCCATCACCGCCTTTGCCACTTCTGACAAAGATTCTGGCTCGATCGACTAACATGCAATTTTAACTCGGTTAGACGCTCTTAGTTCACAGCGGTAAACTGAGGAACTTTTGCGTCGCTTGGAACGATGTCAACAAATCGCCCACGAAATCGAACCAACCCTGGTTCAATCGCAAACAACGTGTCATCGTTACCTCGTTTTACTTTATATCCGGCTTTAAACTTCGTGCCACATTGACGTACGATAATTGAACCAGCTTTTGCGGTCTCACCACTATACAACTTAATACCGCGATATTGCGGGTTTGAATCGCGTCCGTTATTGGTCGATCCACCACTCTTCTTATGGGCCACAGCAAAACTCCTTAAAAAAACACCTGTATCGTACGAGAGCACCGTATTGTATCAAGCCAAAGGGCTCGATTCAACCCTTCGCTTTAGCGAAAAATCCACTTCCTTTGCACGTCAGAAGATCCAATACCATCCTTCTCATCCGTACTCAGACGAAATGTACTCGTCCCGCCAGATACTGTCCTCTTAGGTAGTGGTGCAAGGAGTATCTCATCAAGCGGACCATTAACAAACCAAGATAATTGTAATACTCTGCGAAGTCGGTGGTTTTCGCCTGTAATTGGATGCGCTACATCAACCGTGTCCCCACTCACTCCGCCTGCAAACACTTGCACTTCTCTTATGTCCTCGCGCCCTGATTTCCAAATTACAAACGATTTGATGGCGTTTTCTTCACCCTGCAATATTGGACCACTAGCATCCGATTGTGAAACCATCACTGGGTCATCGAAAATATCAAGTACAGAAAGTTGAACAGAACGAGGAACATTATCGTTATCTCGAATGATTTCTCCACGGTCTGTAACCAAATCAAAGTTTGGTATCCATTTCCGATCTGTATTTGTCTCGTTCGTCACTTCGTAAATCAGCACCCAATAACCCTCTCCTGATTCACTGTCTCTAAAGAAACGCAAATCGCCAGTATCAAGCCGGAGTTGCCAACGTTGCGCTCGATCAGTAGCTTTGGGATATGCATTGCTCACTTGCACGAATGCGCAAATTGTGAGCAAGATAATTGTTGATAAAAAGAATCTCATAAAGTTCTCCTTGCAGCCGCTTATTCTAGCAGTAGGATACGCTTTCGTCATGATTCTACCCAAGAATGAATTCCACAAGGCAGCTCTAATTCTCACTGGAAGCAAATCAAAAGCTGATGGACTCATTCAATCGCTAATTGAGCGCCAAGAGGGGAGTTTTCAATTCTTTGGCAGGGAGAAACGTCTCAGGGATGGCGTATTACTTATCCTAAGCAACCCCGGTGCAACAGCCACATTTCTCGCATCACCACCCGAAAACGCAGGCGAAGTAGATTCCACCAAATCTCTTATTAAAGAGGGATTATGTTCATTAGTTAAGGCAAAAACAACAACCATTGCTCAAACGCTCATAGGAGTTCAAGACACTCTCCTTGCCAAAGCATTCACAAATGCTGGCTTCACTAAACTCGCTATCTTGACTTTTATGGAACAGCATAGAGTTCCGAATCAGAAATCCGATAACGAAGGTGTTACTTTCAGGAGGATTACAAAAAAAGACGACAAATTACTTGGGCATTTGTTGAATGAGACATATATCGACTCCCTTGATTGCCCAAAAATTCATGGTGCAAGAGAAGTACAACAAATCATAGACGGGCACAGAAGTGGGACAGATGAAAACTCACAAGTGTGGGCTATAGCAGAACTTGAGAACAAACCGTCAGGTGTTATTCTTCTTAATTCGATCCAGCAAGACAACTCAATCGAACTTTGTTACATCGGTGTTGCCCCTTTTGCCCGAGGAGCCGGACTTGGGAACGCACTTATGCAACATGCTGCTGAGCAAACAAAAAAACTCGCCTGCCAGAGAGTAATACTTGCTGTTGACTCAAAAAATACACCTGCTATACAACTCTATAAAAAGTGGAATTTTTTTGAAAAAAGTAAACGACTTACTTTCATCCATAAGTTGTCCACAAGTTGTTGACAATTTGCATTAAACCGAAATCTAATTTTTTCTTTATGCTCGTTGACCTAGGAAAACACTTGACTTACGAACAACTTCTAGACAATTCCCATCATCAAAATGAAAACATACGGTTGCATACTAAACAACTTTCGTTACCCTCTACGAACTGCTTAAGGACGAGCAGATTCGTAATCAATCGTGCGCAAAAATCGTGCAATTGAGTGGGGACGAACGTTGGAAGGAATCAATTCAACTATTCGAGTTACCCCTTTCCCGCTTAGAGCGGGTACGAAATTGGATTTATGTCCCGTCCCGACACTTCCTCAACAGAAAAACAAATGCGAGAGCATTTAAGCGAAGCGCTTGGCAAACGACCATACAGGATGTGGTTCACCAATACAAAAGTTGCATGCAATGACGACTCTGTTCACGTGCTTGCAGCAACTCCGCTTGCAGCGAATTGGATAACTAAAAGATTTACCGCAGTACTAGAAGATGCTGCAAAAGTAACTTTCGGGAAAGAAATGCCAGTTCGAATTTCAGTAGACGAAAACCTGCAACCAAAACAGGAACCTTTCGAAACGAACCCTGCAACTTCTACTCCCTCAGTCAAGAAGAAACACCGGCGACAACTTTTGAGTTTTGATGATTTTGTAGTTGGGAAATGCAACCAACTTGCATGTTCCGCTGCTAAGCAAATTACGAACGAAGATGAAAGTGCAATTTCTCCGCTCTTCATTCATGGCTCATGCGGAGTAGGCAAAACTCATTTGCTACAAGCAATCTGCAAACAAGCATTCAAAAAATCGCCAAATAAAGTTCGGTATATCACAGCGGAACAATTTACAAACGAATTTATCGCTAGTTCAAGATGTGGTGAATTCGCACGATTTAGAAATCGTTATCGAAATCTTGACTTGCTTGCAATTGACGATGTCCATTTTGTCGCTAGCAAAATCAAAACACAAGAAGAATTACTTCACACAATTGACGCCGCTGGACTGAGGGGAGCGCGCCTCGTTCTTGCCTCGGATGAAGACCCACGCCACCTGAGAAAACTCAATAAGGCACTCACAAATCGATTCGTAGCGGGTCTTATTGCAGAAATCAAACGACCAGATCGTGAAACACGTTGCAACATCATTAGGCAACTCATGCGAAAACAATGCATAGAACTCACGGATGGCGCCATAGAACGACTTGCGAGTCAAGCTGTTGGATCCGTCCGCGAGATTGAGGGAACGGTTACCCGAATTCGTGCAACTGCTTCACTTCTACTAAGCGATTGCAGTGTTACTATTGGTTCTGAAATCGTCGAAAGAGTTCTTCGTTCAACGCCTGTAAATACCCTACCAATTCGAATAGCTGATGTAGTTGAAGCAACTTGCGCGCGTGCTGGAATTTCCGTACAAGATCTACGCGGCAGTTCTAGGTCTTCAACTATAGTTTTCTGGCGCAGTGTTGCGTCATACCTCGGACGACGACTGACCTCGTTAAGCTACCCCGAACTAGCAGCCGCTATCGGGAGAAAAAACCACTCTACAGTCCACGCAGCTGTTAAAAGAATTACTGAACATCTTGAAGTTGAAAACACACCCATCTCTATTGGGAATGAAAAAATTAACTTAAAAGAGGTAATTGACCAACTCTCTTGGGCTATCAGAACGCATTCAAATGGTGCGATTAAGAAAAACCGCTGACCGAAAGGAATCGGCGAGCGGATTAAATCGTTACATGGGACCCGCCAAACGGATGTGGTGGGCATCCTATGTATCGACCCAAAAAAACTAGGTAATTGTTATTTTGATGCTACAATCACAAAATGCGATTTCCATATCTAATTGCTGCAGCTATTGCTTGCTTTATAAGTCCGAATGTGGTTTACGCTAGCGGTTCGGATTACACAGATGCAGCACTACGTCAACTAAAGGAAGCAACAACAAACCAAAAAAATGGGCAATATCTTTTGAACCTCTCCTCATTGAGAAGTTTGAACGATATCGCTCTTCGACCATTTTTCTCACAATTTACGCAACACGAGGACTGGACTGTTCAAGTACATGCTGTACTTGGTCTTGCTGAATTAAGCGAGGATAAAGTTGTTGATCCTTGGTTGGTACAACAAATTGCTCCAACTGCAAGAGAATATTTAATTGCACAAGCTCTTGATGACGGGCTTATCCAACAAGAGCAGATTGAATCCCTCATCAAATGGAATCAACTTGAAGCAACTCCTCGGCTTTTGCTGCTTGCAGAGTTGTATGGTTTGGGAGCTGATGTTGATAAAGTAATGGTAAAAGAATTGGCAAATTCAACTGACCTCACCGTTTCAAGTTTTGCCTCTTTACTTACTAATGATGAAGAGATAATTAAAACTACCACAAATAGCTTAAAAAGGGCAACAGCCAATGATAGAGACAATGCTCTACAGAGGACTTTAAAACTCATCCGCCAATATAAATTTAAAGACGCTACTCCATGGCTTGTCTCATTGCTTGACAGCAGTTCTACTGTACTTAATGACACGCAACGCTACTGGACACTATTTACTTTGTTATCAGTAAATAGTGAAATTGGTCTTGAAATTTGGAACAGGGCATTTTCTTTTGAACCAAACAGAAAGGACCAAGTTCGCTACTTCTTGTTGATTCTGGAGGCGGGCATTCTTCCTACAGAGGAGATGCGAGACCGATTAATCATCGACATAGATGATCCACTCCTTGGAAATATGTTCAAATCAGGCAAAGTCAACGGCGAGGTCGAGTCGATTTCCACCGAGACGTTAAATGCTCTTAGCACCCTCGTAACACATGGGCACAGAGCATCTTCTGACTGGGTATTTAGGGTTGTAAAAGATGTGCTTACAGATGAACAAGTAACAACTTTTTATAAAACACTTTCGATTGTTCCTGATGATGCTAATGCTAGGCGTAAAAACGCCGCCATACGATCATTCGTGGAACTAATACAAATTTCCCCTGAGCATGCATGGGAGATCTTACGAAACGCAAAAGACGATAGTCAACAACAAGAATTATTGCTCCATGCAATGCTTCAAATTGCAAATATGGAAGCAGTTCAAGAAGCAGCGAAACTGCGTCGCATTGGCGTCAATCGAGCGGATGTACTAGCCCTATTATTGATAGCTAGAAGTGCAACCCCACTAGACAAGAAAGATCAAGAATGCTTAGGAATAATTGCAGCCGGTGGTGGACACGTAAGCACACCGCTTGAAACGCAAGCGGCTTGGCTTTACCTAAAACGTATGGGACTTGCCGACAAGGCGCTAGCAGCAGTTAGCGCACCGTAACAATCACCGTGACATCAAACATTCCACTTAGTTGTGCTAACATTACAGACCGCGAAATACGAGCGGCTTCTGACGCATTGATTGGGGAACAACTAGCGCTTGGACCTTGGACTATACGTTTTGAAAAATCTGTTGCAGCACATGCAGGAAGTAATTTTGGAGTTGCAACAAGTTCCTCGCACAGCGCAATACAAGTCACTCTTGAATCGCTGAACATTGGCAAAGGCGATGAAGTCATACTTCCATCGTTTGCGTTCCCGGCTGCTGCTGCGACAATCATTCGGCTTGGTGCAATCCCTGTTTTTGCTGATTGCGACCCACGTACGATGAATATGGACGTAAATGATATTGCAACAAAAATTTCTGGAGATACTAAAGCAATAATTGCTACCCATACTTTTGGTAATCCCTCAGGTATTGACGCAATCTCTAGAATTGCACAAGAACAAGAAGTACCTCTAATTGAAGACGCAGGTCAAGCAATTGGTTCTAAATTTAATAATCGCCAAGTTGGTTCGTTCGGACGTGCTGCTATTTTCGCGTTCCATTCAACATCACAACTTACAAGCGTTGATGGCGGTGTAATCGTAACTGATGATGATGGGTTAGCACAGCAGTGCAAACTAAGACGCAACCATGGACTTGCAAGTGACCCAACCATGACCACTGATGAACTCCATCGTGTTAGAACTGATGAACTCATGATTGCAATTGGGCATGGTTTCCGCTTAAGTGAAGTGCATGCCGCCGTGGGAACTGTTCAAATGAAACGGCTTCCTGAGATAATGGAACGCAGAGATCTTGTTGCACAGTGGTATACACAGCGACTTGGAGGGGTAGCAGAACTCACCTGCCCTACGGTTGATGCTGGTGTTGAGATGAGTTGGGATGGATATGTTATTCGCCTAAGGGACAATTACACTAAGGAAGATCGAGACGAGGTTATCCGTGGATTACATAGACACGATATCGGTGCAGCAGATTTTTTCCAATCGATTCCGACTATTCCCGTATTTGCTAAGTATGCTCAAGACGCATCGTGTCCAGTTGCTGAATCAATTTCACAGCGAACAATCGCTCTTCCCTTTTACACTTCAATGACGCAACACGAGGTCGATATAGTTAGCCAAACACTTGAGCTCATGCTTAAAAGAGGCAGTTTTTCAACGACTTAACCACACTTCGTTAATTCAAGTTGCTTCCCTTTTGCAACTTCAACAACTGGTAATTCGGTGTGCGTTTCCTCTGAAGATACAATTGCTCTTAAGACATCAATTTTCCTTACACCATCAAGTGAATCTATGGTGCGTTTAGCAAGTTCATGTTCCATCTGAAGTATTTTTATTGCCTCTTCTTCGGGTGTACCGAAGTCTCTCAGAATTACAACTTCTTCTTTCCTTCTGCGACGATCCGAAGCGTAACCAGAAACAAGAAGAGCAACTAACCCAAAAATCATAGTTGCTTGCTTTACATACGATTCCTCTGCCAAGGCGATGGGGGACGAATTGGTTTTATTGGGTACAGTAACTATTGACACATTTGAATCTGGTACTACTTCGACTACAAGATTCTTTATAGATTCCAACGCAATTGCCTCACCTCCAACCTGCCTTGATCGTTTATCAATCCAAGTTTGGGGAAGCGAAACGCGAATCGAGGGAATTGAATCATCCATCCAAGGTATATATTTCGTAATTGTATTCTCGCGCTTCATCTCAACCGATACAGTAGCCGTGACAAGACCAATGGCTGACTCTACTTGAGAACGGATTTCTTTTGCGCTTCTCTTTGAGCGTTCCCATGGAGGAACACCAACAGAAACTACTCCGAGAGTTGTATTAATAACATTAACTTGATCTACACTCAATCCAGAGGTTGCGTCAGAAACAATTGTGCGAATAGCATCTAGCGTTGATGTCGTTAGGGGTCCATCAGATGGTTCAACCATAACACAAGCGGACATAACTCGGTGTGGTTGCCCTATTCCTTGTTTGGAATCATCACTAAGAACTACTCTTGCAGATTTAATTCCGTTGATTGTTTCAATCATAGAAGCAAGTTCATTCTGTCTACCCGTACGAGTTGCATCGCGTTTCTCGATGGATGATTTTGGCATATATTTCATCCAAAGCGGTTCTTCTTTCTCTTCGACTGCCTGTCGATTTAGAGTAACTCTGTCTGAGATTAGATTATCGTCTCGCACTGTGTCTGGTTGAGTGCCAACAGCCCAAAGTATGCTTAACGTTATCGCTATAAAACAAATCAATAGCGTTGCCCACTTTATTGTAGAACTCGATTGTAGAGAAGCAAACTTGTTGTCTTTCACGAATTATCCTCTCCGTGTCCATGCTTTAGCACGAACCAGACATAACAACAGCGCATCCATGCGTTGCATTTTTGGTTTTATCGGTATAAAAGAGGCATTATCATCATAATTTGGCGGGTTTTTGCGATGACCTACCTATTTTAGTTAACAAAATTAAACTTACTATGACCATAGAAACGAATAACACTGTGCTCACAAGCGTATCGTCCTCTGGAAACCTTTCTTCAAGAATAATAGGTTTAGAAGTTGAACCAGACGGCCAACCAATATCGAGAATTGTTGTTTCTCCCTTCCGCTGGACACCCACAACTGATATGCCATCTGGGGAAGTTGAAACCCCCCATCTGCCTTTTGGAATCTCAAATGAGGCTAATGTAACGAGACCGTCTTTTTGAATTCCACTTAGTGTTGCGATATTTACGTTTGATGTCACGAGAATTGGCCAGTCGTCGCGACAAAACAAATCAATTAATTCTCCTTGGAAATCAATTTGATCTCCACCAAGCCAGTTGCACTCTTGCATGTACCAAACAGTTGCTCCTCGTTCGTTTGGAATTGCAGCGATTAATTTGTCTTGCATTTGTGCAACATGAACATTTCTACCCTTAATCGGAGTTAGGTTCACCCATTGCCGTTCTAGGTAATGAAACAATTCCGTTGTACCGTCGAGTGGTTTACCAAAGACCAATAATGGTTTATCTCTAAATATAAGAAAATCAGTTGGAGTTTCGGTGGTCTCAAACAACGCCTCCATCTTTGATGTTTGCAGGTATGCGTTTTTAGAAGTGCTTCCTCTTTGCAAGTTCGGTAGATTAAGTTTGTATAACCCAACTCCCTCGTGATTATCAATGAACCACAAGTTTTGATTACCAACGGCTAACGCAAGTGGTCTCCTAGAAAATTGACGCAATACAACGTATCGGTCTTTCGAAAATCTTTCGCACAATTCGTAGTCAAAATCTTTTTCCACCCCTGAAAAAATTGCAGAACTAGGATTTATATCACCTACATACCAAAGACCATTTGCATTTCCAGATATAGCCAATGGGGATTGCAACAAAGCACAGGCAAGAATCTGTTCAATCATTTTCGTTACCGAATTGAATGGAACTTGGTCTTAATGCTTTTTGGAGGAATTCACGATTCATCACTCTATCAAAACGCTCTTCAGAAACGATTGTAGATAGAGATGAAAATGAAATTTTGATTTCTGTTCCTCCTCTTGAATCCTCAACATCAATCAATCCACCTGTTTTTGGCCACTGAAGTTCATGAATATTTTCTAGTTCGACACTTATCGCACTACGATGGATTGCTTTTGCTTCGTAGGAGTCGTCGACTACTGACACCGAAAGTGGGCGATACGAAGTTGGTTCGAATAGCATCGTCCATATTTTCCCCGAATTATCATTTACTGTTACAACACCATCAACAATTTTCATTTCTCCGTCTGGTAATGTCGAGAGACCAAGCAACACTAATGCTACATTTATATCTGAAAACATTGCGCCATCACCATTAACTGTTAATTTAGTTTCATCACCAAGCATATCAAACAACCAATACTCTTTCTCGTATCCACCAAACCACAATAGTAATTCGCCGAGTTTTGAAACACGCAAAGAAATTGCATTCCCTTGCTTCCAAAAGTCAAGGTCACCCTGCTCCTTGTGGATGCCGTCATCATCAGTCCATCTAAATTCTATAACACCCCTTCCAACCATTTCATTAAATTTTTCTGTGCGTTCTATTTGAAGTTGGCGTATTTGTTCAACACTTACATCTAGAACTGTCTTATGTACTTCCTTCTGCTGGGAGCAAGATAGGACTAGAAAAGTTGAAAGGATTATGAAGAAAAAATGCCACACTAGAAGTCGCCTTGCAAAATTTCGCCCAATTGTTCGGATAAATCTTGAATTTCTTCTTCCGCAATTCCAGGATTTTTAACCCTCACGGGTTCGCCCTCAATTCCCTTATGTTGCAGGAGCCACACCTCTCCATTATCAGAATCTTCTCGTCCAACGAGTTTTAACTTCCGTTTTCGCAAGAGAACGAGCGCCAAAATATACCGAAATGCGATGCGCGCAGGTCTCTCATCATCTGCTAATCGCTCGAATAAATCGGTCAGGACGGCATCATCAATGCTGATTTCCTCCTTTTTTCCGGGTTCAGGAACGATATATCGCCAGTGGCTAAAGAGGCGGCTTGGTCTTTCGCCTTTCTCCCATGCATCGATGGAATAATCGAACCTATCGAATCCCTCATCCTCCTCTCTATCACAAAGAGTCGCTATAGCTTGATGATTATGGAGTAGAACCTCACCAGTCGATGCGCAGATTCCGGTTGGTTTCGAGACGCCTTGTGTATTTCCAAACCGTGACATATATGAGAATCCTACGGGATAAGCGTATACTTTGACTATATGGATTGGAATATAAATGGCTATAACGTTCTTGAGACAGTAATTGAGCTCTCCATAATCTGGATTATCATCTTTTTTGCCTTTAGGTTCTTGCAAGGAACACGAGGCGGAGGTGTCATCCGAGGGCTTTTTGTTTTACTTTTACCACTTTGGTTATTACAAATGGTCCCAGCAAATTTAGGACAGTTCGATCGACTCGACTTTTTCGCTGATCAGTTTTTAACGGGTTTGTTTCTTCTATTGATCATTATTTTTCAACCTGAACTGAGACAAGCCGCAGTACGAGTGAGCCAATCAGGTGTCTTCGCAAAATTTAGAAAAACATCTTCTGTGGGGGATAGTTCTATTTCTGCAATTGCAAACGCTGCTGTGTTTTTAGGGCGCAATCAATTTGGTGGGTTAATTGCGGTTGAAAGAGAGAACAGCACAGGCGACCATGTCATTGGAGGGCAACCACTTGATGCAGAAGTCAGCGCACCATTATTACAATCTATCTTCTGGCCCAACAGCCCGCTTCACGACCTTGGTCTCATTATTAATGGTAACCGAGTTGTAAAAGCAAGTGTACAATTTCCTCTCGCTGACGAATCAGCAATGCTGTCAACAGATCTTGGGTCAAGGCATCGCGCAGGAGTTGGACTTTCCATGCGTTGCGATGCGCTCATAATTATTGTTAGCGAACAAACGGGAAGAGTTTCTTTTGCAGATCATGGAGAATTAACATTTATAGATAGAGATGATGTTGAATCCGAATTAACAAAACGATTGAACCCAACAAATGAACTGGTGCAAGAGCAAACGACCAAGGACTCCTCAACAGCACCGTCATCTGCTACGGAGACAGCAGAATGAAACGAAATGACGATACTCTAGCTTTCGTATTTGTTACTGCTCTTACGATTATTATTTGGATTTGGGCTGCAGGTAAAACAAAGTACACATCTGATGTGCTTGTCACTTTATATTTGTCCCTCCCAGTCGGATCAACTAGCACTATATCTCCTGATTCGACCTCAGTTACGCTTACACTATCTGGATCTCGGTCTGCTGTTGATTCAGCAAAACAAGCATGTCATAATGGGCTAAATTTAACTTTAAGTGAAGCAGATGAAACATTAACTCTTTCTGACGTGTCATCTAGAATTTCAACACTTGATATATTCAAAGATACTGGTGCAAAAATTGATGGCGCAACATCAAGAGTTTTCCCTATCACAATTCATACTGTTGAAGTTGTAGAGGCAGCAGTTGAAGTAAATCTTCCAAATGTTACCGTCAGCGGTGATGTTACAGTCGACCCTTCAACCGTCCTCTTAAATATACCAAAGGAATTAAGAAAAACTCTTCCTGAAGCGATGACCGTTTATGCAGAAGTCAGTGCAATTGCCCTGAAACAATTACAACCAGGAATTGTACATACACGGGATGCGATTATCCAACTACCTGAAGAACTTGAAAATTCTGGTGTCACGGCTTCTCCTATCAGAGTAGCAGTCACATTCAAAATCCAGTCAAGCAAAAAAAGTGTTGACTTGGCTAAAGTTAGAATCCTATTAGCAGGACCAGCCGAGGACTATGCAACATATTCCGTTTCGCTCCCAAGAAAAGTAATCCAGAATGTAACTATCGAAGCAGATGCTGAAGTTATTGAAGGAATAGAATCAGGAGATGTAAAAGTTTTTGCAGTACTGCGTCTTGCTTCAAGCGATATGGAACAACAAATTACAGCAAAACCTGTAACCACATTCCTTGCCATAATGGAGGATGGAACTGGCAGCCAAGTCGTTGCTTCTGTTGAAGATCCTTCTACTCTAAACATTGAATTGGCGATTAAGTCCGTTGCCTTGCAAACTCAATAACTCTCATCCCCACGAGGCAATCCAAGTCCACAAATCCTGAACATTCAGAATACCGATATTTTTAAAAAACGGTGTAGTGTTTATTAATATCGATAACGATTTAATCTAACTTCGCCTTATTAATTATTACGTCCACCGAGAGGCAAACCATGCTTTTTTGCCTCTTTTAAGCAGGATTGTTGAACCGTGGAGCAAGTCATCTGAACTTAGTATTCTTTCAACTGCGATTTCTCCCGTCACTTTTTCGCCATTGATTGCAACGGAACCATTTTTCAAAAACTCTCTTGCTTCGCGTTTGCTTTTACAAAGTTCCGTTTGAGGTAACAACTCAACAAGAGATGCTGCTTGAGTTCCCAGAGAACTTTTTGAAAAATCACCACTTGGAACTTCGGCAAATACTTCACTAAGCATTTTTTCATCTAACGTAGTTATATCGCCACCAAATAATGCTTTTGCGGCTTCGTTGCAGCGCGAAACATTTTCTTCATCGTGGAAAATCTCCGTCATCGCATCGGCAAGTGCTTTTTGTGCTGCTCTTTGATGAGGAGCCTCAGCATGCTCCGCTTCGATGGATTCAATTGTCTTTTGATCTAAAAACGTAAACCATCGCAAGAACCTGCCTGCATCTTCGTCTGGAACATTCAACCAATATTGATGGAAGGCATACGGGCTAGTGCGATCTTCAGTCAGCCAAATCGCTCCTTGTTCCGTTTTGCCAATTTTTGAACCATCACTTGCAGTTATGAGTGGATTTGTAATCCCAGCTCCTCTGAATTGGTTTTCTGGGGAATCTATCATGTCCCTGCGAATCAAGTCGATACCCGCAACAATGTTTCCGTACTGGTCGCTACCAGCAATTTGAATCGTACAATCCATTGTTCGTCGCAAGTGCAAAAAGTCGTATGCTTGCAAAATCATATAACTAAATTCAGTATATGAAATCCCTTGCTCACGATTCTTTAGACGATCCTTCACGGAGTCTTTTTGAATCATAGTATTAACAGAAAAATGTTTTCCGACATCACGAAGGACATCAAGAAATCCAAGTTCGCAGAGCCAATCGGCGTTGTTTACGATAACTGCAGCGTTGGGTCCTTCAAAGTCAAGAACTTTAGAAAAACACCTAAGTTGACCTTCAATGTTTTTTGCAACTTGCTCCTTCGATAACAATTGTCGCTCTTCATCTTTGCCAGAGGGGTCTCCAATCAAACCAGTACCGCCGCCCATTAGAGCTATTGGTGTGTGACCTGCAAGTTGCCAGTGGCGAAGCATTTTTATTGGCATATAGTTGCCAATCGTGAGCGCATCTTTTGTTGGGTCAAAACCGCAATAGGCAAGTCGGCTTCCCGAAGCAAGGTGCTCTTGCAATTCGTCACCACCAGTTGTTTGGTGGAGTAACCCTCTCCATTTGAGTTCATCTATAAATTGCATATGGGCAGTTTACCGCCAAGACGCGACTTCGTTACGAGTTTGTTTTCGATTCAAATAAATCAGAAGGAATATCGGCAATGCAAAATACAATGGCATTGAAATGAAAATTTGTGCTAGGAACATACCCTCAATTTCTTCGACCTGTTGCACTAATTCCATACGTGGCACCCAATTAACTACTGAAGCGCAAATGGAGAAAAGAATATAAGCAACGGACCAGACAACAAGCGTCATTGGGGCTTTTGGGGCTCTTTGAAGGAGTGCCATCCCCGCCCCCGCTAACACGATTGAAAATACGATGTTCAGCATAGCAGCGAAGGATGCAATCCACGCTGCTGGCTCAGTCGATCGAAGTTGCTCTCGTAGCTCATCGCTTAATTCCCCCTCGCCAAATGGAATAGCCGTATATAGTTGCTCAATTTCAGCCATACCAGTAAACGCAAGGCAGCCACCAAATAGTGATAATCCACCTACAACTATACAGCAAGCGCCGACTGTAGTTGGCCATGTCGCAGAATGTTGAACAGCCGTACTCAAAACTGGCGAAGGAACCTAGCATCGTTTTCAAACAGCCAGCGAATATCTTGGATGCCATATTTCAACATGGCAACTCTCTCAATTCCAAGACCAAAAGCAAATCCCTGCCATTTGTCGTTGTCGTATCCAACTTGATCAAAGACGTTTGGATCTACTAATCCACATCCGCCTATTTCAACCCACTGCCACTTTCCTTTGATTTTCATCTTCATGTCGACTTCAGCGGACGGCTCTGTGAACGGGAAAAAACTAGGTCGAAAACGGACTTCGGCTTCTTCTCCAAAATATGCTTTAGCAAATTGAAAAAGTGTTGTCTTCAAATCCACCATGGATACCTTGGGTGCAACGAGCAGTCCCTCGCATTGGTGAAACATACTAAAGTGTGTCGCATCGTGTGTGTCTGGTCGGTAGACGCGACCAACTGCGATAATCTTAATCGGGGGTGGCGTTGATTCCATTACTCTAATCTGTACTGTTGAAGTTTGGCTGCGAAGCATTCGGTCGCCACCCATGAAGAAGTTATCGATGGGATCACGGGCGGGGTGGTCGTCAGGAATATTCAGGGCATTAAAATTGTGGTGCTCGTCTTCTACTTCAGGTCCGTAAGCAACGGAGAACCCCATGCGACTAAAAACCTCAGTGATACCATCAATTGTCTTAGTAATGATATGTCGCCTACCCTTGGCGATATCATTTCCCGGTTCAGTAATATCTAATGGTTTACGAGCAGTTGTACTCCCAGAAAGTTCCTTCTTGCGGGTGTCAAACGCGCTCTCAAGGGTATTTTTAACTTCATTTAAGCGCTTTCCAACTGCTGGCTTATCTTCCTTGGAGACGTCCTTCAAAAGTGGTAACACGCCTTTAAGACGCCCCTTGTTTCCTAAATAGGAAATCCGCCACGATTCGAGCCCATCAGCAGTTTCGACAATTTCAATTTCACTAATCGCATCTTTTTGCAGTTTGTCTAACGTCTCTAGCATCCGAGCATGATACCTTTTTTTGGGAGCCTGACCCCAACCATGGCGTACCGAGGTTGAGCTTAAAGCAAGATAAAAACAGCCCCACTTGAGTGGAGCTGCTCAAAAATCAAGAATTATTGTGAAGATTATTCTTCGGTTTTTTCTGGATCGTTTTCAGATTGATTAGGGGCATCTGCTTCAGGAGCAGGCGTTTCTTCCGTTGGACCAGTTTCTTCAACTTCAGCAGTTTCAGGAGCTGCTTCTGTTACCTCGGTCACTTCTTCTGTTGCTTCTTCCGCCTCTGTAGTAATTGCTTCTTCAACTGCTTCCTCTACTTCATCTACTTCATCATCAGCAGTTGAAGTTGAAACGAGAACTTTTGCAGCAAAATCGCGACGACGCTGTTTTTGGGTTCGCCTACGTGAGTCACCCCCACCAATCTGAGGTCCTTCTTCATCTCCAACGAGTTGTAAGACAACGAGATCCGTTCCATCGCCAAGTCGACGCTTACCGATTTTCACTATTCGAGTATACCCGCCATCACGATCAGCAAACTTTGGACCAACAACAGTCATGATATGTTGAATAAGTCGAGGTGCTTTTCGAACTTCACCATACCGATTAAATTCAATTGTATCTTCGCTTGGCAAATCAAAATAATCATTTTGTTTCGCAGAGTCAGGAACGTTTGGATCAGCAACCCAAACATGAATCTTGCGGTCGTTAATCAATTGCTCAATTCGTTTGCGAGCATTAAACCCACCACGCTTTGCAATCGTAATGATTTTTTCTACAAATGGTTGTACTGCTTTTGCCTTAGGCATTGTCGTTTCAATTTGACCATGCTCAAAAAGTCCAGAAGCAAGATTACGGAGCATCGCTGTTCGATGCTCGCTATCTCTACATAATTGTTTTCCATGAATTCTATGTCGCATGGTCGTACTCCTTCTCGAGACGTCTTACGCCTCGATTATTCGTCCCCTTCAGTAAACCCAATGACTTCTTCGCCAGGATCTTCGTTACTTTCATCTGAGGTCATTAAACCACTTTCTTCTGTCTCATCACAATTAAAGTCCTCTTCATCGCCAACACTATGCGCTGGAAGTTCGACGCTTCCGTCAACACCTGGAGGTAGTTGCATTCCAAGAGAAAGGTTAAGTTCATCAAGTTTTCGTTTAATTTCACGAAGCGATGTTCGTCCAAAACTACGCAAACCGAGTAACTCACGATCACTTAGAGAAACAAGTTGTGCTACACGTTCAATAGATGCCATATCCAAACAGTTTGAAGAACGTACTGTAAGATCAAGATCGTGGATTGACATATTAAGTTTTCGAATAAGTTCTTCATCAACAGCTGCTGCTGCTGCTGCCTCGGCACTTACTACTTTAGTGCCAAGAGAATCAAATTGCACAAATGCATTTAAATGTTTACGAAGTATCTTTGCGGACTCAACTAAGCACATCTCTGGGCTCACCGTGCTATCAGTCCAAATATCAAGGATTAAACGGTCAAAGTTTGTTTGTTGCCCGACACGGGTATTTTCTACTCGATACCGTACACGTTGAACAGGACTAAATGATGCATCAATTGGGAGGTCACCGATGATTTGTTCGTCTTTTGTTGCGTATTGTTCAGCAGCAGGAACATATCCTCGACCTCGTTCAATAGTCAATTCCATATCAAAATCAATCGAATCTGTTAATGTTGCGATAACGTGGTCTGGGTTAAATATCGTTACGGATGAGTCCGACTCGATTAAATCAGCAGTAACTTCACCAGGACCCGAAGCAGATAAACGGAGAATTTTTTGCTCGTCAGAATCTAATCCTATAACAAGACCCTTTACGTTCAAAACGACATCGACCATGTCTTGCTTGACGCCTTCGATTGTACAAAATTCGTGCTCTGCACCCTTCACGCGAATTGATGTAATCGCTGAGCCCTCGATTGTGCTAAGCAATATTCGTCTCAGCGAATTACCAATCGTAGTACCAAAACCATTCTCAAATGGTTCGACGATAAATCGACCAAATGTCTCGGTTGCTGATTGTTCTTCTAAAATTACACTTGCGGGGAGTTCTAATCCGCGCCATCGTACGTGCATCATTGTTCTTTCCTCTTTTGACAGTGGCTTCAAGCCAAAAATAACGCCTTGCTTGGAATCGGAACGTGATGGCTGTCAAAACCCAACACGCCCATCTCCAAGGGGCGACAACAAACATACTTAGACACGGCGTTGCTTCTTAGGGCGACAGCCGTTATGTGGGACACCTGTGTGATCTTCAACAGCGGTAACTCGTAAACCATTTTGTTCAAGAGATGTGATTGCTGAGTCACGACCACTACCAGGACCTTTTACGCGAATTTCAACTTCAGTCACGCCCATTCGTCGACCCTTTTGGGCAACTTTTTCTGCTGCACGAGCTGCAGCAAACGGTGTTGCCTTACGAGCTCCTTTAAAACCAACCGTACCGGCGGAATCCCAACAGAGGGTTTCACCACTAAGGTCGGTCATGGTGACAATTGTGTTGTTGAACGTTGCTTTGACATGGACAATTGCCTTGCCAATATTTTTTCGAATTTTTTTCTTAGCCATAAATCTCTATCCTTTTTCGCTCATGCGATTCCTGAGTCCCTAGCACAAACAGATGCCAGAGGAACCTTGCGAGTGAAGCTGCACCGCGCAGCAACACATCATTAACCTTTAACGCCCTTCTTGCCTGCAACAGTTTTCTTGCGACCCTTACGAGTGCGTGCATTACAGCGTGTTCTTTGTCCGCGCGTAGGCAATCCCTTACGGTGCCGTTCGCCTCGGTACGACCGGATATCGCGTAGACGCTGAATGTTTTGTTGCACTTGGCGTCGAAGAGTACCCTCAACAATCAAACTTGCATCGAGGTATGCAGCGATTCGACCGACTTCATCATCAGACAAATCTTTTGCTTTTGTGTCTGGATCGATCTTCGTTTCGTTCAAAATATCGTCAGCGGTTTGTGGGCCAATGCCGTAGATATATCGGAGCGAATATCGCACCTTCTTATTTTCTGGGATGTCTACACCTGCAATACGTGGCATATATGTTCTCCAATCTCGTGATTAGCTAGTATGTTAGCCCTGACGAGCTTTCAGTCGTGGGTTCTTCTTGTTAATAACGTAGCGTTTGCCTTTGCGTATAACGATT
>CAZABE010000072.1:0-1561 GCA_964483425.1 uncultured Isosphaeraceae bacterium | reverse complement strand
GTATGTCTGGAGGTGGTTTGTTTTTACAAAGTTCAAAATACTTGTAGGTGCATGGCCCGCCATTCTTTTGTCTGCTTTCTTTTTTACAGTACACCACATTGTGATTATGTGGGACTATGGCTCAATCGGGCTTGTCATTGGCGGATCCATGGCTCTGATTATTGGGGGAGTAATCTGGGGATACTTGTATAACAAATACAATTCTATTTGGCCTGGTTGGATTTGCCATGTTGCTGCAGACACCGCTATTATGTGGGTCACATGGCAGATTATTACGAGGAACTAACTAAATGAAATATGTATCTACTCTGTTGGCAACGTGTTTGTTGACAAATTTTCTTTACGCAGCACCAAGTACATCTAAAGAATCGAAGTGTTCCACGCTTGACACAATTCCAAATGTTGTGACCAACGACATTAAGGCGGGAATTGAAAAACACATTGAGGATTTATCAGAAGCTAACGGTGGTTTCTTCCCCATATCGTTTGATGGTAGCGATATGAAATTGAAACTCGTTCGGGTGCACATGGAATATCTTGCTAATCTTGGACCACGAAGACATTTTGCTTGTGTAGATTTAGCGAGTGAAGAGGGCAACGTCTACGACGTCGATTTTTTCCTTGAAGGCGATCCTGGAAACATGACAGTCACAGAAACGACAGTGCACAAACTCAACGGTCGGCCGTTTTATCTTTGGCGAGAGCAAGAGAACGGTGTTTGGATTCACGTTGATGCAGACGATGCATCAAGAGAATTGCTTGGTGTAAAGGAGGGAGATGATACATTCGACTTTACGTATCAAGCAACGCTTCCTGAAATGGCAGAGCCTGCCAAGATGTGGATTCCAATTCCAACCGATGATCAATTTCAAGATATAACTATGAACCGAATTGAAATTCCTGGAAAACACCAAATTCTTACAGAAGAGAAGTTTGGTAATCAAATTTTGTATGTTGAACTTCAGCCAGAAGATAGTGGCAAGACAATGGTCTTACATTTCAACGTTAACCGCCAAGAAAAAGCAGTGCATACTGATGAAACAAAGCCTGAGGCGTATTTACTTGAAGAAACCATGGTCCCTCTTAACGATAAATTCAAGACCATCGCTATCAACGCTTTGAAAGATAAGAATGGTGGTGATTTAGTACGAGCTAGGGCTTTATACGACCACACTATTGATAGTATGAAGTATGCCAAATTTGGTAGTGGGTGGGGCAAGGGTGATGCAAATTTTGCGTGCGATTCTGCTCGTGGAAATTGCACCGATTACCATTCGTACTTTATTGCGCTTTGTAGAAGTGTTGGGATTCCAGCGCGATTTGCAATTGGGGCCGCCGTTCCTTCTAGTCGTGATGACGGCGGAGTAAACGGATACCACTGCTGGGCTGAGTTTTATGCCGAAGGCAAGTGGTGGCCAGTTGATATCAGTGAAGCAGATAAATATGCAGCACTTGCAACCTATTACTTTGGGCATAACCCAGCAAATAGAGTTGAGTTTAGTCGGGGTCGCGATTTAGTTGTGACCCCGGGTCCCGAGTCAGGACCTATTAACTTCCTTGC
>CAZABE010000071.1:0-8013 GCA_964483425.1 uncultured Isosphaeraceae bacterium | reverse complement strand
ATGTATGGTGGAGGAAATTGCCGACTGATGACTTGTTAGAGCAATGAGCAAGATGACGACAAAAATATCCATGTATGACCACTTGCCAAGGAGCTCGATAGCATGGAGAAACTTTTCCCTTTTTTTTGTGTTCCATGGGATGAACCAAGCTGCAAACAGAGAAAACAATTTAACGAAAGGAAAAATGATTGAGAATCCGAGAATGAGACCCGCAATGAAATAGAGTTCGTGCTCCCACATGAGATGGACAGAGTGGGGCAAACTGTAAATTACCTTTGAATGGAGGGCCTCGTCTATTTGCAGAAATGGCAGGATGAGGCCCAGAATATTAAGTACAAGTGAGGTGATAAGGAGGACTGGAATTACCCAACCCATTTTGCCCGCGTACGACCTTAGTGTATTGCGTTGAGCCATCCAATTATCATAACCCAATCGGCTGGTTTGTTCGTGTATAATTCCACGATGGTCACAGTACTTATTACAAACGGTTTATGGCTTGCGTTTCTACTTGGTTGGTGTTTGTTGTGCTATGCGGACGCAAAAAATCAATCTTGATTTGAAAACCCTGTTTTGACTTCGCCAATTTCATCTGATTTTGATAAAAATGCTAGGACGATTTTGGGGTCGAAGTGGGTTCCGCTTCCATCGTTTATAAGTTCGATGGCTTTTTCGTGAGTCATTGCTTCTTTGTAAGCCCGTTTGGAAGTAAGCGCATCGTAAACATCTGCAATTGCAACAATTCGTGCTGGCAGGTTAATTGATTCACCTTTTAGTCCAAAAGGGTATCCGGCTCCATCCCATCTTTCATGGTGAGCAATAGCGATCTCAATGGCTGTATCTATCCACGGGTCGCTACCAAGTTCTTCAGACAATGCATGAAGAATATCTGCACCAATCGTAGTGTGTTTCTTCATTGCATCGAATTGTTTATTTGTAAATATACCCTTGTGTAGTAAGACGTCATCTGAGATTCCAACTTTACCTATATCATGCAGAATAGAAGTAGCCCCAATTATTGAAACCTCACCAAGAGGTAACAAATTAGGGTTTGATTCTGCAAATTCAGTGGAGATAATGGATGTGTAATGGCGAATGCGTGATAAGTGACTGCCAGTGCCATCGTCCCTTGATTCGGCAAGTTTTGCAAGTCCTGCAATCATCGCCATTCTTGAAGGTGGAGGGTCCCCGTTTTTTTGTGCCATGTCCACCATGAGCATAGCAGTTTCAGCATCAATTCTTGCATCTTGTTCCGCTTTTAATTGCGCCTGTAAAACAGCGATCTCATCTTTTAGAGCATAAACATCGTTTGAGGTGTTTGAAATAGGGATAGGCGGCATGCTCGCTGACAACCCAACAAATCTGCAAATCTTTCAGGAAATTTAATTCACCTGCAATGGACGGATAAATAGATTGGTAAAACTTGCGTTATTACCTCCTATACCTATAGTCCCTCCATCGCCTTTGATGTTGAAGCGAGACCATTTGCCAACCTCGTTGCAAGGCAGTTTAATCTCTTCATTATCAATGACAACGTACGCAGACGATTCTTGAGAGTTGCATCGATAGTCAGTTTGTAGTTCAAAAGCAGATTGCGGTTTTATTGTTTTGAGCGTTTTGCTTTGGTCATTACAGTTGAGAACATTTCCTTTTGCAAGCCAACCACTACTTCCTACTAAGTCCCATCCGAGTAGATTAATTCCGGTGAAGATTGAGGTAAAACCTTTTGCATTTTCGGCAACCATTTCTGGTTTGAGTGGAGGAGTAGCAGGTGGTAACTCTTTGATAGTTATATTTTTGAAATGTGCTTCTGTGCCTTCTGCCTCTAAACAGATATATCCCTTTCTTGGAGAAATGTCGAAACCTCCAGAGACCTCTTTGCCGTTTACTTCAAGTTTAATAACCCCATCAATGCAAGTAACTTTGTAATGATTCCACTCTGGAGAAGGTTTAGATCTTCTTTCGCTTGGCAGGCAGCGTTCGTACCCATTTGGGTGTGGTCTATCAGGCGTCATTTTTGCGCCCCAGATCGAAAAGATGTCGCCGTGCGTTGTGTACCAATCAAGTTCCCTGCCATCCATGATTTGTACTTCGATTGCTCTAGTAAAGGGCACGCCGACCGAAGGCAATGCGTCAGACCATACAAAGAGTCCAGCATTTCCATTTTCGACTATATGGCGCCAGTCAAGTTCAAGAATAAAGTTCTCGTACATTTTTTCGGTACGGATAACTCCGGTTGGCTTTCCCGTTGTGACAATCATGTTGTCTTTTGCAACCCATGTTGTCTTGTCACCGTTAACTATAGTCCAACCATCTAGATTCTCTCCATTAAAGAGCGGTTCAAATGAGATGTTTAGAGCGCATAAGACGGTACTTATTAGTGTTTGAGTGAGCATGAATAACATAATAACCACTCTTTTTGGCAAACAAGTGGATTACTACTTGAGTCGTGGCAAATTATCCCGTACGGTGGGTGGCAACTTAGGAGAAATACGATGCTACAAATCATTACGCTTGCGTCTGTGCTACTCGCTGGAGCACCTCAACAAACACAATTTACCTATTCGCACTTTAAAACACCTATTAACTTAACAGTTGATGTTTCGATGATTGCGGTGTTTGATGAAGATGGAATTCCTGAAATTCCAGAGTTTGTCGCTGACTTGTCGCAATCGTTTTCTGAAAGTTCAGTTCCGGGCTGGGCGTATGTTAGAACAACACAAAGAATGCAGTCCTTGGGTTCAGTTAATCAAATAGTTAACAAACTTATCGACAGTTCTACGTACGACTTTGTATCCCCCGTATTTCTTGGAGAAACCGGATTGCCTTATATACCAACAAGGGACTTACTTGTACAAAGGACTCTTGATAGTAATCAAGATACTGTCGAGGCACTGCTACGTTCTTACGGCGAAATTCTTGATGTTGATTTTTCTGGAATGGAACGCGTCTATCGAGTTCGAACGACATTTACGGACGGTCGTGAAGTTCTGTCAATTGCAAACAATCTTGCATCCATGGAAGAGTTTACATTTGCAGAAAGTGATGCAATCACATGGGTAAAACCATTTCACATACCAAACGATCCAGAGTTTAATCAACAGTGGGGATTGCACCAATCAAACGACCACGATATGGATTTGCCAGAAGCGTGGGATATTTCAATGGGCAGCGAAGATATAGTTGTAGTTGTCTTAGATTCAGGCATCGATCAAAATCACCCCGATATTCATCAACTTACTGGTGAAACGTTCACTGGAAGCAGTAGCAATGGAAACCCCGGTAACGGTTGTGACAATCACGGTACTGCTGTTTCTGGTTGTGTTGCCGCTACTATAGATAATAACCAAGGAGTTGCAGGCGTTGCCCCACACTGTTGGGTTCGCGCGGGTAAGATTTTTAACGAAATGGATATTTTTGGTTTTTGTCTTGGGTTTCTTGAGTTTCAAGAGAGTTGGGCAATAAACGGTATTACTTGGGCTGCCGATACTGGTGCACGTGTGACAAATTCAAGTTGGGGTGGCGGTTCTCCTCTATCTGGGATTACAAATGCATTCAACACAACGCGTGCTTCTGGTGTTTTCCACGTTGCAGCTGCGGGTAATGACGGATCAACCACTATTGGGTGGCCTGCGAGTTTGAACAGCGTAATTTCGGTTGCAGCGATGTCATCCAACGGAACACTTGCAAGTTTTAGTACGCATGGGAACGGCTTGTTTATTAGCGCTCCTGGAGAATCCATTCGTACGACTGACCGAAGTGGTGGAGACGGTTATGGCGGAGGAAATACAACAACGATTGATGGAACATCTTTTGCATCACCCTACACTGCAGGTGTTGCAGCACTTGTGCTCTCTGTTGACCCAACCCTTTCACCCGATGAATTAGAAAATGTACTTTCGTCAACTGCTGTTGATTATGGGGGTGGTGGATACGACACTACATATGGTCACGGTTTTGTAAACGCTAAAGCAGCACTTGATGCAGTCGATGATGGAACCTCTTGCGTTGGCGATATAAATGGTGATGGTTCCGTTGGTGTTGCAGATCTGCTTAGTGTTGTTGATCAGTGGGGTGCTTGCAGTGGATGCTCTGGCGACATAGATGGTGACGGCACCGTTGGTGTTGGTGATATTCTTGCAATCGTCGATGCTTGGGGTCCTTGCTAAAAAACAATCCCGCGGGTCGTTTTTTGGTTCAGGTGTAAGGTGAGGTGGTTAATGCAGGAACATTTTGCGCAGCGTGAGTTCGGCACCGTTCACTTTGATGGCCAAGGTGTCACCTGTGAGGTTGGGTGCATCGTCGATGGTTAGAATTGGGATATCGTTGAGATAGATAATGGTTTTTATATCTTGCTCGATTTCAACAGTGCACCATTCGTTTTGGTCAACTAGGTTCGCTTTAATGGGGTGTCCATTGATGCTGCCTGTCTTGTAATCACCCGATGTTGAGATTATTATTTCAATATCGCCAATTGCAATGGCAGCATTTCCCGTACCATTAATTTTGCAATCAAAACGAACCGACGAGAAACCAGTATTAGTTAATGGAAGAAGAATAGAACCGTTACCAACTATAACAATGTCGCCACTATCCGTTTTTCGCCAGTCAATATCTCCACTTGTTTCCCAACTCATTTCATCACTCTGTAATGATTTCCACTCGTTACTATCAAGGTCTTTTAATTTTGTGCGGAATCTGACGTCACCAAAAGCAAAGTTTCCTTTTGTACATTTGAATTCAAGCGGTGAAGGTCTAACGATGCCGCTGTACATAATCATATCTACGTCCGTGTGGACGCCGTTGACTTCAATAAGCGTAACTTTTGGTGGGTTTGCTTGGAACAATAATCTTGCCTTATGCCATATCCCTTCACCAAGATATCCACCACCTTGTTTGTTTGAGAGCAAAACTGATAAACCAATTGGAAGTTTTATTTCCGCTTCGCTTTCTTTTGCAAGCATATAAGAAAATGTCAATTCACCCTCGACAATATTAAACTTCGTTGCCATTGACTCACCTTCGCTTGCAACAAGAGCTCCCACACCATCGCTAATTACAAATTGTGTTGGGTTATCGATATCGAGTTCAGCATTACATAACGTAACACCATTGTTGACCCAAACATCGGTTGCATCTGCCCATGTGAGGTAAAGCCATCCCTCAACCTCTTCGCCACGTTCAACGGGCGGTTCGACTTGTTTTGCAACGTAGACAAGTTCGCCAGCAGGGAGTTTGTTTATCGTGTATGACATTTCGGTGTGCAACAGAGTACTTCCATCTTTACTTGATGCGTTGTCGAGTTTGAGCATTACGCACTTGCCTGCTTCTAAATTATCGATAGTTACTTTTACTTTTAACCCATCATCAGAAAGAACAACATCAGAAATCAGTAATTCCTCTACGTGTTGCTGTGGAGAGCCGTATTCCCACCAATAGTTATAGTCGTATTTGTTTCCACTTACCACGGGGATATTTGCAAGTGGCTTTGAAAACGAAATTTCAAAACCATCATTAACAAGTTGCACATTGCTCATTTCTAATGGAAGTTCTCCGTTGTATTTGATTCTTGCGATGCCACTTCCTGGCGCAAGCCCACCCCAGCCACGGTTAGTCATGCCAACATAGAGTGTGTCGTTTGGTCCATATTCAATGTGGTAAGCAGAGCCAACTCTTTGGTGAGCAAGCCAGCATGCGCCTTGCAAGACACCGTCAATTTCTTCAAATTGCGCACGAAGAATTTGACCATTCGTAAGTTCAGCGAGTAAGTATTGTCCTTGAAAGGGACCGTTTGTTTTATCTTGAATTACATTACCAGTCGAGCGTGACCATTGGTAAGGCAACCAGAGAATTGGATGCTCACGGGTTATCCCATCGGGTGGTAGGGTATCGCTTGGTTCAATATTTGGTTGGTTTTTGTACCAACGCATCGATGCTGGATGACCGTAATACCCACCCTCTTTGATTGCAAAAACGGGGCAAACCGGCATCCAGTCACCTTGATTGTCCGTAACTAAAAGTGTTCCGTCTTCAAGCAATCCTAGACCTGCGGGACTTCGCAGCCCACCAGCAATTGGAGTGACGATGCCATCGGGTGAAAGTTTAAGTACCCAGCCGCGATAAGGCACTCTGGATTTGCCGTGCCACCAATGAGGGTTCCAAAAACCAACGTTCAAAGAAAAATACATGTTGCCATCTTTATCAACAGGTAATCCAAAACCAAACTCATGGTAGTTTCCACTCATGCCCCAATCCTGAGTAATGGTTTGAATTTCATCGATGATGGTGTCGCCATCAAGGTCAAGAAGTTTTGATATTTCACCTCTTTGCATGACGTAAATTTCATCGTTGATAACAGAGAGCCCAAGCCCCTCGTGTAACCCTTCGCAAATCAAAGTAAACGTTGCGTCGTTTGGATTGTCTGCGTTTGGATTAGCGACCCGCCAGACCTGTCCTCTTCTTGTGCTTGCAACCAAATCTCCATTATCCATAAATCCGATACCGCCAACTTCTAAGACCTCGCCATTTGGAGGTGACAAGTAATCAACCGTCCAATATTCGTTTTGGAGTTGTCCAAGGGCAAATGTGAGAAGGATGGTATACATAATCTAATCTGCTTCTATTTGAGAACCTTTTGTTGCGTGGACAATTTTTCGATTGGAACGGCCTACTTGTATGTCTTTGGGTTCATCCATTACTGTTCCATTTGGAATGCAGATTTGGAATGGTTTCGTTGCAATTATCGAAAGTTTTTGTTCAATTAACGCTCTTGCAATCGTGGTAGATTTGCATTGTTCTTCGACGATAGCATAGGTCTCACCTATATCATCAATAACTTCATATTTCATTGTTCCGAATGAACCAAGTGTATTCGTTGAAAGAAGTTTTGCTGTTAAAGGTGTTCCGTCCTTTTTCATAAACATTGGTGGCGGATTTCCACCATCAACTAAAACGATAATTTTTCCAAGAATTGTTAGAGGTGATCCACCCCGCTCCCCCCAGTCAGTACGCTCGACAAATCTTCCTTGGCGTATTGCAAGTAATCGAACGTTATCGACTCGATACTCATAACTAAAACCGTCAGGATTGCCTATTACAACCCCCCTTGGGTGCAATTCTAAACCTTCCTGTATAGGCGGAATCATGCCGCGCACAACAGCAGGTCGGTCACCAACAATCATCTCAGTTTCTTCTATTACTACATCCTTTTGAATTGGAGCTAGAGATCGAACATAGGTTGCTACTTTCATAGTTTGCTCTTCATCAAGAACATCTGCAAACGGTGGCATAGGTGTTCCAGGAATACCAGAACGAGTTGTTTTTGAAATTGATCCGAGGGTGTTGCCAAATGAAAATCCGCCATCAATAAAACTTCGGGCTGGTCTATCAAGCGCGATTGTTGCTTTACCATCGCCCGATGCTCCATGGCACATTGTGCAATACATCAAGTAGATTTCTTTACCAGTTTGTTTTTTTGTTGTTTTTGGTGCTGGTTGTTTTGTCTCGCTGCACCCAATTAATAGAAATGCAATGAATAGAATTGGGAACAGATGTCTCATGTCCTATTAGGGTACAGGAGATGCAATGTCAATTGCAGCGAGAAATGTTAGCCGAGTTGTTTTTGTAGCAAGTTCGGGAATTATTTTTTCAACATGATCGGTAACTCTGTGGTAGTCCTCGTGATCTTCAACGCTTAGAAAAACAGAGGGAACACCTTTTTTAAGAAATGGGGCTTGATCACTTCGGTGCAGCCAATCGGGATGTTCATTTCGTACGATGTTGAGCCCAATTTGTTTGTTCGCTCGAACAATTGCCATGTTGAGATTAGGAGCATCTGGAGCGCCTTCAAGAAAAATTGTATTGGGCTCTCCTCGACTAATCATATCGAGATTGATTAGTCCTCTTATTTTTGAGAGAGGAAACGGTGGATTGTTTGCAAAGTACCTTGAACCAACAAAACCCGCCTCTTCACCCGTGAAAGCGATAAGCACGATTGAACTTTGCAGGGGTGTTTTT
>CAZABE010000070.1:0-4325 GCA_964483425.1 uncultured Isosphaeraceae bacterium | reverse complement strand
GTACCAAGCCCGCAAGAAGCAATCGACAAATACGGTGTTTCTGAAGAGCCCACAGTTCTATTCCTTAGCAGAGTCCACGAAAAAAAATCGATAGAAACGTTAATCGATGCAACAGCTATTCTAAAAAAACGCGGATACCCGATTCGCGTGTTTATCGCAGGTACAGGAGAGGACTCATACGTCAAATCTCTACAAGATAGAGCTGCTGCTGCGGATGTAAGTGAACTTGTTACGTTTTTGGGTATGGTTGTTGGAGATCTGAAACTATCCCTTTACGCAATGGCCGACGTTTTTGCTCTGCCTACCCAACAAGAAAACTTTGGTCTTGTGTATACGGAAGCGATGCTTTGTAAGACACCCGCAATAGGTACAAAAGGTACGGACATATGGAAAGAACTTGAGGAAGGTGGTGCGGTAATCACTGACCGAACACCAGAGACCTTTGCTGATGCAATTGAAGAACTCACTTCAAACAAAGAATTACTTAAAGCAAAGGGTGTTGAGGGAAGAAATCACATTCTCTCTTGGCTTGACACAGAGGGTGTTGCAAAACGGTACGAGGAAATGTACGAAGCTGCATCTAATGGACGCTAATTGAAAATGTTACAACGCGTGTTGGGGGTGTTTTCTCTTCCCATGGGCGTTGGTAAGAATAAGTAATTGCAGCGTTCCCCTTTTCGTGAGTTAAAAGTGTCCATGTCGTTGTCCCTCCCACGCCAACCCTACCGCTTGAGTCCGGTTTGTATTTTTGGGATTGAACAGAAATAATTGATGGATTGTCTACATCAATGTTCCACGAATATCCGGTAGTCGGATTACTTGGCAATACGACACTAAAAAAATGGTTTTGAGCAAAAACAATCTCGCGATCAGTATCTGATGCTGTTAACAGTGTTGTGGTTGGTGAGTTGGATATACTGGAAAATATGGAGCAAGAAGCCATAAAGGAAACACAAATAAATACAATGATTGTTTTCATTCCTTCAGCATACCACTAACCACTTGATTCGTCAGGAACTTTACTACCATGCGGATCTTTCTTCGCATCACCTAGACGTGATTGCATCTCTTGCGTAGTTACGTGTTCGAGACGCTCTGCTGAATAATGCAGTTGGTGAGCATCTTGTGGGAAATGATTGTCAAGGTACACTTCCCAAAGTCGATGTGCTCTAACTAACTTGGTAGCTTTGCTTCTACCCGCTTCGGTTAGGGACCAACATGTTGCGTTTTTTTTAATGACATCTTTCCTGCGCATTGTAAATAGCACAAAACGAATCCCCAAATGTGAAACTCTAATTGCACTAGCGAGTTGGGATTCTTCTAATTCGTACCGACCTCTTTCCTCTAGCCGCCAGAGCACCCCGAGTACGTCCTCGCTCGTTACTTGAAACCGTATTGATACTCTTTGCAAAAATCGCGTCAACATCCCATCTTGTGGAGACGCAACCCACGCAACTACAAAAAGAAATCCTGTTGCAACTGCCATTGCCCCTGCAGTACTTGTTCCAGAGAAACCAAACCACGTTGGGACTGTTATTGCAGAAAGATGACCCAATACCGACGCAGCAACAGACAAGCCGATTGCAAAGACAAACATCAAACCATACCGATTTGTAAGCAAATACGCTGTTGCGGGTGGAACAATAAACATTGCAATTACAAGAATGGATCCAACTGTTTCAAATGCGGCAGCAGCAGTTGCCGCAGTCATAGTCATCAATAAATAATGCAAAAACATTGGAGCTATGCCCTGTGACCCTGCAAGAGCAGGATCGAATGAAGTTATTTTTAATTCCTTGTAAAAAAGTAGCACAACGATGAGGTTCACAAGGAGCATAATTCCATTTACTATCGCTCCCCGAGGGATACCTAAACCGTCTGGGTTCTGATCAAACCAAGCAAGTTCGATTGAACCATACAAGACACAATCTGGATCTATATCTACATGATCTACCGCTTGACGCATCAAAACAAGACCAAAAGCAAATAAAACAGTAAATACAATACCCATCGACGCACCAATTTCTACTTTGCCAAGGGACTGAATCGCTTGTACAAGAAACGCTGTCAACAAACCAATAACAACTGATCCAATCAACATAGCTGCTGGATCGCGGCTACCTGTAATCAAAAATGCAATAGCAATTCCCGGAAGGACGGTGTGACTTATTGCATCACCCATTAAACTCATTCGACGAAGAACTAGGATTGTTCCGGGAATTGCACAACCTGCTGCACATAGCGCACCAATAATTACAATCCAAGTGTCAATAATTGACCAAGTCATTCACTTACTCCAATTGGGTGTGGACTTTTAGGAACAGCGCTAGCGTCAAGAAGATGTTCAAGTTTTGCAACTAGGTCTCTACCCAAGACGTGTTCAATCATGTCTGCATCGCGGTCTACATGTGATGGAGCAATGTCTGCATAAGTAATTAAATATATTTCCCACAATCGGTGATTTCTAACAACTCTTGCTGCTTCTTTGGCACCTGTTTCAGTAAGACGCCAAACATTTGAGACCCTTGTTGCAATATTTTTTTTCTCACACCTTTTTAACAATTTCTCGACCTTGCGTTTATTCCAAGAACGAACCCCTGTTAATTCCTCAACTGTCAATTCTGTTGTCTGCTCCTTTTCACAAATTTCCCACATCGCACGCAAAATATGTTGCAACGCTATACGCTTGTTAAGTTGCATTCTTGTGAATTGCTGAGTTATTAGACCACCCTTTGGACCTGCGATGAAACTGATTAAAAACCAGAAACCACAAATCAAAACAATAATTGGTCCCGTTGGCATCCTAGGAATAAGTGCACTAACTACAGCACCAAGCCAACCGCTCAAGCAACCGATTAAAGCGCTACCAACAAGCATCGTTGCTATTCTAGTTGTCCAATACCTTGCTGAAGCGGCTGGAATAATGAGCATTGCAACTGCAAGAACTAAGCCAACAGATTGCAAAGCGATAACTGTCACAACTGCAACCATAACCATTAATAAAACGTCGAGAGAAAGAACTGACCACCCCTGAGATGAACCAAACTTTTCATCAAAGCAAAGCATCGTCCATTCTTTTCTAAGAAGGACAGTACTTAGAACCACCACAATCGCAACTATACCCATAGTGATCGCATCACTCGCAACCATTGAGGCTGCTTTTCCAAAGATAAAGCCACTCAGCCCTGCAGCGCTCCCGCTTGGCATTTCCGTTGCAATTCGGAGCAAACACAAACCAAGACCAAACAAAACGCTAAGAACAATACCAATCGCGGCATCATCTTTGAGCCGAGTTGTGTGTCTAATCACTAGTATTGCAAGAACACCAATACATCCAAACAAAAACGCTCCTATTAACAAACCAAAAAGTGACTTGCCATCACTTCCAAGAGCAACCATCACCATAAATGAAATCGCAATACCCGGAAGCGTTGCATGGCTCAAAGCATCCGCAGTAAGCGCTCGCTTCCGAAGAAGCAAAAACGTACCAAGCAACCCCGCTGCAGCGCCAAGCGCCATAACCCCAAGAACAACTACTCGTGTGTTGTAGTCCTCTAGAAGAAGAACACGTATCAACTCTTCAATTGTTGGAAGTACGATTCTCGTGTCTGAAATGGAGTGGTTCGCGATCAACGCTGTGCCAATCGCTGTGCTGCTTCTGAAAGCAAAGTCAAACGACCACCGTAAGTTTTCTTTAAATTGTCGTTCGTAAAGACCTCATCTACTGGACCATGAGCAACAACACGCATGTTTAATAAAATGACATGATCAAAATATTCGTGTACCGTTTGTAAATCGTGATGCACAACTACAACAGTTTTTCCTTTACTACGTAAGTCATCAAGAACTTTTACTATCGCTTTCTCAGTAGCTGCATCAACGCTTGCAAACGGCTCGTCCATTAAATAGATTGTCGAGTCCTGCGCAAGAGCGCGAGCAAGAAAGACGCGTTGTTGCTGCCCACCAGAGAGTTGGCTTATTTGCCTTCTTGCATAATCAGCCATGCCAACTCGTTCAAGAGAATCCATTGCTAGTTTGTATTCTTTTTTACGCACTGGTTTAAACCACCCGATTCGACTGTATCTTCCCATGGCTACAACACCAAGAGCATCAATTGGAAAATCCCAATCAACTGACTCTCGTTGTGGCACATAGGCAATCAATTTTCGTTGTTTGTTAAATGGTTTTCCGTACACCATAATCTTGCCCGACGCTTTGGGCACAAGATCCATAATTGCCTTTATCAACGTGCTTTTCCCCGCACCGTTTGGACCAACTATTGCAACAAGTTTTCCCTCTGGCACATCAAGGTCAACATCCCAAAG
>CAZABE010000069.1:0-2655 GCA_964483425.1 uncultured Isosphaeraceae bacterium | reverse complement strand
TGTGTTGATAACATTTGCTTCGATAACTTTTCTTATGAAATTTGTATGAATTGGTGCTATGGAACTTATAAAGGTGATGGTAGTGAGTGTTGCCAAGATGTATTATTTTGCGATGACGATGAGCCAACAGGAGCATGTTGTTTTGGTAGCGAATGTATAGAAGGGTTGTCTGAAGTCATTTGTGTTGAATGTGGTGGAGATTATCTTGATGACGGCTCGCTTTGCGACGACGGAACTGGTCAAAACCCTTGCGTTTTTTCTGATGGAGGAGCATGCTGTCTTGGGGATATCTGCTATGAATTTATCGAACAACAAATCTGCGAAAAATACTGGGGAGGCACTTATTTTGGCGATGGAACTTTTTGTTGCGATGTAAAAGCATGCCCCGGCTCTCCTATAGGTTATTGTTGTCTTGATTACACGTGTGAGGAAGGATTCTCAGAAGAGATGTGCTGGGACTGCGGAGGCGAATTCCTTGGAGGTGAAAATTGTATGGATGACGAAGAGATATGCAATCCCATCGGAGCCTGTTGTTTTGTCGCAGGTGGAAATGATCCGTGGTGTTTCGACGGCTTTCCAATGGATTTGTGTGATTTTTTATTCGGCACCTTCTTAGGTGCAGGTTCATCTTGTAGTGATGCTCCCAATCCTTGCAATGCTCCTCTCGGTGCTTGTTGCCTTGGTGATACGTGTTTCGACGGAATCCTCGAACAAACCTGCGTAAAAGCCGGCGGAATTCCAATTGGCGCCGGAACAACCTGCGCAGTTGACCCCTGCACTATTGGCTCTTGCTGTATTCCAGGAATTGGTGGTTGGTGTGAAGATAATCATGACTATCTATCATGCACCGCTACAGGCGGTGTTTATATGGGAGGTGGTACTCAGTGTGTAACTAATCCATGCGATGCACCAACTAACGCGTGTTGCTTAACCATCGGAGCGGGTGGTGCTCCTTTGTGTATTGATGGACTGACTGGAAGTACGTGTACAAGTATTGGTGGCTATGTACCCGGAAACACAGTTTGTGCTACGAATCCTTGCAGTGCTCCAATTTTTGGAGCGTGTTGCGCAGATGGAGAGTGTGCAGATGGAGTAAATGATGCGTATTGCGATTTAATTGGCGGAGAATATCAAGGTGATTTCACTACTTGTGATAACGAGTCATGCTGCGAAGGTGATCTTGATGATGATGAGATAGTAAACGTGGTTGATGTTCTACATATAATTAGTGCTTGGGGTTGCCTAAATTGTGACAACGAAGATTTAAATAACGATGGAGTTGTCGATGTAAATGATTTATTGGTTGTAGTTGGCGCATGGGGTCCCTGCAATTAATTAACTACGGGTTAATTTAATGTTCATTTCTCGCTGGAGCCACGCTTTTGCAAATGCCCAGCGGCGATCAACTGTAGATGTTGAAATACCAAGAGTTGTTGCTACTTGGTCGATGCTTAAACCAGCAAAGTAGCGAAGCATTACAACTTCAAACTTTTCGGGATCTGCTTTCTCCAGTTCTTTAAGTACTTCGTCAATAATCAGAACATCGCTACCATCGTCAGTGTCAGGTATAGCAATTCCTGCAAGTGATTCGCGGTTTCGATTACCGCCGTGTTTAATGCTTCCCTTTTTTCTTGCTCTATCAACAAGAATGTTTCTCATTGCTCTCGCTGCAGCACCGAAAAAATGTGCTCGACTATCCCAATCGGGAGAATCATTACCACCAAGGCGCATCCATGCTTCATGCACAAGACCTGTGGGTTGCATCGTTTGCCCGGGCGATAGTTTTGCTATTTTTGCACCTGCTAAAGAACGAAGTTCATCGTACAAAGACTCAAGAAACTCCTCTGATTGCTTATTTATTTCGTTCGTCACTGTTGTTCCTCAGAGACCACGCTTAAGCGATCCAAACAATCTTTATATCCCTTTTTGAACGCTTGCAAATATTGATGATCTTCAGGCAAAACTTTGCTACCATTTTCAATTGCATATTCATACAGTGGTTTTGCCAGTTCAAGTTCCCCTAAATCAACATATAACTCTGCAAGATTATTCACCATAGCAAGTGTGTGGACATGTGTTTCGCCATAAATGTTTTGCAAAGCGGGTACTGCTTTTTCAAACATACTCCTAGCATCTTCCAATCGACCGGACTGATGATACACCGTTGCAAGCCGTGCCATTCCCTCGATTGTTTTTGGATGCTCTTCGCCCAGCAAATCTTTTTTTATTGCTAGTTGTTCTTCCATTAACTCAATTGCACGATTTTCTTTTCCATTGAAATAATAGAAATCGCTTAATGCATTTAGAACCCCAAGTTTAAGAACCGCTTCACCGCTTGATGAATCATCATTTTCAAGCCATTCGGTCAACTGGGAAACAACTTGTTCTGCTTCTTCCATATTTCCTATGCGATGCAACACCATCAACAATTTACACTGAGAAGAAATCACTATTGGCTCATCTTCTCCCCACAATGCAACTCCCGAAACTCTTGCCTCTGAGAGATGTTTCGCTGAATCTTCAAATTGGTTTAGAACCATATACACAGTCCCAAGGCGGTGATGTGCTTCAAACCAAGTTCGACCCCAAGACGAATCGGCAGAAGCAATGACGTCAAGTAATCGTTGTTTGGATTTATCGTAATTGCCCATCTCT
>CAZABE010000068.1:0-3160 GCA_964483425.1 uncultured Isosphaeraceae bacterium | reverse complement strand
AACTTCAAATCGAGAAGATACAGAACTAGTATTGTTCCCTTCATATAACCGTAACTCCATCTCGTCTGCAAGGGTGTACGGTCTTATTCCTTGGCTTGCATAAAACGGGTTCCTTCCAGCGAATCTAAAGTAATTCAACCTATCCTCGCGGTCATCGACATCCCAATAGTCAAGACCAAGTTCACCAAGGAATGTTGATTCGTCGCCGCTCCAATTAGAAGTTTGCCAATCAACTTCTGGAGTTTTGTTAACGTGATCATAAACTACCCAAGGAGCGAGAACATTTGGATTAGAAGGCAAGTTAGAAAATGAATCGAAGTAACCGACTCTATCTTGGAATGACTCACTTGAACCTCTTAAAGCCAAGTCAGCCGGCGTATGACCGCGAGTTCCATCCTCATCCTTTTGGAATTGAGTTGCAACATTTGCATTTAAGAGTGCACTATTGTCAGTTATTGATAGTGCAACAATTTGCCTCGTATCCGAACTTGATGGAAGTGGACTTAGATGCCAGAAGGCGTCTGTAAATCCATCACCGTCTGTATCTGTTAGTGAACGTTCAACGTACCACCTATCTGTCCCATCAACAAAAGCATCTTGGTAACGCTCTCCTATTTCATTGTGCACCCCGTCTCCATCAAGGTCGCTTAAATCCAAGAAGTTTTGAGGTAGTTGAGTCGGATCTTGTTGCAAATTCTCCCAAGTAAACCAGTCAACAGGATTGGTCCAATTCCCCATTTTTATAAGTTGGTCTTCGCCACCAAACATCAGGGCTGGGTAACCATCTAATCCAATTGCAAGGTATGTGTCTCCTGCGTCAGTGTATTGTGGTCTAAGGATTGGCCACTGTTCAATTGGCAAGTCCAAGTTTGAAACAAGACCAGATGAAGTCGAAACATCTTTAATATCAGGAATAATTCGCCAAGCATTATCGCTTCGAGAAAGATTAGTAAGGTGGCGCCAATGCGTGAATGTCTCTGGAATGCCATCAGGATTGATGCTAGGGGGTCCGCCGTCATACCAACCATCAAAAAGGTCTGCTCTTTGGGGCTCCGTATCTCTTAGCCATCTTGAATCGCCGATGGATGGACCACCCTTGGGATTTGCAGGTCCTTCTGCAAATGGTCCAGATGTGAACCCATCTGGTGGATTAGTCCAAGGAACTACTTCGTAGGGTGCGAAGTTAAACGGAAATTTAGAGTCATGTCCATATCGTATCGCTTCTGGTAAAGGTGCTTTTCTTCGATCGTTACCACTCGAAGGTAAAGGATTCTGCCCAGTTGCAACTAGTTCACTTGGGAACAACTGAATAGCGATTTCATCAGCAACTGATTTACCTATTGAGCGTGCTTGTTCATTTATTCTTCCAGAAGAACGTTGTGCTGTTGCTGTGATTCGGATGCTATGCGATTTAGTAATAAACATAATCGCAATAAGTACGAGTAGCACAAGAATGCCAATCACCAAAATGATTGTGTTGCCACGCCTAAAGAGGGATTTAGTACTGTTATTTCTCATCATTTATGAACCTCTGGCAAATCAACTACAAACTGGTAGACCCAGCCACTTCCTAAATCACCACTTCTATCAACAAGACGCAAAGTAATTTTTAACGCGGAGGGTCTTGGTGTGTATCGATTGTCGAAAAACATAAACCCGTTATTAAGTAAATCAATTTGATTCTCAGCAAATGGTTCATTCGTGTTATATCCAAAAATTGTCCAATATTCTTTTATTGAACCATCTGCAACGACTGGGATCAACGAACTAGAAGGACCTTCGCCATTCACAAAATAGCGTTCAATAAACGAAGCATTTACGGACTCTGCCGCTACGCTATCAGTTGTTACATCGTAATTTCCATCAAGCCAATCTTGGTAACTAATTGATTGATAGTGGTAGTCCTCTAGCGTCTCAAAGAAAATTTCACCGTTTGTATCTCTATAAGACCCGCCCCACCATGGTCGTGGCTGGCTCGTTGGATACTCGTATCCGGGATAGGGAACTCCGTTGATATCTATTGTTCCACCTACGCCTTCATCGTAAGTCCATTCGATTTGAAATGAGACGCACCCTTGGGCAATTGCTGACTTCATAAGAATCATTTCTTGCCTGAAGGGGCTTGATGGCTCTGGTTCAACTCTTGGCCACTGCAATAAAGAAGCGATGAGTTCTTGTTGGTCTAGTTGGGCGCCATTATTCACCATCTTCCACCATCTTCCGCCTGTCCCATCTCCAACCTCGACTTCATTAGCAACGCTGTTGCGAAGATCACCAAGATGAGTCGAAGCAATATCCACTCTGCCATTTAAAACGTGCGGGTAGATATTGTTTGGGTTAATCGAAGTGAAGCGAGGGTCGCTAGGGAAAATACTGTGGGTGGAGGCACCGGGATACATGTATACCTTTTTATTTGGAGCAGTTATTTCGTGCTTGTCATCATCACCAAGAGATATTCCTTGCCTTACTAGCATCCACTTCTTTGAGTTTGGCTGGGTACCACTTGTTGTACCAGTATTGCCTGTAAGGTCAAAATTGTCCGCATAACCGTCCGTATACCTTCTCTCCTGATATTCAACTGCACCCTGATTCCAAGGGGTAATCACTTGATCTCCAATTGCATCAATCAACAAGACAGGGTCTTGAGAAAAGAGGTCACCACCATCGTAACTTGTTAGCGCAGGAAAGGAAACTCCGTGCCCATAGTATACTTTTGAGGCCAGTGTTTGCGCGTATGAATCATACCCTCCACCCATTCTCGCAACAGGTGTTGCTACACCTAATCTAATAAATACTAATTGGTCAAAACGCAAGACGGCTTCTGCTGGTTGTGATTCATCTAAAAGAACGTATCCATTTAAATCATTTGGAACCGCAGTATGCTTAATCGCAAAAAAACCATCGTGGGAGACCTTTGCCATATCTTCGCGAAGTTGCTGTTCGATTGCTGTTGCTTGCTGCAAAGTGTCACCAATTGCAATGCCTGTAGCAGAGACGTTAACAACAGTACTAAAAATTCGACCGATAGCGACCATAACTGCAAGAAGAACAACAACAGCAACCATCAACTCCAATAAGGTAAAGGCAAATCGTTTTGAAACAGTTCTCTTAGTAATCATAATTCTTGCACCGTTGCGTAAACAGGAATGAGAGTACGCCC
>CAZABE010000067.1:0-2335 GCA_964483425.1 uncultured Isosphaeraceae bacterium | reverse complement strand
ACCTCATTTTTCAGTTCGGTAACAAGTGGCTTGGTATCACTAACGTACTTTTCAAACACCTCCTTGTCGGTGTCCTTCCCCTCCATCCAGCCAACCTCACGCAAGATGCGCAGGCAGTGTTCGAGGTCTTTTGGCTCGTAATTTCGAATCATGTGTCACAGTGTACTCAGAAAAAAATCTCAATCGCCGCAGTTTAGGCATGTGTATTTAATAATATTAAAAATTGCACTTGACAAATAGAAGTTGGCGAATAGAATCTTAGCAACGGTCGGCGGGAGTTCGCAGGCCACCCAAAATCTAATTGGCTAAACACAATCGTTCTATTTCTACGCACTGAGATAGAGGGTTGAGTTTTTCCTGCGCACTCATAAGTGCAAAGAAAAGGAGTTCTTTATGAATTTTATCAATGCGTATTTGCGAAGAGGATATAGAAGAAACGACAACGCAACGAAACCAGCAGTGATTGAAGGAGCAAAAAAATATCTTGAGTATGTTGAAATGCGAACCGAACCAACCAGCACAATGGTATCCAACTGGATAACGCTTCCTAGAAACGAACTAACAAATGAAGAAAAAGCAACTAAAGCTGCTTCTGCGCGACTGTTAAACGCTTGGTTGTTGGGAGATATCAAAATACAGTTTCAGCGCAATGAACAAATTCCACCACGGGCTTCAATGGCGCTTTTGTTTTTAGAGCAGAGCATTGGTGGTTCAAATGGCGGCGCTTCCGCTGGTTGTTGTTCAACAGGACTCCAAGATACGCGAGAACTAGATGCTGATGAACGTGTCCTTAAATCAACCTCGCTTGAGCTGTTGAAAAATTGGTTTAATGGCGAAATTGAATTGGAGGCCGAAACGCCTAGCAAGCGGTTTACTTACAAGAAAACTGAAAACAAACCCAAATCAAAAAAACAGCCAGCATAAAAACACAATGACATCCACAAATGGCTGCACTTTGACACACAACCTATCTATCGAACGGCGGTTTATTGCGGTCTGATCACGGGGCCTGACCCCGTGGTCAGACCCCGAATTTGAACAATCCCACAGGAGCGTTTTTACACGTTTGTTATATTGAGATGTATCGATATAATAGACATATGACAAAATCGTCAACTCAAACAGATTTATTGAATTTGGAAGCCCTTGAGCAAGCGGCTGCCTGTTTGAGGACTGTTGCACACCCGCACCGACTTCGTATGATTCAAATGTTACTTGGAGGAAGTTACACGGTTGGTGAACTGGCTGTTGCTTGTGAGATTCCGCCCTCAAGCGCCTCGGAACATTTGGGAAAAATGAGAGACCGTGGATTGATAGTTGGCAAGCGCCAAGGCAGAGCCATTTATTATGAAATTGCGGAACAAGGCCTTCGTTCAATAATTGATTGTATTGAAAAACGTTTCGGTGAGTAAACGTCCGAATTTCAGTTATTGAAAAAGGAAAAATTCACAACTAAAGACACAACACTAGGATACGTTACCATGTCCTAATGTTGCAAAAACTTATAAACGGTGTCTTAATTACTCTAATTGTCGCCCTTGGACTTTCTGTGGTTGGGATATTCGTAATAGACGGTGTTGCGCAATCGATTATTCAATCAAAGGGCAGCGAGGGGTTAGGAGTAAAAATCACCCTCGATAGTTCGCACGTTGGTTTCTTTTCAAAGAAATCTTCAATAAAAGGTGTAAAAATTGCAAACCCAGAACCGTTCCTAAGTGAACAATCGCCAACAATTTTATCAGTGGAAGAGGCAAAGATTACCTTTAACGTTTTCCAGATGCTTGAAAAGGAAGTAGTCATTCCAAATGTAACCGTGTCTGGTGTTACTCTTAATTTACAACAAGTTGATGGTAAGTCCAATATTGAGACGGTTGTTAATAATGTTTCAGCAGACGATACCCCAGACGCCTCACACCCAGACCCACCATTCAATATTGAAACACTTACCATTCGTGATATTACGGTGACTGCAAGCGGAGAATTTACCGTGCTTAAAAAAGGACCCGTTACGGCGCACATCAAAGAAATAGTCATGCACAACATCGGCACCGATGGCGATGCTGAAGTTGCAACCGAAGCCATTACGAGCGCTATAACGCACGCCATCATGCAACACTTAGCACAACACCCTGTAGAGGGGTTTTCTAAACTTGCGCTCTCAAATGTGACAAACCTTATCAACTCTTTGCCCGTATTCAAAGAACTTGGAATTGGGATAGCAATCCAAGGCGCCGCCGATACCGCCGGCAAGATAGTCGACGGTGTACTTGGAGGAATCGGCGATTTGCTCGGCGGCGGCAAAGACAAGAAATAATTAACCCGCGGTTAATAAACG
>CAZABE010000066.1:0-1556 GCA_964483425.1 uncultured Isosphaeraceae bacterium | reverse complement strand
TGAAGTGGTTGCAGGTTTTCATCACCAACCATTCCAAGGGCTGCGTTAAGTTCGTCAACATCTCCAACTGCGTGCATCCTCGCGCTGTCTTTTTCTATGCGACCTCCGCCTGAAAGTCCCGTGGTGCCGTCGTCGCCTGTTCTTGTATAGAGTGGCATTCTTTACTCGAGTGCTGCTGCGCCAGAGATAATCTCGGTAAGTTCCGTAGTAATTTGTGCCTGACGAGCACGGTTGTAATCGCGGCGAAGGTCTTTACCCAAATCGTTTGCGTTTTCGGTTGCAGCCTTCATGGCAACCATCCGCATGATTTGCTCGCTGACTGATGCATCGTTAAACGCTTGGAAAAGCGTTGTTTTTACGCTTCTTGGAAGAAGATCGTCAAGAATCTCTTCTGCAGATGGAGAGAAGTCGTAATTCGCAGAAGTTCCTTCTTTTTCATCACTTCCTTCATGAGAAAGTGGTAACAATTGAATTATTTCGGGGACTTGTTTTGCATTTGATTCAAATCGCATATACGCAACTCGGACTGAATTCCATTCACCAGCAGAAAAACCATCCATATATCGATCGGCTATTTTCGCAACATCTTCAAATGATGGCTTGTCACCCAACGAAAACTTTTCTACTGGGTCGTGTTTTTGAAATTTGAAAAACGCTGCGGCTTTTTTTCCCGCAGCCTCTACAACTACTGTTTTGCCTTCAGAAGATGATGCCCTGATGTGCTTAATTGCACCACGAAGAACATTCCCGTTGTACGCGCCGCACAATCCCCGATCTGATGAGATAACCAAAAGTAATTCTTTTTTACTTTCGCTATTTGTGTTAAATAGCGGCGAGTCATAATCGCCATCAGTCCCAGAAACTTCACCAACTAAATTTCGAATTGCATCTGTGTAAGGACGCGTATTCTTTGCTCTTGCAAGAGCTGAAGTGAATTTCGCGGTCGCAATCATCTGCATTGTCTTGGTAATACGCGTGATCGTACCAACAGCAGTCATTCGTTTTCTAATCGCGCGTATTTGTGCCATAAGAGGCGGGATTATAGCAGAGAGTTCGCGCCACTGACAGCGCAGAGCCTCTAATTAATTTGGGAAGAGAAGGGTGATTCCAAAGCGGAAACCAAGCCCTTGGGGACCGCTATTTGGGCTATCAACCCAATATTTGAGTCCACCAAAGATGTTTAATTTCTGGTTTCCAATTGTTGTCATTTTAGAAACAACACCCTCAATTGGAATTGACCATTCTTCAGTTTCCCAACTGTATGTCGTTTCTGTTTGAGCACTGAACGTCCAAGCGTCTGGGGTCGTGTAGCTAGCAAACGGTTGAATAAATGTTGCGTTCACATCTGCCCTATTGTTATTACCGGCAAACGACCAAATATGGTTTGCGAGCAAGCCGTATGTCCATGGTCCATTTTGTTTGAGCCCAACAAAAGTAGGGCCAGCACCCCATTTTTCTGTACCGAGTAAATCATCTGAAGCTGTTGGAAGCAAAAAGACGGGACCAAATCCAAGTATCCACCCATCTTCGGTTGGCTTTCTTGGGGAAAAGAAAAA
>CAZABE010000065.1:0-15379 GCA_964483425.1 uncultured Isosphaeraceae bacterium | reverse complement strand
GTTGATGATAATATGAGTTCAATAGTCGAAGCAGCAGTTGATGGCGTAACTATTTCTGGATTAGTTTGCGGTGATCCGCCTGCTTGTTACCTTGCTGACGTTGATAAAGATGGCGAAGTTGGAGTTATTGATTTGCTTTCTGTAATCGACCAGTGGGGTACCGATGGAAGCGCAGATGTCAATGGAGACGGAGTAGTCGATGTAGGAGACCTTCTTGCAATCGTCGACTCATGGGGTCAGTGCCCCTAAAAAAGGAGAAAAACAATCCCGCGGATCGTTTCCGCCTCCCCAAAGGAGTCTGACCCCAAAAAAGGAGTCTGACCCCTTTCTCCCCTTTGTAAGACCAGAATAATCTTATGGATGTGGGCTACGACTATATTGTGTTGTGATAATGCCAAAAACGACTTAGAGGGTACAATTCTCCAATGCGAATATGTAACTCCCTGCTAATTATCGCCTTCCTTGCAAGTTGCTCCACAATTGAACGAGCAGAAGAAAAACCACGACCTGTTCGATCTAATATTTCATTTAATGGCGAAGTCCCAAATATGCTTCGCGGCACAATCAAGCAACATGTTGCATTTATGGGATATGCCGAAACCTATAACGAACAATACCAACCGATAATTGCTGCTGGTTACGGATTAGTAGTAGGACTAAACGGAACCGGCTCTAGCGATATGCCGCCACAAGTCAGAGCACATCTTATCGCAGATTTAGGAAAAAGAGGAATTGGGCAATCTACTCGTGGCTGGGGAAATGTTACTCCTGAAGAAATACTAAACTCAGACGAGACCGCAGTAGTTATTGTTGAGGCAACAATACCTCAAGCAGCAACAGGAAGAAAACCATCACGCGCTAATATGCGAAAAGACCATCCATCGTTACAAGGCACTTTGTTTGATGTTCACGTTTATTCTGAGCCAAGCAGTGGAACGACCAGTTTAGAGGGTGGCACATTGATTCCGACTTTACTTCGTCATGGACCAATCACAACGGGCAAAGAGCAAGCAAGAGAAATTGCAACTGCTTCTGGCCCTGTTTTCATAAACCCATTTGCAGAGCCAAATGCAATATCAATAGATTCCGTAAATAGAACTTCTGGCCGAATACTTAAGGGAGGAGAAGTTCTCCAGAACATGCCAATGCGGTTAGTCCTATTTGAACCAAGCCATACACGCGCTTCACTCATTCAAACCTCAATAAACCGAGTTTTTCCTGAAGAGTTAGGACAAGATGGCCCAACCGCTCACGGAATGAATAGCGAGATGATTGAAATCCGTGTACCGCCATCTTGGAAAGACGATGTCTCTACCTTTATGGATCTATTGTCGCACATCACAATGCGTTCTCAAAACCCTGAGGGAATCGCAATGTCTGTTAAACGACTTCTATTAGCAGATCCAAGCCCAAGGAATGCAGATGCAGCAACTTGGAGATGGAGAGCCATTGGTTCAAGATCCCTTAGCGTTATCCGTCCACTCTATGATCATCCAGATATGCTCCCTAGAATTGCAGCACTACGTGCTGGAGGAGGGCTAAAGGATCCAATTGCTGTTCCATATCTGTTGGAAGAAGCTAAGTTAAACAATGCACTTGGAAGCCGTCTAGACGCAATAGAATTTCTTGAAGAAATGCCTGTTGACTTTCGAATTGAACAGGGACTTAGACCGCTTCTTAACGATAGCGAACTAGAAATTCGTCTTCGTTCTGCTGAAGCACTTGTCAAACGTGACGACACATCAATTCGGAAATATTCCATTGCAGATAAGTTTGATTTAATTCATGTTCCATCGGAATACAACATGATTTATGTAACTCAAACTGGGTTCCCAACAATAATTATGACTGGGGAGTTAGAAATAGAGAGACCCTTAACCCTCCAAGCTTGGGATAATAATCTCCTAATTAAAAACACAGAAGATGAGACAGATGAGTTAGTTGTTCGTTATCAAGATGTTGAAAAAGGGACAACAACTCTCGAGCAGATTACACCTGAATTAAGTACCTTCATCATGTTCCTCGCCCATGAGTCAACACCAGAAGAACCAGCACCAGGGCTAGATTTAAGTTACAGCAGAACAATTGGAGCGTTGCACGCAATATGGCAACAAGAATACATCGACGCAGATTTCAAGGTTGAGCAAGATCGCCTACTCGCTGCAATCAATAAATTGACTTCCGAGACGTCCTATGTCCCAAGACCGGATTTCATCATGGAATCAGATAACGAAGATCCCCCAAAATTCATTGAGCCGGTAGAAAGTGCTAACGATTTGGCAAATACGGACAACTAAACCCCATTTTTCCACTTGAACCACCAATAATCGACGTTTTTTGGTTATGTAATAGGGTTTTTGCCGTTAATATGAATATTGTAAACCCCATTTTTGGGTTCCCTACGATGGCGTAGCCCATTTAGGGCTGGTTTTAGGATGAAACCAGAGTACTTGACAGGAGGTCTTCTTTTTTATGCGTCTATCTAAAATCACAATCGCTGGCTTCAAGTCATTCGCGGACTCAACTGTATTTGAGTTTGACGAACCGATTATTGGCATTGTCGGACCAAATGGTTGTGGTAAATCAAATGTAGTAGATGCAATCAAATGGGTCCTTGGGGAACGCTCTGCAAAGAGTTTACGAGGTGAAGCGATGCTCGACGTTATCTTTGCTGGCTCAGCAGTTAGGAAACCACTCGGTGCTGCAACTGTCACGCTTACGTTCGACAACCCTGTGACAAATGTAACTGCTAAAGACCCAACTGATAGAAGATTTCTCGCCATCGACACAGATGAAGTTGGAGTAACTAGACGGCTTTACCGCGATGGACGAAGTGAGTATCTCATCAATGGCAACAAAGTCCGACTTAAAGATATACGAGAACTGTTTCTAGACACTGGTATTGGAACAAATGCATACTCAATAATCGAGCAAGGTCGTGTTGCTGCGATGCTTCAAGCAAATCCTACAGAGCGGCGAGGTATTCTTGAAGAAGCAGCAGGTGTTGCAAAGTTTAAGACACGTCGTAAAGAGGCTGAGCGCAAACTTGAACGAACCGAAGTTAACCTAGTTAGGGTTCGAGAACAACTTGCTTCAACTGAACGGCGCCTTCGGATTGTGCGAAGCCAAGCAGAAAAAGCAAGAAAGTTTACTGACTTGGACTCTCGGCTTCGAACGATTCGTAAGCATATTGTCCTTGACCAATTTCATGAACTCCATACACAATTACACGGTCTAACTAGCCAACTTGCCACATTGGAAAAAGAAAGGCAACAAGTAGCTTCGCAAATTATTAATCAAGAGGATGCAAAACGACAAGCTGAAGTAGATAGGCATAATTTGCAATCAAGCCACCAAGCTCTCATACAGCAATCCACCGAACACGAATCGACCATAAGGCACTCTAGGCAACGAATAGACATGATGGAGCGCTCGATTGAAGAATCAAAACAACAGATAGAAGACGATCGAGTACAACTAAGAGATCTCCAGGCACGGGAAACGACCCTCTCAGCACAAAGCGAGGATGCCAAAGAGCAAATCGCCAGTTCAGCAGAAAAACTAGCTGAAATCGACCGAAAGGTCGACCGTATTGCTGAGGAACACGCAACCTATCAACAAAAAGTTGTTGAGTTTCAAGATCTTCTATCCAATCTTCAAGATGAGTTAGAAAAACGAAGCACAAAACAAGCCCAACTTCACGCGGTTGCTCAGTCCGCAAAAGAACGCCTTAACAGCCAAACCGAACAACAGGAAAGATCAGAGAAAAATAAAGTTACTGCGCAAGCGGAATTAGAAACATTACAAACAAGTAAAGAAGAAACCTCACGATTACGCGACGAAGCTAATAGAACTGTCCAGCAACATGAAGCAGTCCTGCAAACACATGACAACGCTGCACACTCTCTTGGCGAGTTAGCAGAGGAAGTAGCCAATGACCTAGAAACCATGCGCCAACAGCGCGCCGCTTCTGGTTCAAGGTTGCATCTTTTAGAAGAAATGCAACATGCTCGTGAAGGACTGACAGATGCGGTTAAACACGTTCTCGATAACCCAGAGAAGTTTCACCAAGTCAAAGGAATGCTAGGCGATGCCATTGATGCAAGCCACGCTGACGCTCACCTAGTTGAAATAGCACTTGGGCAAAATGTCCAAATTCTTCTTGTTGAGACAAACGAAGATGTAGCAAAGGTCGAAACCTCACTTGGTAATATCAATGGTCGAGTTGGTCTTTTACCAATGGATGCTACCAATTACAATCCATCAACTGTAATTCAACCAGCGACTCCACTGCTTTCTCTCATCCAAGTTTCTGATTTCGCAAAACACGCAGCCGAAAAAGTCCTTGGAAAAACAGCAGTTGTAAGCAATTTACAGACAGCAATCAACTTACGTAGACAAATGCCTGATTGGCGTTTCGTTACAAAAGAAGCTGAGCTTATTGAAGAAGATGGTCGTATATTTGTTGGAAAAACAAAAGCGGGCGATCAAAATGGTTGGTTAACTAGAAGAATTGAAATTAACGCTTTGACAATTGAATGTAGCGCCCTAGACCAACAAATAGACCAGCGACAAGCACAACTAAGTGAATTGCTTGACGAAAGTGAACAGGCAAAACAACAACAACGCGACTCTGCCTCAAGAGTACGCGCAGCTAGAAACGCAGTTGTGGAGCACGAGTACCATTTGCAACGATTGGACGATGATATACAACGATGCAATAGGCAAGTACATGTCCTCACTGAAGAACATTTCGAGTTGCAAAGCAGGATTGACAAGAGCGAAGAACAATACACCAATTCAAAACAAGAGGCAGAAGAATTATCTTCATTTATCGAACAACTCTCATCCGACCGAACAAAGGAACGAGACAACCTCGATAATTGCCTAGTCCAATCACAGGAGTTGTCGGAGAAACTTACAGCAGCGCGAGTAGACCTCGGACAGATTGGCGAAAAACATGAAGCAGACCGCAGGGAACTTCGTCACATTGATGCTGCCAACGAAGAGGTAGTCAGGCAACGAAAATTGCTTCAAGACCAAATCGCAAGACGACTTAGCCAACTAGATCAATTTGAGGCGTCCAAACAAGATAGTCAAGAAGAAATCGGAAGACGACAAGCGACCGCCGAATTATGTCGAAAAGAACTTGAGACATTTAATGAAAAAATGAAAACCGCTGACTCAACACTTGAACAAGCATCCTTAATTCTTCAAGCATCGAGAGAGCAAGGCGAGCGACTCGTTAGGAATTTTCACGCTCTTGAATTAAGCCGAAGAGAAGCAGAAGTCAAAAGAGAAAACCTTGAAGACCGTACTATTGAAGAACTTGAGATAGATGTATGCAAGTCATACGACGAGTGGTCTAGTAAAGCAGAGCAAGGAAACCGACCAACTGACAATCGGGATAAAATGGAAAAAGAGGGTGAAGAACTCCGCGCCGAAATCAAAAAACTCGGCAACATCAATCTCGATGCTATTGAAGAAGAAAAAAATCTTGAAGAACGAAACATAGACCTAGCACAACAAGTAATCGATATTGATGCATCAGTTGAATCATTAACAACACTAATCGAAGAACTTGAAGAGCAAAGTAAAACCAAGTTTGAGGAAACCTTTAACCTTATCCGTGAACACTTCGCTGGCACTCAAGGTATGTTCCGCAAATTGTTCGGCGGTGGAAGCGCGGACATAATGATGCTACCAGACGAAGAAGGCAACATCGACCTTCTTGAATCTGGAATTGAAATTAAAGCGAAGCCGCCCGGCAAACAGCCAAGAGTCATTTCACAATTAAGTGGCGGAGAGCAAGCAATGACTGCTGTTGCTTTATTACTTAGTATCTTCAAAGCAAAACCATCGCCATTCTGTATTCTCGACGAAGTTGATGCTGCACTTGATGAAGTAAACACACATAGATTCGCAAGTTCTCTTCACCACTTCCTAGTCGACAGTCACTTCATAGTAATTACACACCACAAGCGTACCATGATGGAATGCGACAAATTGTACGGCGTAACCATGCAAGAAAGAGGTGTGTCTAAACACGTTGCTGTTACAGTAGACGAGGTCGGTAAGGAAAGCGAAATTGATGCAACTGCACAAGCAAGAGAACAAGTGGTCTCGGACGGTTTGCCGATAGTTGAAACCAAGGTACAAGAGACCGAATTGCCTGTTTCATCCAACTAGTTGATTCTGTAACCAAGAATCAATTGCACTCCAAACTGCTGCGAGTTGTGTGGATGGCTCACCATCTACAGGAAACGGATTCGGGGTCTTAAAAACATGGTCAGCATTTGGAACACGAACCAACGTTGGATGTTGCACTGCCCTTACAATCTCGTCTGCTGAGTCAACCGGAACAGTTGGATCATCCTCACCGTGAACGACCAATACTGGGCTTGATAACGAACCAATTAGATGAAGTAAATCGTGAGAGTGCGGATTATCTAATTGTTCCTGTAGAAAACACGAGCCAATATAGAGCATCTGATCTGTTCTTGATGATGGTGATTCAAAGTAGCCCTGAGACAAAAGTAATTTTTGGGTCTCTTTAGCAAGAGGATTACAACTTGATGGAGCTGACAGCGATATAACTCCGTCTACTTTTACAACACCTCTACCTGCAGCGAGCAAGCATGCAACGCCACCCCTTGAATGCCCAAGGATAATTGTTGGCACCCCATCGATAGCGAAATTATCACAAAGGATTTTCAAGTCATCTACTTGGGTATTCCAAGTGGCTTGCTTGAACAAATCAGGGCGTTCAAATGGACCATCGTTGTCAAGCATTCCAGAATGAGAAAAATTGAATCTGTGTGCAGTAAACCCAATCTCTGCAAACTGCTGTGTTAACCAAGGGAACATTCCGTAATCTTTATATCCTTTGAAGCCGTGACCAATTAAAATAGTGCCCTTCGTATTTCCTGAGGGCTCATGTGTAGTTCCATGTATATGCTCACCCCTGCTACCTTCTATTTTCCAATTATCACATTTCATGATTACATTGTAACCAAGAAATCGACTTGATTATCTCGCTGGTATCACCAGTATGTCACCGATGCGTAATCTATCTGGATCAATCGATGGGTTTGTGTTTGCTATGAGGTAAAACTTATTGGCATCACCTAAATAGTCACTTGCAATTGAACTCAGAGTTTCACCCTCAACGACACGGTGTTGATTTGGTGCAAGTGATGTTGCTGTTGTGATGAGTTGAGCTGGTTTCGTCTTGGGTTTAGGCATCTTTAAAGTTCTACCCGGCATTATTCTACTTGGATCCGTTATACCATTGAGGTTTGCGACATCAACCCACATACGGTAACTGCCAAGTTCTCTTGAAGCGATTTCGCCAAGTGTTTCGCCGTCTTTTACTACATACAAAGGAGTGCTTCTCACTTCGACTTTGATTGTTTCTGATATCTCAGTTGCTACCTCCTCGGCTGGGTACTGGGTTTCTTGGTCGGTTTCTTCGGTTGTGATGTCCATTAGTTTGGTTTGCTCGGAAGGAACTTCTGTCTTAGTAGCAACCTCTGCTGAGATTGGTGGGAAACCGAGTTTTGCAAGTTTTTCGTGAGGATCTCCACCAAACATAGATGGTCTATCTTTTTGAACGATATTCTGCTCAGCAATACTTGTTTGTGGTGGGGTCATCCCGTAATAAACAACGAGTGAAGCGAGAAGAAGAACACATATTGAGATGATTGCTTTGCTTGTTCCGGACATAATAGAAGCCCTCCTTGGCATCTATATATATGTTCGGTTCAACCAACGTTTTTTCTTGAAAACCTACTCAAATTCAGGATTTTAACTAAAGATATGTATGCCCTTTGACAGGCACAATACATCGCTGAAAACAACCCGCGGATCGTTTCCAATCTAGCAATTTTGCTTACTCGTCACTAGCGATATCAAGGTCACCCTTTGCTTGTCTAGGAGAATGCCCCTTAAATACAAGAGGTGCTGCGATAGCAACAGAACTATACGTTCCAACGATAATACCAACCAATAGAGCAAATGCGAAGGGACGAATGCCGCCGCCACCAGCCCAGTAGATAATTAATACTGCTATTAATGTCGTAACCGAAGTCAAAACGGTTCGACTAATTGTCTGGTTAATGGAGTCGTTTACGATTTCTTGAGTTGGTAGCGGTCGCTTACCTCGATTCTCTCGGATGCGGTCGAGAATAACAATCGTATCGTTCAGTGAGTAACCAATCACTGTCAAAAGAGCAGCAATTACACCAAGATCAATTTGGAACGCCTCAATTCTAAGCGTTTGGCTAAAGAAAGTAATGTGAGCAATGTAGCCAGCAAGCGCAAGCGCTCCAAGGGTAACTGTTACGTCGTGCAGCAGTGCAACAATCGCAGCAAGTGAATATCTCAAAGAACCGAATCGGAACCAAATGTAGGCAAGAATACCAAGCAAGGACAGGATAACCGCAACGATTGCGTTTGCCTTCATTGTCTCTGCAATCTGGGATGAGAAACTACTAACTTGCTCAAGCGATTGTGGTTGACTAAGAGCAGTAGAAACAAGGTCCCATTCGTTAGAAGCAACACGTTCGTCAACAACTTCAGGGTTGTTCTTGAAATAATTCATATCAGGGTCATAGACAGCAACTGCAATGGATGAGTAGCCACCGCCACTACCTCGCTTAGCTCCAAATATTTCAACTTCGCGACCACCAGCATCGCGTGCATATTCTGGCTGTTGCCTCATACGAGCAATACGTTTTTTGACATCATCAAGGATTGCAGCAGGCGTAATATCCTCTACAACAACAAGCACACCACCACGATAATCCGTCAAATCACCACGAGCATTTGTTCCAATAATATCACCAACTGTACTTGCAGTTTGTGGAATCTGATGGGTGTGTTTCTCAAATGATGTAGTACCAGACCCTTTAAATACGAGTGCTGGTGGCACATCTAGTTCTTGACCAAATGCATCGGTAATTGCTTCTACAACTGTAACAGTTACGATTGCGTCATCTTCAATGCCAGGGGGATTTGAGACCTTAACTTGGAACCCATCCGAGACGACTCTTCCCTTTGCATCTATTTGTGGTTCCCCAATAGTAAGAATTGTTGCTCCAGAAAGTTCCGCAAGAATCCTATCTTCCTGTGAATCACCAGTTACATTATCACCTATTGCATGAACGCGGGACTCTACTGAGTCATCACCAGTATGAGCCAAAAGAAGACGTCCGTTGTCCGTCATTTTTGTGCGCATCGTCATCGAAACGCCACCACGAAATTCAGTATCAAGCATCGTGACACCACGGTCTAAAAGCAAGAAAATGGAAAGCCCACATACAACAAAACTGAGTGTCCAAAAGAGCTTACGTAGATTTACCCAATCAACAACCGGATGTAATATTCGTGCAACTGTAGGTACAACTGTAGGGAGCATCGGTAAATTTCTTTTACCAAGTACATCGGTATATATCTTGAAAATTACTCGAGTTACAAATAGAGAAGTAAAGAGTGTTGCAACGATACCAATTGATAGCGTAACGGCAAACCCTTTCACTTCGGTTGTTGCCGTCCTGTAGAGCACAAAACACACAATCAAGTTGGTTAGGTTTGCGTCGATAATTGTTGAGTACACTTTGTTGTACCCTTCACGAACTGCTTCACGCAAATCCTTTGCTCCCGCGTTCAACTCTTCGCGAATTCGTTCGTAAATAAGAACGTTCGCGTCGACCGCCATACCCATGGTGAGAACGACACCAGCCAAACCCGGTAGTGTAAATGTTCCATCGATGAGAGCCATGATTCCGAAAATCAAAATCCCATTCGCAAGCAAGGCAAAGTCGGCGACAATACCTGCAATCATATAGTAGAGCAGCATGAAAACCATCACTGCAATTACAGACCATCCCAAAGCAGAAAGACCACGGCTTAAGTTGTCAACACCTATAGTTGGACCAATAATATTTACCGCTATTGGGTCACTACTTAACCGTGCCTCTAGTGAGCCAGCAGCAAGAACTCTAAGTAAGTATTCGATTTCATCCTGAGAAAAACTGCCATAAATTTGCCCTTGTGCATTTATTTGAGAGTTCAAGTTTGGCGCTGTATATACCTGCCCATCGAGTACGATTGCCATTGGCTCATTTACGTGGGGACCAGTCATTCGCCCCATTTTGCTACCGCCTGCTCCATCTAATCGAAATGCAATAGAAGGGCGACCAAACTCATCCGCTGACTGATACGCGCTGGTAACAGACCACTTGTTACCGTGTTTGTGAGTCATGCTTCTAGAATCATCCGTATAAAGAAGCAAATATACCTCACCATCATATTGTGCTGCTTCAAGCAACCTCGATGTAAAGAATGTTTGCGGGTCAGAGAGCAAGGTTGCAAGTTGTGCAGGTGTATCAACCCATTGTTTTACATTGTTAATTGGGAACCAAGCAACTACTGAAGAATCCGTATTGTCTGGTCCAACTTCTGCAAGTTGAGCTCGTAAGTCACTTACGTCAAGCCCTTCCGTCTTTCCTTGTTGGACTGCAATGCGAAAATCCAATACCCCCGCACCTCTTAGCATACGTATTAAATCTTCAGGGTCGTCGAATCCAGTACGCATGTCTTGATAGATATTGAAGGAATCAACAAGTGCCCCAAGTTCAGTAGAAAGATGTGGATATGAACTTTCTAATTCAGCAAATGCAACGTCTCTTGGAGAAGAGTCGCGTAAAACCTCGTCGGTATTTTCATCACGAATAACATAGCCATTATCATCTCGAAGTGGTTCACCAATAGGTGAAAGTTGAAGTAGCCGCGCAATTTCGTTTCTATCTAAACTAAATTCAAGCAATTGCTCACGGGTATCTTCAAACTCAATTTCTGCATCTGCAACTTGTTGCTCTAGTATACCGTTTGCTGGATCTGCTTCAAGTTCTGAAGTTACACTTTCTAGTTTCGTAAAATGTTGTTGTAACTTTGCAACAAGTTCTCCTCTTATTCCTTCACCGCCAAACTTCTCTTGGGCATTTCCCTCTGCTAATGCTTGGTCAAGTGAGCCGGCACGGATTTGAGCTCCTTTCAGAAGAAGTTCAAGGTGTTGTTTGTATTCGTTTGCTAAATCCTTTACTTCTGCGCTTGGAAGTGGCATCACTACTTCAATTCTGTCTGTGCCAAGAGGTGTCATTTGAATATCAAATACACCCTCAGGATTTACGCGTTCTTTCAACACTTCAATGGTTTGTGAAAGGACTGATTGGCGGTCAACACCCTCATCCATTCGAACCGAATAAATCAAACTAACGCCGCCACTAAGGTCACGGCCAAGTCGGATTTTCTTTTCAGGAGGTGTAATTGCAAACACACAACCTATGAGGAGGAGGACGATTAGGATGATCTTCCAGAGGAGATTCTGCATAAAGTTAGGATCCAAATTTAGTTTAGGAAACGAGGTAAATTTCTATACTGTTTCGAGATTCTTAGATATCTATTCCGTTAATTAACTGCTTGTATCGGCGGTTACTTGTTCAATGCTATCACGAAGAACTGTGATTCTAGTGTTTGACGACTCATCAACTTTCAAAACGACACGGTCGGGCTTCAATTCAACAATTGTTCCAAATACACCACCCCGAGTGAGAACTTGATCGCGTTTTGACAAAGAGTCAAGCATAGTCGCTCGACGCTTCTTCTGTTTACGTCCACCAAAGAAACTAAAGACAATCATGCCTACAAGTAACAACATTAGTATTGGGAAGAAGTTGTCACCAAATGGACCTTGCACAACTTGCCCTTCGGTTGCAGTTGGTGTTCCACTTTCGGAAGTGGTTGCAGTTGGTGCCGTCTCATCACCAAATTGGGCACAACTAAGTTGTGAAAGCAAGTAGTTGGAATTGAGGTTTGAAAACATGAAATTGATTTCCTATTAAAGGTTTAGGGCATTAAAAGTACTGGCCACCGCTTTGGAAGCGCAGACCAAGAATTATCTTCGATTGCGAGCCGTATGTCCATCATCAATGACTGGAAGTGATGAATGTTATGGATGCTAAGAAGGGTTCCTGCGAGCATTTCCTTACACTTAAAGAGGTGGCGAAGGTACGCCCTGCTGTTCAAAGAGGCACAAGTTGAGCAGGTACACCCCTCTTCAATAATACGCAAATCATCCGCAAAACAAGCGTTACGGAGGTTTAAAGACCCTTTTTTCGTAAAAGCGTGGGCATTTCTGCCATTTCTTGTCGGTAGAACACAATCAAACATATCCATCCCAGCAGCAATCGCTGAAACCAAATCTCGCTCGTATCCCACACCCATTAAATATCTTGGTTTTTCTTCAGGGAGGTGTCCAGCAGTAAATTCAACCACTTCAATGATTTTTTCAGGCGATTCCCCAACCGCCACTCCGCCGATTGCATAGCCAGGCAAATCCACGTTGCAAACCTGTTCGACGCTCCTTTCTCTCAAGTCAAGGTTCACTCCACCTTGCACAATTCCAAAAAGTGCTTGCGAATCCTTTTTCTGATGCGCGATAGAACAACGTTCTAACCACCTTGCTGTTCTGTCAAGCGACTGCAGTAACCTAGTTTCGTGTTGCGACTCGGTTAATACACCATCGCGCGATGTAAGTGCATGGCGTCGCCTTGCTAAATTTTGTGTTTGTGGTTCAACGCTAGATGGGCAATCATCAAATGCCATTATTATGTCAGCGCCTAAATTATTCTGGACTTCGATGGATCGCTCTGGAGTCATTCTAATTTTTGAACCATCTATAATTGATTTGAAGGTCACCCCATCTTCATCGATTGTGTTGATGTCTGCCATAGACCATGCTTGATACCCACCGCTATCTGTCAAGATAGGTCTGTTCCAGCGCATGAATGAATGCACACCTCCAAATTTAGCAATTTTGGTATCTGTTGGGCGAAGCATCAAATGGAATGCGTTGTTCAGCAAAATGTCTGATCCGGTTGATCGAACTTGTTCTGGAGTTAATCCCTTCACTGTGCCCCTAGTTCCAACAGGCATAAAAGCGGGCGTGCGAAACGACCCATGAGGTGTTGTTACCGTACCCGTTCGGGCAGCGTTTTCCTTGCTCTTATGATGTATATCAAATGTTAAAGGGGAAGGCAATTACTCGTCCTCGCGACCTTTTCTAGATGCATCGTGAAGAATCTTTTTCTCTTTTGAACTCAAACTGTTTAAGCCCTTTTTGTGAATTTTATTGAGAATCCTATCAACATCTCCTTGAGAAGTAGCCTTGTCCTTCAACGCAAAGTGCTTAGAGGTTGGGTCTGCTTTTCCAAGAAAATCAAAGAAACCATTGAGGTGGTGCGGGTTGCGAATAAAATACCAACCTGCTGCAGCGCCACCAAGATGAGCGGCTTCTCCTCCCGCATTATTCCTTCCAAATAGTACTGTAAACAATGCAAGTGCAACAAGAGCATAAGCCATCGTTGACAATCTCATTGGAAGAATAAACATAACCAACACCTTTACATTTGGTGCCAAAAATGCTCCGGCAAGCAAAACACCAAACACACCTGCAGATGCTCCAACAAGTGGTGTTGCCGTATCGTTAAAAAGTAGACCCGGAATTGAATCACCAAAGATATACCCACCGAGATTAAGAATTAGGTATAGCACTGCTCCAAAAATACCGCAGAGTAAATAAAACGCAAGATAACGTTTCCCTCCAAGGTACTGCTCAACTAAAGGACCAAAGAAAAAGAGCCCAATCATATTAAAAAGTAAATGTTGAAAATTAGCGTGTAAGAATTGAAACCCAATCAACCTCCAATACTGGATTCCCCAAATGGCGTGGTTTGTGGACATATGGAGCCAATCACGAAGCACCATATCTAAAAATGGGTCCACAAAAAAAACACCTGCACAAACTATGATAAGCCAAGTAGTTACAGACATTTTGTTTCGAGTGGACCCCCGACCACCAAAACGGGGATTTTGCCTTGGCCTTGCATAATCTCTATCGTGAATTCCCATAACAGCCGTATCTTACCAAAACGAAGTACGTAAACAATCCGCGGAATTGTTTCTCTGAGCAAGAAAACAATCCGCGGGGTCGTTTCTACCACGCAACGTGAATGCAGGAAAACAATCCGCGGGGTCATTTCTACCACGCAACGTGAATGCAGAAAAACAATCCGAGGGGTCGTTTACAAAGGGGTTATTTAAATGTCCATAAACAATCCGCGGGGTCGATTAACCGCGGGGTTGTTTAATCGTCAACTACTACAATGTCAACTCTGCGACTTGCTGCTTTTGTTGCAAGTGGCTTTGTTGGCCCCCAACTTTCAATTCCAATGCGATTCTTGTTTACTCCCTTACTAACAAGATAATCTCTCACTGACCAAGCACGATCAAAGGCAAGGTGCCAGTTACTTTTGAAGTTACTTTTCTTAATTTTATCCGTATCTGTATACCCCATAATCACGATAGATTGATTTGGATAAGTTGAATTTAGAGCTGAGGCAACATTTGAAAGAGTACTCATTGCTGATTTTTTCAATGATGCACTGCCTGAGTTAAAAAGTAAGTCACTTGCAACTGTAAGAGCAAGGTCTTTGTCACGCATCTCTACGTCCACGCCAGATATGTTTTCAAACACATTGATTGTTTCTGGTCTAGTATCTAGAGCTGATTGCAAGGATTGATTTTCGTCTTGAACTGACCTTAGATTGTTTCGAGACGTTGTTAAATCATCGTCTGCTGCCTGAAGGGCTGCGGTTGATTCCTTGTACTGTATTCTCAACTCTTCATTTTCTGTTTTTAACAATTCATTTTCAGTTTTCAAATTGCTATTGCAACCAAGCATTGAAAAACTTATCGCTAAACCCGCTATTGCCGTTAGTACGTTTCGTCGCATCATGCGTGTCCTTTCTCCATGTCAGAGGACTTAAAACCACAAACCAGTGACACATCCTGTATCACCTTGTCGCATCCAACGACGTGTGGTGTAATTGGTATTGAACCTTCTTTTACCCCATTAGTCAAATCGGCCCCAGATAGATTTGTCTGTATTTTTTCTGACGTCGGTTGATCAACCCCCGGCATAGCCACCGACCAGACCCAATTCATCCCCGGACGAAGAAAAACTACTACTAAAGTTGCAACTGCCAAGTGCGGTCCGTAGGGTATCTCCTTCTGCTTCTTACCTATCTTCTCAAGTATCGCCGCGCATCCCGCATAAAGGAGTCCGCTAAAGGGGGCAATAAAGAAAATCAAAATCGGATCCCACCAGCCAATTACTGCGCCAACTCCTGCAAGAAGATGCACGTCGCCAAGCCCCATCGCCTCTTTACCAAAGGCAAGCGTGCCAAGAATTCGAACAGCCCAGACCAACCCCCCCCCAACTAGATAACCAAGAATACTGCCTGCAATTCCTTGTACG
>CAZABE010000064.1:0-61111 GCA_964483425.1 uncultured Isosphaeraceae bacterium | reverse complement strand
TGCTTCACAGATTCGTGGGGACATGGCTCCATTTAAATACATTTTCTTAACATTATTCTTTGCATGTACGGGAATGCTTGCTGACTTACCATGGATTATCGAATCATTTCATTGGATTCTTGTAATCGGAGTCGTAGTTGGCATTATCGTTGGCAAGTCAATAATTGTAGGTGTACTTTCCACGCTCTGTAGGCAACCTAGACGTGTTTCCATTGCAGCGGGATTGTGCCTTGCACAAATCGGAGAGTTTAGTTTTGTCATAGGAGCAGAAGCATTGAAAACAGGATTAATCGATAGTGGTTTGTTTCAGTTAATGATGAGTGCTTCATTGGTTACGTTGTTGGTAACTCCATTTTTGATTTCAAGAGCGAGACCTATTGCAAAAAAAATAGACACATCCCTTGGTGTTGAACAAATAGAAAATACAAGCGAAGAGATATCTTCATTGAGCAACCACGTCCTTGTAATTGGGTATGGGGTTGCAGGGAAAGAAGTGGTTAAAGATTTAATTGAGGCAAATCAGCAAGTCCTAGTTATCGAATTGTGGCAAGTTGGGGTGGAACAGGCGAAAGAGGATGGAGCATTCTCAGTTTTGGGTAATGCTCAAAGACGAGAAATTTTAGAGCATGCAGGAATCCGAGAAGCAAAATTGCTTGTTTGTACATTGCCAGATCACAGAACTTCGGCACAAACTATTCAACAAATAAGGGCATTTGCTCCTTCAATTCCAATAATTGCAAGGGCGAGATACTCTATTCATGGTGCTCATCTCGTGCATGCAGGTGCAGATATTGTTGTCGACGAAGAATTATGTGTGGGGAAAACAATCTCAAAAGAAACCCTAAATCAGATAGGTTTATAGCCCTGGAGCAAACCCACGTCGCATAGTGTTTTCACAGATTGCTCTTGGCTCAACAAATTGCAGGAGGTAATCACATCCACCTGCCTTTGAACCAACACCAGACATCCCAAACCCACCAAAGGGTTGTCGTCCAACAAGTGCTCCGGTAGAGCCGCGGTTGATATAGAGATTCCCAACCCTGAACTCTTTTCTTGCTTTATCAATGTTAGATGGTTTCCTGCTATACACAGCGCCAGTCAATTTATATTCTGTTGAGTTTGCAACTTCTAGTGCCTCATCAAAATCTTTTACTCGCATAACAGCAAGTACGGGACCAAATATTTCTTCTTGGGCGATTACATGATTTTTTGTTATACCAGAGAAAATGTGCGGCGCTATATAGTCACGACCTGTTTGCTCTTCAAGACCTTCGGGTATTGGTTGTGCAAGTTCTAACTTGCCCTCTGTCTTACCGATTTCAATGTAACGTTTAATTTCAGCGGCAGCTTTCGCATCAATGACTGGGCCAACATCTGTTCCTGGGTTCATGACATCACCGATAACGAGAGTCCTTGTTGATTCAATTAACCGTTCTAAGAACAAATCGTGAGCAGAGTCAACGACAATTGCTCGACTACATGCAGAACATTTTTGACCTTGGTAACCAAACGCACTTTGCCGAACTCCAAGAACCGCCTCATCAAGATCTGCCGAAGCATCAACGATAATTGCGTTTTTTCCACCCATCTCACACACAACTTTCTTAACGAATGGCTGACCTTCAGGTACGTGTCCTGCTGCTTCCAAAATATCTAGACCGACACCCTTGGAACCAGTGAAAGCAATGATGGCAACTCTTGGATCTCTTACCATTGCGGAACCGATTATTGAACCGGGACCCGCTACATATTGCAATGCGTCTCTTGGTGCACCCGCTTCCCAAAGAATTTCACAAATGAGTTTTGCAATGCCAGTTGTTTGACTTGCTGGTTTCACAAGTAATGTGTTGCCTGTTACAAAAGCGGCGACCGTCATGCCACAGCAAATTGCACTTGGGAAATTCCATGGGCTGATGACAGCGCAAACACCTCTTGGCTGGTAGAACTGTTGGTCAAGTTCACCAATGAACGCGCCAAGGCGTTCGTATTCGTAAAGTTTGGGTGACATCCTTGCGTAGTACTCACAGAAATCTATCGCCTCGCAAACTTCACCATCCGCTTCACGCCATGTTTTGCCTGCTTCCCTCATAACAACACCACAAAGTTCGTCTCGCCTTTGCCTCATGATGTTCGCCGCTTTGACGAGAATGTTTGAACGTACTAGAGGGTCTTCGTCTCGCCATGCAGGAAATGCTGCGTGTGCCCGAGCGATTACTTCTTCTGCATCTTCTTTTGTTTTAAGAAGTGTCACTTTCGGAACGGAAGATGCATGTATGGCGGTAGCAAATGCTTCACGTTCTGATGCATTTGAAAAATCGCGATATGACTCCGAGAAGAATGGCCTTTCATCTCCTACGCCTTTAACCGCGCAAGATAAGTGGTGACGTTCAGGCGCTCCTTTTATTCGTTTAACTCCGGGATCTTCATTTGTGTGCTGTACGTGTGGTGATGCGAGAAGGATTGATGCATCTGCTTCATCCATGAAACTGCTTCGCAGCCATGATTCGTTGGATGTATTTTCAAGAAGACGACGAACAAGGTAAGCCATTCCTGGAATCATTTCTCCAACAGGAACATATTCACGTAAGCGTAATCCATCTGCTAATACTCCAGCCTTCAATTGATCTGCCATTCCTCGTAGCATTTGTAATTCCAGGGCTGAAATTGGCAAGTTGTGTTTCTCAAGTAGTGCCATCGCAGTTGCAATTGAGCGAATATTGTGAGAACCAAGAGCGAGTTTAATACCGCATTCGTCTTGAGATTTTGGAGTTGATTCAATAAATAGAGCCGCCATTCGCTCGAAACACGCATCGGTATCAACTTTACGACTCCAAACCGGAACAGGCCACCCCATTTCCTCAGCGTGAATTGTTTCGTAATCCCAATATGCACCTTTTACTAACCGAACTGTTACAACTCTACCCGTTCGCTTTGACCATTCGATTATTCTTTTTGCATCTTCATCACCGCTACGCAGATATGCTTGCATCGCAAGTCCTGCAGTGAAATCGATTTCGTCACAACACTTCATGAAGAGATCGAGGGTTAAATCCTTGTACTCGTACTGCTCCATATCAAAATTAATTAGCGTGCCATTCTTCTGGGCTTCTTTGAGAATTGGTTCGAGTGCCTCAAAAAGACCTTCTACGGAGAAATCGTGTGCTATTGGATCGGTGTTTGCGAAGAGGGAACTAATTTTTATTGAGATATTTGTTCTTGGTATTGAGCCAAGGTGATCATTCTCAAGTACCTCGGTCTCTTCCCAAGAAGAAACCGTCTCTGGCAAGTTAACGAGCAGGTCCAAATAGCGCTGGCGGTATTCTTCAGCTTCCGAGTCGCTTACACAAGCCTCACCAAGAAGATCAACGGAAAATGCAACACCTTCCTTCCAAATATTTTGGAGTTCAGGAAGTGCTGAAACAGCGTCGGTTCCTGCAATAAACCGTTTAGCCATTTTTGTAATTTGGCTCGTGACAGTTTTTGTCATCGTGCCTTGAGCAATGCCACCCGCTTTTAATCCAAGTCCAAGACCTGGCGGTAATTTTACATTTGGTTGAGATAGATAATCTACAAGATGTTCGTGAACTTGCTCAGGTGTTGTGAGCATTGGGAATGTGTCAACGAAACGAAAGAGTTGGATTTTGAATTCCTCATCTTCCATCGCCCAGTCCATGAGTTTGTCAGACCAAAATGCCGTAGATAGCCATGATTGTTTCTTTGATCTTGCGTAATCGAGCAGTTGAGTTCCAATTTCAATTATTCTCTGTTCTGTATCAGAATCGAAAACGCTATGTATATTTGTTTCAGCAGGGGGCGTGAGAGTAGAAGTTGATTTTCGTTTGAAGAATGCCATAGGACGTGCATTCTATAGAAGTAGAAGGGTTTTCGTTAGCACCGAGTTGCTCTTAAAAATCGATCATCGCCAAATCGATCTCGAAGGATTATTGAGTCCTTAAGGTGTGGATTTTCCTTGGCAATGTCAAGGACAGCATCTCGAGTGCTTGAAGCGATTTCTATTAGGAGTGTGCCACCCTCTGCAAGATAACTTGGAGCACCCTGTATTAATGGACGAATTATTTGTAAACCATCCTCACCTCCTTCTAAAGCTAGTTTTGGTTCCCATTGGAGCACATTCGGACGGATAGATTTCATCTCAACGTCTGGAATATATGGTGGGTTTGAGCAGATGATGTCAAAGTGGGGTTGAGATGAAATCGCTTGGATCCCATCTCCAACCTTGAACTCAATTTGCTGATCTACTTTGTGCTTGACTGCATTCTCTTTTGCAAGATCAAGTGCTTTGGATGAGATGTCGGTCGCGACTATCTCGCACTTTCCATTGTTCGAAGCAATTGTCACTGCAATACATCCAGTTCCTGTTCCTATATCAGCAATTCTAATGGGTGAAGAAGTTTGTTTTGCAACATGTAATGCTTGATCCACAATAGTTTCAGTACAAGTCCGTGGAATTAGAGTTGAAGAGTTTACGTTGAATTCCAAACCGTAGAACCAAGTTTTGCCAACGATGTATTGCACTGGCTCGCTATCTAAGGTCCGTTTTACATAAGATCGAAGTGTTTCTAGTTCGGACTCAGTTGCTATACGGTTTACGTTTGCGTACAAGTCAATTCGCTGACCTCCGAAAGTATGAGTAAGTAGCATTTCAGATATTAAGCGGGGAGATTCGATATTGTTGGATTCAAAACGCTCGGTCATCCAGTCGAGAAGTTTGCGCGTTGTCCATTGTTTGATGTTGGCTTGAGTCACCCGTGAATTGTAGAATGGTTTTGATGATAACTACTAACAACCGGCGGTTTTTCGGCATGCTTTTTTCGCGGTCTCGATAAGTTGTTCAGTACGAAACGGCTTGAAGAGAACTGTGTGCATACCTTCTTGGCTTGCTCGCATGATAGAGTGATGCGGATCGTATCCAAAACCAGTCATAAGAACGACTGGTTGATTTGGCCACATCTGAGTAGCAATCGAGAAAATCTCGTACCCATTACAGCCCGGCATACGAATATCTGAAATGATGAGATCGTAATGATCGCCTTTTCGCTGTGTTTCTTTTAGTTGTTCTAGTGTTTGAGTTCCGTCGAGACAAACAGTTACGTCGCACCCGAGTTTCATTAAGACCGCTTCGACTCCTTCTCGTACTACCTCTTCGTCATCTGCAATTAGAATTCGTTTTCCCGTCATCGTCGCGTCTGGTTTAATGAAGTTAGCCCGATCTGCATCAATAATAGTTTGTGGTCCAGCTGTACATGCTTGAAGCCGGTGTTCTATTTCTTTGGCGGTATCAAATAACTTCTGTCCAGCATCATCATCTGCCTTTAAAAGTGATTTAGCAATCTCATTAATTTCCTTAAGGGGATCTTCAAGTTCATCAAGGATTGTAGAAGCCACTTGTTCGTTGGTTGTGTATCTTTCAATAACGAGTAAATCTAATGTGTGCATTGCACTTGCAATATACCTACCAAATATTTCCGCCATTCTCCGGTCATTTTCGTCAAAAGCGTCTAGATTGTTGGACTCAGCGTTGAATACACCGATTATTCTATCGTTCAACCAAAGGGGAACTGTTACGGAAGATGCTGCTGAGTCCAACCCTTGCTTGTAAAGCGGTTCTTTTGAAACGTCTGGACAAATATAACTTTTTCCAGTTGCTGCAACGTTTCCACATATACCATTTTCGGTTTCTTTTGCTTGGATGACTTCTCCGATTTTTAGAGGAGTAAGGTTTTCAGCGATGACAAGTTCAAGATTGCCTGTTCGTTGGTCAAGCAATCGAATTTCAAAGTTATCCATGTCTAAAAGTTCGTGTACATACCGAACTACTTTTTCTTCCATTAGTCGAAGCCGTTCAGCTACATTTAGCGACTTTACAGTAGAAGCATCAATTTGGGTGAGTTCAATCCCGGCATCACAGATGGCATTAATCTTTGTTTGCATCTCGCCACCTCCCGTTAGAACTAGATCATTCTCACCGTCTGCGGTCACAATTTCAAAATGTTCAGACAGCACTTCTCGAATCTCGGTTGAGATTGAGGCGTCAAAAGAGATATGAAGGCGTTGGCGCTCGTGTGCCATAGAATTCCTGTACCCTAAGCGTACCCTCTTTTTTGAGGGATGCAATCACGATTGCATCGGAGAATTGCCCTTTTTGGCTTTACAATGAAAGGAGTTTGATAAAAATTCCCTCTTTTGCGCTTACTTTTGTACGATTCCTCTCTTTCAATGCTGCAAACACACAATCTAAGTAAAACATTTGGCTCTAAGGTTGCTGTTGAAAACCTTGACTTATCTGTTGAAGTTGGGCAAATTAGAGGCCTATTGGGTCCAAATGGAGCAGGGAAAACAACCACGATTCGGATGATTTGTGGTGTCTTAGCACCAACTTGTGGGTCAGTAACAATTGATGGATTTGACATCTCCAAAAATCCTACGTCTGCTAAGAAATTATTGGGATATGTTCCAGAGGGCGCTCCTCTCCCACACGAGTTGTTGCCTGTCGAATTCTTAAAACATACAGCATCACTGTTTGGTATTTCTGGAAACAAGCGTACGAGTGCAATTTCACTCTGGGCAAACAGGTGTGATATTTCGGATGTCTTGCGTAAACCTATTGCATCCCTTTCTCGCGGATATAAACAGAGAGTGGCACTTGCGGCTGCGCTTGTACATACTCCAAAGTTGATTGTGCTTGATGAACCGTCCACTGGATTAGATCCAGAACAGAATGCTTCTTTTCGTTCACTGCTAAAAGAACTTTCAGAACACGCCGCTATTATCTATTCATCCCATCATCTTTCAGATGTTGAATCTACGTGTGATGTTGTTACTATCATTAATCATGGGGAAGCAATTCTTGATGGTGATTTAAGTGACCTTTGTTCTGAAAGTTCTGATTTATTAGTAGAGGTTTCACCTAGTACTATTGTTAACCAAATCGATGGCACAGGAATCATACAATTAGAGGGTGATTGGGTGAGATGTTTTGTGAGTGGAGACGCGGCACAGGTCGCCTCCTCAGTATTAGAAGCCGGGGGACAAATACGGTTGATTAAACCTATTACTGATTCAATAGAGACCAATTATTTGAGAATCATTCATTCCTCTGAGGAGAAAGCATGAATCACTTCTTTACTATTCTTTGTAAAGATTTAAGATCTCTACTAATAGTCCCAACTGGAGCGATAGTTGCATCATTGTTTTCTTTGACTTGTGGAATCGTTTTTGCAGCACGAGTGCTTAGCCCAGGTGGGCTAGCAACCATGAACCCAGTTTTTGATTTCGCTTCTTGGTTAATATTGTTTCTTTGCCCTGCAGTAACAATGCGATTGATTGCAGAAGAAAAAAGAGTAGGCACATGGGAATTATTATTGTCTTCACCGGTTACTGCGTTTGCTATTGCTAAAGGAAAGTTTCTTGCTGCATTTGTATTTTTGTTTTTTGTCTTATGTACTACGATTCCTTTAATTTTTGTTTTAGAACTTTATTCTTCAGTTGACTACGGGGCATTAGCAAGTGGATATTTAGGATTGTTATTGTTAGGTGGAGCAGTCATAGGTACTGGCCTTGTGGTTTCTTCGAATACCACGTCTCAAACTGTTGCATATCTCGTTACTACTTTTTTCTGGCTTACGATTTCTTTAGCAACAAAAGTTTTGCCGAGTTATCTCCCAACTCGATTCGCAGATATTGTTTTTGGGATGGACCCAGAATTACGTACAAGTGAATTCACCATTGGATTAATCGATTCAGCAAACATCGTGTATTTTTTATCAATCATTTTGCTTTTGGGATGGGTTACGGTCATCTCAATCAACAAAACAAAAAAATTCCGAGTTTCGATTCCTCAAGTATTGATTTGTACCATCTTGTTGTTGATTTCGTTAGTTTCGGTAAATGTTATTGCTATGAATTCGAACATAAGGTGGCGATTTGATGCGACGGGAACCCGTGCCTACACACTTAGCGAACAATCGCAACAACTTATTGAGAGTATAGAAAAGCCCTGGAAAATTGTTGTTTTGTTAGATGACAAAACTGTTTCAAGATCTGTACTAAAACAGGTTGACGAAGTTTTAAGGCGATATCAAGAGGAATCGGACCTGATTGAGGTGGAACGTATTAACCCCGCGGATCCTTTGTCAATCGAGCAATATGACTCGATGTTGAGGGAGTTAATCGCAATTTACAGTGATGAATTAGAACGCTCTGAACTTGCGATTCAGGAGGGAATTGATTCATTCGAAGAACTAATGCTATTTGCTTCAAGTGTTTCTACTTGGGCAGAGTCACTTGCATCAATCGAAGCATCTACACAGGAACAAGAAACATTAAGAACACTGGCTGGGTCACTTGCGCTGCTTGGAAATGATGGTGGTTTAATTCTTAAAGAAGTTGATAAAGCGATGAAGGTTGATGCTAGCCAGCCACTACCTCAAATTTCAATTGCGAGAGACATACTTGTTGCTGCAAATGGTCAGTGGGCACAGGAACTATCAGAAGTTGCGTGGTGGCTTAGTAAGGGAAGAACAAGTTCGATTGCAACAATTTGCGCTTCGAAGGTTTCTTTGTTTGAGTCCATGGCAAAGAAACTCGCTTACGCTGATGACAATTTACGGCGTCTAGGCGACTTGGAACTTGGTCAACTCGCAATGCAAATGGCTTCAGGTGAAGGGACAATCATTATGTCTTCGAACCGAGCGTTAATGATTCCTGCAAGTGTAGTATTTCCGAAGAGGATTGCTAACCAGCAAACAATTGAAACAGATCAACGTTTTCGTGGTGAACATATTATTTCGTCAGCGATGCGTTCTTTGCAATCTTTACATCTGCCAACTGTAGTTTTCGTTCACAGTGAAGAGGGCTCTATGCTTAGGCAACGGTCTAATAATGTAGATCTATGGGCAGCAAGAGGTTTATTGGAATCAAGCAGAATCAAAGTCAAAGAATGGATTCCATTTGATGGAGTTAGACCAGATGTCGGCAACGGACCAGTTGTTTGGGTTGTGATTCCTCCTTCGAGCAGGGCTGGTTTAACTCCATCTAATAGGGAACAAGCACTTCTTGATGCTACCAATGGATTATTGTTTGGCAATGAGTCAGTTATGATTAATCTTCAACCAAGTTTATTGCCAAGATATGGCCAAAAAGATCCATGGGCTGAATTGGTTAGGACGATTGGTGTTGAAGCCGATACGAAGCAAGTCCTTGTCGAACAAGTTGCGGTTGGTCCAAACCAATTAGATGTTCAAAAGACACAGTTAATACATGAAATGAATGGCAACCACTTAATTTCTCGTTCAATCGATGGGCTACAGTTGTTTCTACCATTTCCAATTGAAGTAGAGGGTGGACAAACGCTGATTGAAATTCAACCCTCGGAAGATAGATGGATGGAGTCAGAGTGGGAGTCCGAGTCGTTAACAAAATCGAGCAAAGATTACATAGATAAACCAGTACAAGTTGCAACTGCAATCGAGCATCATGGCGATGCAAGAGCGATTGTTGTTGGGTCTGGTGGCTGGATGCTGACTTGGGCAGCAGACAGAGCGATTTCACTTGGGGGAAATCAGGTTGCCATGGTTAACCCCGGAAATAGTGAATTTTTGCTTTCTTCTGTAGAGTGGCTGTCTGGCTTAGATGAATGGATAGCCGCGAGTCCATTAGGTAACCAGTCAAGTAGAGTTGAAGGTTTATCACAAACATCTTATTTAATTTGGTCATTGGTTCTAATCTTTGGAATGCCATCTCTCTTAATTATTTCAACAATTGTGACTTCAGTGCGAAGGGGAAGAGGATGATTCCAAAGCGGGACATAGTTATTCTATTTGTAGTTACGATTCTTTCTCTTGGGACTGCGTTGAGTTTGCGGTCAACCTCACAAACGGGTACCAGTTTATTAGTTGAAACTCTTGTTGATAAACAATCTCTACGTTTTGATGCAGTTCAAGAAATTACCGTCGATAGAGATAATCAAACATTTGTGTTCTCATTAATTGACGGGTCTTGGAATCAAGTAACTCCATTTCCACAAACTATGGATCCATCATCGATGACTGCTCTGATTGAAAGTGTGCAAGGGCTACAAGTTCTAGGTACACTGACTAAAGATACATCCGATGATGTATTGGGTCTTGATGCTGAAAGCAATTACATTGAATTGTTCGATGGAATAGATAGAGTACGTGTCATCCTTGGAAGAAAGACATTAGGTGGTAGGGGATACGCCAAATTACAAAAGGGTGAACCTGTATTGGTTGGACAATCGTTGCACAGAAGGGCAATCGATATGGACCATCGTTTATGGAGAGATGTTCGGCTATTCCCCGATTTTGCAATTGATGGTGAACTAATAGAGCGCGATGTTCAAGGTGATCGGCTGGTTCTTAAGAGAATTCAAGGTCGCTGGGAAATGCTTGAGCCAGTACCCGCGAGATTAAACCAAGATATGTTAACGGAGTGGGTGGGTAAACTAGCAGCCGCTCGTGTTGGGATGTACGTGATTGATGAGCCCACTAATCTTACTCCTTTTGGGCTTGAGGTTCCTACTGCAACATTTGCTACAACAACAGGGAACGGTGTGAAAAGAACTTTATTGATTGGTGGACGCGTTGCTGCTGGTTCACAAGATAGGTACGTTATGTTTGATGGAAGCCCTGTTGTTTTTAGAATGACGATGGATGCCTTGAATCAATTGTTTCCTGTTCCCGAAATGTTTGTGGACTCAACTGGGAGTTCAGTATCTAAATTTGATGTGAAACAAGTAATCATTCGTACAGGCGGAAAAGAAATTCAGGTGACAAGAAACCTAGATCGGTGGGTTGGCGAAAACGATATTCCCGTGGACAGCGCTGAGATAAATTCGTTGCTTCATTGGATACTTGAAGGAAATCCTGTTTCGGTAGCAATAAGTCCATTCCCACTTAATCTTGAAATCGCTACCGTTACTCTTGTTGGTTATGACTTATCTCCTCTAGATACCGTTCGAATAGCGCTGGATGAATCAGAACAGTGGATTCTTGAAAATGGAGATAATGTGCTTAGGCTCCACCCATCAGAATCTGGTAAGGCGCTTGCACCCTTCCAAAATTAATAAACTATAGATTTATTAATTGTTGATAGAAAATCTTTTGACCGTGTCGACACCGCATGGTTGTTCGCCAAGGATGTTTGTTGAGATAGATTCGACAAGGGTGTTCATGTTAATTTTTGGAGTGAATGTCGATTTACTTTCTGCCGTGAATACCCAAAGTTCGTTAGCAAGGTTTTGGGCGAAAATGTGTTTGAAGAGAGTTGCTCCACCCTCAACGATGATATTTGTAGCGTCGTACTTTGTAACAAGATGCTCAAACAAAGGAATAAGATTAAGTTCACCATCTTTGGATGGTAGTTCTAAGAGTTCACAAGAAGTAAATGATGCTGTGTTTGCTCCACTTGCGTGGGCTATGAGTGTTGGCGCATCCTGATTGAGTATTTTTGAATTTGGTGGTGTGCGAAGAGATGGGTCAACAACTACCCGCAGTGGGGTTCTGTATTTATTTGTGCCACGTGCGGTTAAGGATGGATTGTCAGCAACGACAGTGCCAACACCAACGACAATAGCATCAACGCAGCCACGTTCTTCGTGGACGAGTTGCTGGCTCTCCTTGCAACTTATCCAATTGGATTCGCTTTGAGGAGTTTCTAGGCTTCCATCGATTGTTTGTGCCCATTTACAAGTGACCCATGGGAGCCCAGTTTTTATCCTATATACAAATGGTGCGATGATTTCATTGCAAAAAGCATCATGTAAAATATCTACTATGACACCCTGTTCTCTTAAAAAATCAGTTCCACCACTTGCTTCTTCGTGTGGATCACAAGCACCAATGACAACGCGTTGTATACCTGCTTCCAGTAGTGCCTTGGTACAAGGCGGCGTTTTCCCCTGATGATTACATGGCTCAAGCGTTACATACGCGGTACCGCCTTTTGCAGCGTTCCCAGCCATGGTTAACGCGTTTACTTCAGCGTGTTCCTCGCCGTATTTTTCATGATATCCATCACCTATAATTTCACCTTTGTCATTCGTAATGATGCATCCAACCATCGGATTTGGCTCTACTGAGCCATGTCCTTTAACTGCAAGTCGTGTTGCTTGGTGGAGCATTGAGATGTCAGCATTAGTGGGCATGAGTCGTACAGCCTATATCAAAACCTTTCAAAGTGTATTTCTAAGTGACTGTCGTTAGAAATCAATAAACTTTCCCGCAGGATTGTTTAGGGTAAGAAAAAGTCGCCACAGAGACACAGAGAAACGTAGAAATACATTTTGGTTTATGAACTGACTACCCAAATCATATCTCCGCGCCTTCGCGTCTCCGCGGCAAAAAATAAAGCGAGAAACGACCCGCGGTTAAACGACCTACGGGATTGTTTTCGTGGTTAGGGGTTTATTTATGGATTATGCCTTGAGCACTTCCTTTTTGAGGTTTTCGGGCATTAATCGATATTCAGAGGGTTCCATTGTGCTTGAAGCGCGACCTTGGGTCATACCACGGAGCACAGTTGTGTACCCGAACATTTCGGAGAGTGGAACTTCGGCATTGATAATTCGCACTACGCCGCGAAGTTCAGAATCGTTAATTTGACCACGGCGGCTTGAAAGGTCACCGCTAACAGCGCCAAAGAATTCATCAGGAGTTGTAATGATTACTTTCATAATCGGTTCGAGTAATGCAAGACCCGCTTTTGTGCACGCCTCTCTAAATCCGAGAGCTCCTGCTTGCTCAAACGCTACTTGGCTTGAATCAACTTCGTGGTACGAACCATCAATAAGTTCGCAACAAACGTTCACCATAGGATAACCACCAAGAATACCTGAGGATGATGCATTTCGAACGCCATGTTGAACTGAAGGGATGTAATCGCGCGGAATAGAACCGTGTGTGATTGTGTCTACAAACACAATGCCATTCTTCATGACAAGTTCTTGTTCTTCTGCTTCTTTTACAGTAATCGGCTTAACGTTCATGACAACGTCACCGAACTGACCACGTCCACCAGATTGTTTTACGAATTTACCACGAACATTTTCAGCGATTCCAGTGATTGTTTCACGATATGAAACGCGTGGCTGACCTACATTTACACCAATTTTTAGATCTCTTGTAAGTTTGTTTTTGACGATTTCAAGATGCAACTCTCCCATACCTGAAATAATTGTTTCACCCGTCTCATCATTGTAATTCGCATGGAATGAAGGGTCTTCTCTACGAATAGTCGTAAGCGCTTCTCCAAGTTTCTTCTTGTCATCGTTTGTAATTGGCTCGATTGACATTGAAATAACTGGATCTGGAAAATGCATACGTTCAAGAATAATTGGATCGTTTGTTTCACAAAGCGTGTCGCCAGTTACTGAGTTCTTGAGACCAATTACAGCAACGATTGAACCGGCACCCGCAAAATCTAGGGCTTGGCGATCTTTTGCGTGCATTTCGTAAATTCTAGATACGTTTTCTTTTCTACCGTTTCCGGGATTTAAAACTCGGCTTCCTTTTTCAAGTTTGCCTGAGTAAACTCGAACATAAGTTAAATCGCCATGTGAGTCACTTACAACTTTGAAAACCAAGCCAGAAAATGGTGCATCTTCGCTACTTGGTCTTGACAATTTTTCATTTTTATCCTTAGGGTTTGTCCCCTGCACGTCAGGAACTTCAGTTGGATTTGGAAGATATTCAATTACACCGTTGAGTACTCTTTGAACACCTATATTTTTAAGTGCAGATCCGCAGTAAGTTGGGAAGGCTCGCATCTCAATCGTCGCGCGGCGTAGCGCTGCTTTGAGTTGCCCTTCTGTAATTGCTGATTCATCTTCAAGGTAAAGTTCGGTTAACTCGTCATCGAGTTCAGCAATCCGTTCGATGATGTCATGGCGCCAGATTTCTGCCATTTCTTTCATGTCATCAGGAATGTCACGTTGTTCAACTACCGAACCCATGTCACCGCTGTCAAAGTAATAAGCTTTCATTTCGATAAGGTCAACGATACCTTCGAAATTGTCGCCCGCACCAATAGGAAGTTGAACAGCGATAGCATTCGCACCGAGGCGTTCTCTTAAAGTTCCAAAACTGAATTCAAAGTCCGCACCGATTTTATCCATCTTGTTGATAAGACAAAGTCGCGGTACGTTGTACCTGTCTGCTTGGCGCCAGACGGTCTCTGACTGTGCTTCAACACCTTCCTTACCGTCAAAAACAGCGACCGCTCCATCTAGGACTCGCATTGAGCGTTCTACTTCGATGGTAAAGTCAACGTGCCCCGGAGTATCGATAAGATTAACAGTGTATTCTTGACCGTTGTAATCCCATGGGCAAGTTGTTGCTGCTGACTGAATAGTAATACCACGCTCTTGTTCTTCCTCGAGGAAGTCCATTGTTGCGGTTCCTTCGTGCACTTCGCCAATCTTGTAACTTTTGCCAGTGTAGTACAGAACACGTTCAGTAACAGTCGTTTTACCTGCGTCGATATGTGCGCAAATGCCTATGTTTCTTACGTATTTTAAATCTCTTGCTGCCATAATTCTTTACCAGTTAGACCAAAAGGTCCTATCTTTTGATACCCCAACACCCAACACACGCGTGGTGGGTTCTATTACTTTGTTTAATTAACGAACACTTTTTAGCCCAAGCTTTCCTGAGCCATCCCAATTAGGATCAGTCAGTGCTGCTGGGCCTCTTCTTCATCTTCTTGCAACGGTAAACTCCTTCCGCTGCGCCGCGAATATGCGACTGAGACCTTGGTAACGCCATCTGTATAATTGCGACATTCGCAAAAAGGGTGGCAAGCCACGCATTTTATACGAAAAAAAATCTTAGTCAATAGTGTTTTATGAAGAACGGACGATGAGTTCGTGTTTTATCCCTTTTTCTACCAAAATTGGCTCGATTTCTTTGAGAAAACGGCGACCATCTTGAACATAACCCGCAGTTGGTTTTAATTCAGGTAATTCTGATTGGAAAAATCTGTTAAATCGCAACATATAAAGTTCACGTGAATACTTCGCAACCATTGAAGCAAGGGCTACTGGTAGATGCTTCTCATCACTCTTGGATGCGAAGGTGATTGTTGCCTTCATCCCGTCAATATTCAAGCGATATCTACTCATTAATTGGTCTTCGATGAGTACTTGAATTTTTGCCTCTGGCCAAGAAAGTTGGAGGTCACTTCGGTATTTCACCTTACCTCCATGGCGGTCGATAATTATACGTGGATGTTCATTTGGAAATTTTCTGATTAGTTGATCGACGTGTTGCATTGCAATCGAGAAATTAAGTGCTGCTTTACTGGCGTGTGTGGTTCTTTTGTTATACAACTTCGCATCTATTGCTGTGCATGCGAGATGTTTGCATTGAATGTTTGCTTCACATAGAACCCTTTGTAATTGCGCTGCATCAATTTGAAGCAGTTTTGTATCGTTTCCAACAGGCAAAAGAGTTGATGATTGTGTCCAACTTGACTCCCCGATATCGCATTGAAGTGCCTTAAAAAAGTCGACGTCAGTTTTCGGTTGCGCGAGTCCCATAGAAGACATGAACGTAAATACCCCTCGCTCAAGATGTGTAAGAGATTTGTTCTTTGCATTCGATTTGAGTTGTTTTGAATCGTTGATTGCGATTTTATGTTTTGCGTCTCTACGCTTTTTGCAAAGAATAGTGTTGAGCAATGCCCACATGTCTGGAGCACCATCTTTTGGGTTGTAATCAGGTAACTCAAATGCCGAAGATGCAACGCAAAGCGGACCAAACATCGGTCCATAACCTGCTTCATCTATTCCTGCATACACAAGCATAGCCAAATGATAACACGAGGGTGTGGCTGCAACCGACTACTCGTAAACAATCCCGCGGGTCGTTTCTTTCTCTAGTAAACAATCCCGCGGGTCGTTTCTTGCTGCGGAGTTTGACAGTCACTTGGAGTACACTGTGCGTATGGCAAAAGTTTTAATGGCAATGTCAGGCGGGGTGGATTCTTCCGTTGCAGCGGCGTTATTGACACAGCAAGGCCACGAAGTCATAGGGTGCTTTATGCGACTTGGTTCGGTAGGCGATGAAGTAGAACAAGAAATTACTATTGGACATAAAGGGTGTTGTTCGATTGATGATGCGCATGATGCAAGACACGTAAGTGCAAAACTAGGAATGGCGTTTTATGCTCTAGATTTCAAAGCTGATTTTGGAAAAATTATTGATTATTTCGTTGATGAGTACAATGCAGGACGAACCCCAAATCCATGTATTCGGTGTAACGATTGGCTAAAATTTGGCAAATTACATGAGTATGCAAATTCAATCGGTGCTGAGTTTGTTGCTTCGGGTCATTACGCCCAAATTAAAAACAGCAACGAACTTCACATGGGCGCAGATGAAGGCAAAGACCAGAGTTATGTATTGTTTGGAGCGAGCAAAGAACGTATTGGGGAAATGATGTTACCAATCGGTCACTTACAAAAGAGTGAAGTTCGTAATCTTGCAAAAGAATTTGATTTGCCTGTCTTTGATAAGCCCGATTCACAAGAAATTTGTTTCGTTCCTGATGATAACTATCTAAATTTAATAGCAAAGAGAACTCCAGAGTGTTTGAAGCAGGGCGAAGTACTTGATGCAGACGGGAACGTAATTGGGCAACACGAAGGACAGCAAAAATACACTATTGGTCAGAGAAGAGGACTCGGGATTGCGCTGAGCAAGCCGATGTACGTTGTTGCTAAAGATCCAATAAAGAATACAGTGACAATTGGTGGTGAAGAGTTGCTCAATACGAAAACCGTTATTGCAAATGATACAAATTGGTTAATTGACCCTAGTGAAGAGTGGTTATCTTGCACCGCTAAGATTCGATACAACTCTCCTCCGGCTTCTGGTAAAGTTAGAAAGGTGAACGATACAATTGAAGTTAAATTCAATTCTCCGCAACGAGGAGGTGCAACCGGACAAGCGATTGTTTGTTATCAAGGAACAAGAGTTATTTGTGGTGGGTGGATTGAGCAGGTTGCATGATGGATTGGTCTCTCCCGTATTCATCAAATAGAGAAGCAGTCCTTGGTAAAAATGTTGTTGCTTGTTCTCAACCACTAGCCTCACAAGCGGGATTAGAAATGCTCCGTCTTGGAGGAAACGCAGTGGATGCTGCACTAGCTTCTGCAATTGCGAGTACAGTTGTTGAACCGTGCGCCAACGGAATAGGTGGGGATGCGTTTGCTATTGTGCATGATGGCAACAATATTTACGGGATAAACGGGTCGGGAAAGTCGCCTTCCCTCATGCCAAATTCGTTAGATGGTGAGATTCCATCAGTTGGCTGGTTGCCTGTGACTGTACCAGGTGCAGTTGCAACATGGATAATGCTCCATGAACGTTTCGGTAATTTGACTCTGAGCCAAATTGTTTCACCAGCGATTTCGTATGCACGAAACGGTTTTTTGGTTTCCACACAAACCGCTCAAAGGTGGCAGAGTGGTACTGATAGGTTCAGAGGCGAACAATCGTGGTGTGAGACATTTTTGTTTGATGGGAAGCCGCCAGAAGTTGGTCAATATATTACTTTGCCAGATCATGCAAATACGCTTGAAGAAATAGCACAGACGAATGGTGCATCGTTTTACACAGGGGATCTTGCACAGCAGATTGACAAAGCAGCAAAGGAGGGTGGTGGATTTCTTCGCAAGGAGGATTTAGCGGCTCACGAAAGTTCATGGGTTACACCATTATCTATCGATGTTGGAGGTGCAACATTTTATGAATTACCTCCAAATGGTCAGGGAATTGCTGCATTAATTGCAATGAAAATTGTGCAAGAGATGGGAGCAGATTTATCTCAATGTGACAACCCAAATGTTTTACATATACAAATTGAAGCGATGAAGAGGGCGTTTGCAGATGCACATACGTTTGTTGCTGATCCTGAAATTTCTGGTGATTGTTGCGACTTATTAGATGATGCCAGAATCAAACATCATTGTGCAACTATTACTAACGAAGCATCTCAAATTGATACAAATGCAATACCTAGGTATTCCTCAACTGTTTACCTTGCAACTGGGGATGCAAACGGAATGCAGTGTTCATTTATACAAAGTAATTTTGAGGGGTTTGGTTCTGGTATGGTAGTCCCAAGGACTGGAATTGCACTTCAGAATCGTGGTCGTGGTTTTTCTCTTGAGCCAAATCATCCAAACACGATAGGTCCAAACAAGAGACCGTTTCATACAATTATTCCCGGTTTTCTTGAGCAAGGAAATAGGCGAACTCCTTTTGGTGTTATGGGCGGACCGATGCAGCCCCAAGGACATCTGCAAGTAGTTAACCGGTTAGTATTTGGAAACCAAAATCCTCAGGCAGCACTTGATGCACCGAGGTGGAAATTGTTAGGCGATGCAAGGGTTGGAATTGAGCCGGGATTTTCAAACGAGGTATATGAGTCGTTGAGAGAAAAGGGACACGAACTTACAGTTGCAACGAAGAGATCGGTTGAATTTGGGGGTGGACAAATTGTGCAGGGAATCGACGATGGGTATGCAGGAGCGAGCGATTCGCGTCGTGATGGACAGGCGGTTTGCATCTGACTTAGTACACCCTAAGTTGATATAATGTTCCTCTTAAACAGGAGACAATTATGACTTTAACTATGACTTCAACTACTGAATATCTTGGATCAGAGGCAGAAAACCTTCTTTCATATAAGGCGAAGGTTTCCTCTGATTTACTTCATCTGCCCGGTTGTGATTTTGTTGATAGAACGTGGAAAAATAGTGACCGCAATCCGCAAGTATTACGCAACCTCTCCTCGATTTACAATCACGGTCGTCTTGGTGGATCGGGATATCTTTCAATTCTTCCTGTTGACCAAGGAATTGAACACTCTGGAGGAGCATCTTTTACACCAAACCCACTCTACTTTGACCCCTCAAATATTATTGATCTCGCAGTTGAGGGAGGTTGTAATGCAGTTGCATCTACTTTTGGCGTCCTTGGTACAGTTGCAAGGGATTACGCTCATAAAATTCCATTCATTGTCAAAATAAATCACAATGAACTGATGACAAGCCCAAACAATTTCGACCAAATTATGTTTGGAACTGTTGAGGAGGCATGGAATCTTGGTGCGGCAGCAGTCGGCGCTACGATTTACTATGGGTCAGAAGAATCTAGCAGACAAATCCAAGAGGTTGCACACGCATTTCAGTTGGCGCACGAACTTGGAATGGCGACGGTACTTTGGTGTTACTTACGCAATAGTGATTTCAAAGTAAACGGTACGGATTACCATGCGTCAGCGGATTTGACTGGACAAGCAAATCATCTCGGGGTAACAATCGAAGCTGATATTATCAAACAAAAGCAAGCAACGAACAATGGTGGCTATGTTGCAATGAACGAAAACGGCACATCGTTTGGTAAATTCCATAAGGGAATGTATGACGATTTATGTACTGACCACCCAATTGATTTATGTCGGTATCAAGTACTAAACTGCTACAGCGGACGTTGTGGTTTGATTAACTCAGGTGGCGCTTCTGGCGAAAACGATTTTGCTCAAGCAGTACAAACAGCAGTTATCAATAAACGTGCAGGTGGCTGTGGTCTTATTTCAGGTCGCAAAGCATTCCAACGTCCAATGAAAGATGGTGTTCAACTACTTGGTGCAATTCAAGACGTCTTCCTAGACGAGTCGATTACAATCGCATAACGATTCTATTAACTTGTTGCGATTTGCCGTACTGGTTTATGGACTCGTGATTCTTCCATTTTTCGCTGCGACTCTACGACGGATGTAAACTCCTCACCGAATCGGATTAGACGTAAACTGTTTGCAATAACAACAACGTAGCCAAGAGCATAATAAAAAGGTGTAACCCAGATATTGATATTGCCTGTAGCAGCAAGAGCTAATCCAACGATTGCAAGTACAAGTGATGCTCCTATATTTTGACCGATTACGCTCTTTGTTTTGCGAGCAAGTGAAATCAAAAACGGGATGTTTCGAAGGTCATCATTCATTAAAGCAACACCCGCACTATTTGTAGCGATATCTGAACCGCTCAAACCCATTGCAACACCAACATCTGCTGTAGCGAGGATAGGACCATCGTTAATACCATCGCCAACAACTAGAGTGCTGTGGCCACGATTAATGAGATATTTAAGTTCTTCGTGTTTTTCTTCAGGTAGGCATTCTGCTTCAATGGCATCAACGCCAACGGATTGTGCGACACGTTTTGCTACATCAAATCGGTCACCAGTGAAAATCGAGACGTGACGAACTCCGTGCCTTCTCATATCTTCTACTGCCTCTGCTGCATGTGGGCGAAGTTTATCTTCAAGTCCTACTGCTCCTAAGTATTGAGAACCAAGCATGATGTGAACGCTTGACATACCTTCGATTTTTGATGAAACCGCTTTGACTTGAGTGGAGATTGCGTTATTCAATCCCTCTAGCCATGCACCGCGACCTGCGTAGATGTCACTGTTTGCGGTATGAGCAATAACTCCCTGACCATGAACTTCCTCATAGTTTTCAACATTTTCGGGAGTAATGTTTGCTTGGTTTGCGGTCTCTAAGATGGACTTTGCTAAAGGGTGATTGGAATGTTGTTCAGCATCAGCAGCAGCTTGTAAAAGAATAGCACCTTCGACACCTTCTGCGGGAGCAAGACGACTCACAGCGAAATTGCCAGTTGTGAGTGTGCCGGTTTTGTCCATGATTACAGTATCAATACCAGCAGCTGTCTCTAGCGTCATCGTATGTTTAATCATGATGCCAAGACGTGCAGCAGCCGCGAATGCAGCAACCATTGCGGTTGGATGAGCAATTAATAGTCCACCTGGGCAAGTGACGACGAGAACTGTAATTGCGCGGACAGCCGCATCACTTCGAACCACTTCGTCAGCACTTCGGCTTGTAAAGAACCAGACAACAGCAGCAACCATAACCACGATTGAAAAGTAGTAGGATGCGAGTTGTTCGATTAGTTCTTGTTTTTGAGTTCGAGTTGATTCAGCTTCTCGAATGAGTGACTCTACTTTTCCGATTGTTGTTTCTGCGGCAACTGCGGTTACTTGAACGTCTATTTGACCAGTTAAGTTTGTAGTGCCTGCATAAACATCAGTACCAACCTCAACTTCTATTGGAACAGCTTCGCCAGTTAGAGAAGCCTGATTAATATCGGAATTTCCAGTAACTATTCTACCGTCGACTGGCAAGTTTTCACCTGGGCGAATTCTCACAATCATTCCGATAGCAATGTCTTTCATTGCTACGGATTTCTCATTCCCGCCTTCAATAAGTCGAGCTTGTTTTGGAGTTAAATCAACAAGGTCTCTTATGGCGCGTTGTGCTCCCCAAGCAGTCCGGCTTAAAATGAGATTTGCCATCCAAAGAAAGAGAGCGAGAAAACCAGCAGCCAAATACATATCAGCTGATAGGGCAGCGACAACCGCTAATGATGCAAGTGAATCGCTCGCAGGCTTTCCTTCTTTGATTTCATTCCAAGCTCCTGAAAGAAGCGGAATTACCAGAATGATTGCTCCGATTGCGGCGGGTATTTGCGCTATCAGGGAATGGGAACCAAGAAGATGCCCTATCCATGAAACCGCTAGTAGAACACCACCACCAAGAGCAATGAGGAGTCGTCTCTCTAGTTTTTGTGCGCCTTCCATGGTGCCAGATTGGTTTGGTTGATCGTTATGAGCAGTTTCGGGCATAAAATGTGATTCCTTCGTGATTCCTTCCTACTATAGCCCTATTTAGGGCGTATTGTTCGTGTAGGATTCAAGTAATCTTATGCGATATATGAGCTCAACGAGAGTAAGAGTACTATGACTACGATAGCTGTAATTGGTGATGGGCAAATGGGACTTGTGATGGCCGATGCACTGTCTGCTAGGGGGTCAAATGTGAAGTTATGGGGTCCTTTTCCAAGCCATGTCGATGATCTTGCACAGAGGCGAAAATCAGGACGATTGCTTAACTTTACATTGTCTGATTCAATCAGAGTTACCCCAAACGCAGATGAGGTTTTTTCAGATGTTGATGTTGCATTGAATGCTATTCCAACCCAGTTCATTCGTGACGTTTGGAGTGGTTTGTCTTCATCAATTGAAGATGGTGTTCCGATTGCATGTGTTGCCAAAGGCATCGAAGTTGGGACAAATCTTTTGCCTACACAAGTTATAGAAGATGTTGTGCAAGGAGAACACTGCACATGCGTATTATCTGGACCAACCATCGCAACCGAATTAGTTCAGAGGCAACCTGCTGCTATGGTTGCAAGTTCGATTGATAGTGCAGTTGCAAAACAAGTACAAGATTTATTTGATGTACCTTGGCTTCGTATTTATACACATGGGGATCCACTAGGAGTTGAACTCGCTGGTGCACTAAAAAATGTAGTCGCGATTGCAGCGGGGATTTGTGACGGAATGGACCTAGGTGATAACGCAAAATCAGCAATGCTTGCAAGGGGGCTTGCAGAAATATCACGCTTAGGTGTATCACTTGGTGCTCAATTAGAAACATTCTTTGGGATTGCAGGTGTTGGTGATTTGGCGACAACTTGTTTTAGCCCGTATGGCAGGAACCGAACGTGTGGCGAGCGGCTCGGCAAGGGCGAGGACCTAAAAACAATAACTGAAACCATGGGCTCTGTGGTAGAGGGCGTTGCTACAACAAAAGCAGTCCACTCTCTAGCGGAAGAACTTGCAGTTGATATGCCAATAGCAAATGCAATGTATAGCGTTCTTTACGAGGAATTGCCTTTGCAGGATGCGATTAAGTCATTGATGTCACGCGACTTACGCGCGGAACAACTTCGTAGGTAAACGACCCTCTTCTATAAACGATCCGCGGGATTGTTTACTCGTTGAAACCGGATTGGACTAGAGAGACGAGTTCTGAGATTGCAGTATCCGCGTCATCCCCGTCAGCGTGAATTGTTAATGACGTACCTTCAGTTGCAGCGAGCATCATGAGTTGCATTATGGATTTTGCATCTACTTGATCACTCTCTTTGTGGCCGACAGTAATTGCTGCAGAAAATTTTCCAGCAATTTCAGCAAATAACATAGCAGGGCGTGCATGCATGCCGAGCCGATTTGTGATTTTTACTGTTTTTGATACGGTAGCCATAACTTAGTAGGGGGTGATAGTGTTGGCATTTCAATTAAAAATGCGATTCAAAGTAATATTTTAAAACGGTCCTTATCGAACGGCGTTATCTGTCTCTGCCAAAAGTGTGAGCACATCATCGGACGAGCTTGCTTGGCGAAGGAAGCGTCTAAATGTATCTTGGCTTAGGGAACTAAAAATCGCTTCCATCGCGTCTAGGTGATTTTCGGGTTGGTCTTCTGGACTCAGCAACAAGACAACAGAGTAGACGGGTTCACGATCGAGAGCTTTGAAATCTACACCCATGATGCTAATGCCTATTGCAATATGCATTGTTTTGATGTCTGCATGTTTTACGTGTGGAACAGCAACACCATGTCCAAAGCCAGTTGAACCCTTGTTTTCTCTACGGATAATTGCTTTAGCAAAATCGTCCCGTTGGTCGTCAGTCACGCAATCAGAGGAGACAAGTGCATCGACCAATTCGATGATGACACCATCACGATTGGTTGCTTTGAGTTCTGGAATTATTGCATCTTTGACAACGATATCCATAAGTTTCATCGTTCTTGTCCTCCAGTAGGAGTGTTGTGCTTGTGGTCACGTGTCTTTGACTTGAGGTCGGTCAACTGGCGGACGCTCTTGTCTATGCAACTGTCGATGGCTGCATGCAAATCATTATCTTCGCAATTAGCGACGATATTGTCATGGTGCTCTACATCCGTGATTATTTCTGCGGTGAAGCCATGAGTGGTTTTTTCGACTTTGACTTCAATTTGTTCAATTCGGTCATAGAATCGAGTTAGTTTGTCTGCCTTGGTTTGAGCGTATTCCTCGATTGTTGGAGTCATTTCGAGGTTTTTACTTGTTACGTTGATTTGCATTGGTAGTACCTTCTTCTATTCCTTGTTTTGCTCAGGAGTATCCTCGGTTTCCATTTTAGCAGGTTCTAAGCCCACCATATTCTGGTGATCTGGCACCAAAACCCCGCCACTGACAGCAAAACGGATAGCTTCTTCCACCGTAATTGGAAGGTCAATCGTATCAATTCTAGGTACCGTGATAGTGTATCCAGTGAATGGTGTTGGCGAACTCGGAATGAAAATGGTGACGGAATCAGGAATCTTTTTTTCAATTACTTTAAGTGATTCGCCAGTCATAAAGCCAACAGACCAGATTCCTTTTCTAGGATATTCAACAGCAACTACACGGCTAAATTTTGGTTTGTCTTCATCGCTAATCAAAAAGTCCACCAATTGTTTTACGTACGGGTAGACCTTACGTATTACTGGAACCGCGACCATGATTTTTTCAATGCGTCGGTACATTGCGCGACCAATAAAACCGCCAACGAGTCGTCCGGAAATGTAAACTATTACTGCAGCAACTATAAGCCCAAGAAAGTTCATCCATGGGTGTTCGGTCCACCAAGTGTTGACAGAAGTTGCGAACATTTCTTGGGATAATTCTTGAAGTGCAGAAGTATTGGAAACAGCAATGCCAGCTTTTTCGGCTGCTTCATTTAGTTCTTCTAGGGTGGGACCCATTGCAAAGGTTTCTCGAATCGATGGGACATAATTCGGTAATTGAATAAAACTAGCCCTGATACCTCGATTGATTGGTTCAGCAATTGCTGAATCAATAAATTGATATGCCTTTACGATTAACCAGAGAGTTAGAACAGATGGCAAGAGGACTGCGAGACCGCGCAAAAATGGTCTTTTGGATTTTTTCTGTTTTGAGTTGGGTTTGCTCATGCTGCGTGCATCATACATTGAGTTGCGAAGCAACTAAACGAATTGCCTCTGGGTAGGCGATACATTCGAGTTCAAAAACGCGTTTTGCGAGGGTCTCTGGTGTGTCATTCTCTAGTACATCACACGTTTTTTGAATAATTATTGGACCGTGGTCATATTTGTCATCCACATAGTGCACAGTACAGCCAGATGTTTTTTCACCATGTTCTATAACTGATTTGTGGACGTTGAGTCCATACATTCCCTTGCCACCAAAGTTCGGAAGAAGGGCGGGGTGAATGTTGAGTACTCTTCCCTCCATCCAAGGCTTTAACTGAAAAAACCGCAGATACCCACATAGTAAAATCAAATCGGGTTTAGAATTATCAAGCCATGCTTGAATTTTTCTATCAACTGTCTCGGTTGTATCTCCATCCTGCTTTGCAATGGCAACATCGATGCCCCTTTCAGCAAGACGGTCAATTCCTATTATGTCATTTCTTGAAGCAATTGAGAGGATGATTTCAGCGTCGAGTTTTTTATCCTCGATCTGACTGAGCAAATTCAAGATAGTTGTTCCACCTCCACTAAAAAGAACCGCAAGTTTTGTTGTCATGCGGATTCTCCAGTGGAATCAATAGTAGGAGGTGAGTCGAACGGAATGGCTTTACCACAAGCGTCGACGCTGACCATCGTCATTGTTGCTTTGGTGACAACAACTTTTTCACCAGAATCGTACCGCTCTGATTCGACACTTACCTCAATTTCTACGGATGAACAACCTGTTTTTAGGGTCTGAGTATGAAAACGAACAACGTCGCCTACGTAAACAGGCTTTTTAAAGTCAACTCGATCAACGGAAGCCGTAAGCCATCTGTGTACACCGTGCCTTCTCGCTTCTACAAAACCCGCTTGGTCAATGTACGAGAGGATGATGCCACCAAAAATAGTCCCATAGATGTTTGCATCTCTGGGCATCATGAGAACGCTTAGTGCAGTTGTTGAGTTCATTTGAGTATCATCGTTCTTCAAGCAGTAACCCGCAAGAGAAGAGGGACCACCATTTTGTTCTAGTTTTTTCACTCTGCAACAATTCGAATGGAATCCTCTTTGAAATATCTGGAGCAAAACGAAACGCAATCGCAATTGGGTGTTCGGGATGAGCCCATAATCCTTCGGTTACACTATCTAAAAGGAATGGGAAAAATAATTCCTTATTTGCTAGCATCCCTACAAGAGCAATCTCAGGATTTATTGTTCCATCTTCATTATGCATAGTTCTCCACGCTAATTCAATGCTCATTTCATCACAGACAGTTTGAAGGGTATTAAGTTCTTCAATTTGCGACTGCAAAGGTACAGTTGTTGACCCAACAAGTGCTCCAAGCAAGATTGCTGCTTTTCTTCTTTCTAAATCGTAATCCCTTGACCATGTTTTAATTAATTCTTGAACTTGTACTGAAGTTCCAAATTTCTCAATTGATAAGACGGCAAGAAGAACACTTCCGACGCTATCATTAATTGGTAATTCAGTCATCTCTGAGAACGTTGGCGCGTCTTCTATTCCTAAAAACCAAGCAAGATGAGTAATGGATGTAGAGATGTTTGAGTCAATCAGGACTGTAGGTATGGTTTGTATTTTTGGATCTGTTTCCCACCACTTAGCCGCTTCAAGTAATTCTTTATCTATTTTTAAAGTGCTTAGATCTTTTAGCCGTTCTTGTTTGAATGCTCCCGTAACTAAAGTTTTTTGGGCTAAGTAGGACACCTCATTATTGCTGTCAAGAACAGGGCTGAGTAAGTTTAAAAGAATATCAAATGGTGCATTCTTAACTAGTTGAATTCCCTCAAGTTGATCTGTGATTGAAGAGGAAGAAAGTAATCGCTTCGCTTGTTTTTCCTGTTGTTCATTAGAAACAATAAACGCAGCAATTACTGCAAGGCAAAGTACCCCAGCAAACGTAATTGAAGAATAATGTTTCACCACAGCAGTGTAGTGCATCTATCCGCCTAGGAGAGTATCGATAATATGTGTAGCAACAGAAGCGTTGTATCCATGCACTCCCCAAGCAGTATGGTCAAGGAAGCCATTCCTAAGATCGCTATTTATGATGATGACTTTCCCAGTATTAAAAGTGGCACACATTGGTGGTTCTATTTTCTTGTGGTAATAGATAGACCATCCTCGTTGCCCTAAAACTTCTTGAAACTGAAGATCACGAGTGAAGTTGTTTTCGGTTAGTTGTTCAATTTGTACTTGCATTGTTGCGGCAAATTGGTTTCTTCCACCGATTGATTCTACAAGAACAGTGGAGCCATTTCTTGCAACACGTACAATTTGCTTTGCAAGTTCATCGGTTGCCTCTTTTTCGTGTAATCCACCTACAAGGACAAGTTTTCCTTTTTTAATTTGGTTTATAGGTTTTGTTTTGACCTTCCATTTCTTTAATCCTTCAAGTTCAACACTCCAACTACCGTCGTGCTCTGCAACCCAAACAGTTTTATTTGATTTTGTATCTAAAGGTTTAGAGATTCTTGGCTTCCACAAATTGAGTTCAGCCGCCCCGCAACATATATTTAGAAGGGCTTTTGAAAGCATATTTTTTTCAGAGTGAACTAGCGAAGACGGAGAACCATGAATCAAGAGAATGCGATCACGAACTCCATCGTGCCATGTTGTGATTTTGATATTTTTTACAACGGATATCAAGGATTTCGACCAGTGGGAGTCATCGACCTCGATTGGTGAGATACCTTGGCAAAGTGCTTTTGCGATTGAGGAAAAATCCTCAGCATTTCTTTGCGGAGAAAGCATCACAATCAGCCCTCCTCTGTCTAAATATGTCTTAAGTTTACGTAAGTCCTTTGGGATGGAATGATAATCTTGAATGAATAAAATGGGAGCAGCGAGCCACGATTCAATGCGTTCTTTATCAGTAACAATTTGCCAAGTTAGTGATTGCTCTGTTTGATTTGATAACCTTTGAGAAATTATCTCTGCAGTTCTATTTGGGTCAATAATCCCATCTTCTTTGGCGAGTTCACACAATGCAATTGGGATTCGACCACGAGAAAGGAACAAGAGTGCAAATGCTAAATTTGTTGTACTGCCTTTTGCTTTTCGTGTAGCGCAATGCGTTTTAATTATTGCTCTAGCACCATCTTTGAACCAATCTTTATTGTGAATCTCAGCGAGACCGCATGACATTGCTACTCTTTCTAATCCATAAAGGTAGCTCATCAAGGTTGTGCCACCGACGTTCTCGTCTGTAGTTGCGTGTTTGTTTAACCAAGAAAGTGCTCTTTCTATTGAACTGTGTAACCATTCTGATTGTTGTTTTGTTAGGTTTTTACCAATAATTTCATCAACACCCAAAAGACAATTAAGTGCAGCAACAGTCATGTTTGATGAAGGTGTACCACTCTTTACGCTCTGTTCATATGACCAACCACCATTATTTTGTTGAGTTGTTAGTGTTGATTCCGCAATCGCCATCCAACATTTTTTTGGAATTCGATACCCATTTCTTGCGGACTCACGTAAGGCAATCATTCCGAACTCTCTATTTAGGGGTGAAGCAGAGGAAATTGTTTTTGGGGGAACATCGTAGTTTCCCCAACTTCCAGAAGAGATACCCATCGTAGATACTAGTCGTCTCGTGTCCCTAGCTAAATTCTTTTTGTATCGGTTTGGTAACATCGACCAAACACTCGTCCTCGTTGCGAGGACGTACGTACTTGGGCGTTTTATACCTTCTAGGTATTTAACCGAAGATTTAATTTCAGGTGCGTGAACCGAAACTCCTGCTGACAATAATGAAAGAGTTGTCAATGAGGTTGTTCCGCCTTTGTATTTTGTTAACCAACCTGAAGATCTAGAATTATTACCTGTATTTTCCCAGCAGTATGTTGGGTCGTGCCTTGATATAAGTTCAGTTGATATTTTTGTAATAGCTTTTTGGATATCCTCGTCATACAGAGTGGACGCAGCAGAAGCATTAGCGGTTGAAAGAACCGCGCAAAGCAAGAATATTGACATGTTTTTACCTACGTTTGGTGTTATTTATTGTAGAGGTACATTAATTTTGGCATGGAAAACTCTTGTAGCATCGACTGTATGTCGGATGCAGAGAATTCACTTGATTGAACGCCAAGAAGATCACCAAACGAAGGTGTAGCGCGTGAATAGTGAACAATGGTCGGATTAGAATTGGTTAGTCCAGATCGTTGCTGTGCAACGACGATGGCATCATCTAGATATCCAATCTCATCTATCAACCCATTGCCCATTGCTTGTTGTGCGGTGTATGCAGAACCGTTTGCAATTGCTGCAAGTTTTTTGTCGTCCGAGATTACTTTGCCTCGTCCTTCTTGCACTCTATCATAAAAAATGGAATACATTGCATCTAGAATACCAGTCACTTTTTGCTTGTCTTTGACAGTCCAGTTGCGGTATACATCGTTTGCAACTGATTTCTCTGGTGAGTCACTTGCGATAAGAGTAACTGGTTTTATTCCAATCATTTTAAGCAAGTCCTGAAACGTCATTATGTTTGCAATTACACCAATAGAACCAGTTATAGTTGTTTCTTGCGCGAGGATGTGATCAGCGTTACATGATATGTAATATCCGCCCGAAGCAGCAACACCACCATAACTTGCAATGAGAGGTAAGTTGGCTTCTTTTAATCGTTGAACGTTGTACCATATTTCATCGGATGCAGTAACTCCACCACCGGGAGAATTTACCCTTAATACAACAGCGCGAATGGACTCCTCGTCAAGGATTGCATCTATTGCTTGTTTTGCGTAAGAAGCGTTACCACCATCAATTACTCCAGAAACGTTTAGAACAGCAATAGTTGAAGAGTCGCCTTCATGAGCGACATGGGTGCGGACTGGTCCAGTATCCTTTGTTGCTGCTGCAAAGCCAGAAAACCCAGCGATTATTCCAACAATAAATACAATAAGGAATATAAACATTGCTGCAAGGAAGGCAACAAATGATTTAAATCCACCAGTTGTAGCAACAACTTTTAAAGTAGTTTGTTTTGATGTTGATGTTTCTGATTTAGTTTCCATTTTCTTTTCTCCAATCGACCCGCATTGTAATATGGTTTTTGGTAAAACCAACAATAACTGCGGAAATTCGTACTACTTTTTTAGTGCAGATAGATAGTCCTCCATTTAAGAGATTTTCTTGTTGTGTAAACTTTCCCGCGGGATTGTTTATCTATGTATGACGATTGTGGCGTCGTGCCCGTTGAGATAGGACTGTGTGAAGTCAACGCTTTTAGATAGGGACAGGGCACTCTCAATCCACTGCATCGTGTTAAAACGTGTAGCGGGTGACAAATCCTCCGATGTGGACTCGTGGTCAGATTGGTTTGACAAGAAATTAAATGCAACGCCTCGCTCACATCTTTCATACGCTGCATTTACTGTAGCCATCGCAATATTCTCATCGATTGCGTTGAGTGATCCTGAGAACGTTATCCAATCGAAACCGGTGAAAATATCTGAATCTTCAACCATGTCACAAACCGAAAATGTACTACCCTCTAGTTGACGATTCTTAGCCGTCGCTATCATCGCTTCCATCGCATCAATCCCGTGGAATGATTTAAATTTAATTTTACGTTGAATTAAATACTCAGAAAAATCACCAACCCCACAACCAACGTCCAAAATGGATACCCCAGTGAAATCAATCAAATCACAGAATGTCTTGAACCGAAGTACCTGGCCATCTCTAGAACGCCAAAGCGTTGCATCGAATGTTCCTCCGTGTTCTTCAACCGCATCTTGATAGGGTTTTAAATAGTCAGGAATCTTACACACAAGTTAATGACGTTGCCGTACTAAGCGATTTTGCATCGGCATGAGAAGTTGAGAGATTGCATCGAAAAGTCGATTTGTTAATCGGATGTAATCTTCTAAGTTGGTATTCGTGTCGTTTTCGATTTGTTTAGGGGATATGTTTGCCTTTTCTAGCTGCTTGGCATCATCGTCAATCCACGATTCAATACGTTCTTTTGTACATTCAGGATGGAATTGCACAGCGTATGTGCAGACACCCTTCATCCATGCCTGAACATTGCACAACTGACTTGATGCAAGTAGGGTTGCTCCATCGGGAAGTTTGCTTACTTGCCAATTATGCCAATGGAATTGTGGTCCATCCCAAGGCTGTCCAGAAAGAATAAAATCAGCTCGACCAACTGGTGTAAGAGAGACCTCATACCATCCAAGTTCTGGTGATTCACATTTTAAAAGTTCACCTCCTAAAGCTCTTGCAAGTAATTGGCTTCCAAGACACATCCCAAAAACAGGTATCTCTTTAGAGTCGGCTTCCTTAAGCAGAGAAAGTTCTTGTTCAATCCATGGTTCATCACAGGTTGGGTCTTGTGGTCCGCCACAACTAATTACGCCATCAATTTCATCAAGGTCCGATGGAAGTTTTTCCCCAAGATGTACTCGTACAACTTGCAAACGATGACCATCTTCAAGGAGCCGTTGACCAAGCCGGTCAGATCCAGTTAAGTCACTGTGTTCGATGATGAGAATAGACATAGAATCGTTACTTTATCTTGTTACAACAAATGGTGTTTCTGAATATGTTTCATTCAAGATACGCGATGCAACCGAAGCTATACCTGTTGCATCGATTCCCGCTTCAGCGAGTTGTTCCTTGCGAGAACCATGTCCAATCCATCTGTCTGGTAGTCCAAGAGTAGTGATGTATGAAGAATCAAGTTTGCGTTTCGCTGATTCTTCAAGAATCGCAGATCCAAAACCACCAACAATAGAGTGGTCTTCGACTGTGATAATTGGAATCTTGTTTGAAATTAATTCTTCGAGAAGTTTACCATCAACTGGTTTTGCAAATCGGAAGTCGTAAACATCAATTGTTTCACAGTCAACGATCTCGGCTGCTTTAAGTGCATCAAGAGTTGTCGTACCGAAACCAAGAATTGCTAATTTTGGATTGTTGGTTTTTCTTAACGGATGTGCCTTACCGAGTTTGAATGGTGGGCATCTTTGTTCAAGTTGTTGCACAGTGTCGCGCGGGTATCGAACTGCGGTTAGTCCAGCGTCATAGTTCGCCATGAAAGTCATTGCTTCTCGTAAAGAGGGCTCATCGATTGCAGCCATAATCACAGCATCTGGAAGTACTCGCAAAAGTGAAATATCGCAAAAGCCATGATGTACAGCACCATCACCACCTACCACTCCAGCACGGTCAAGGCAAAGGCGAAGTGGTAATCCCTGAAGTGATACCTCCTGAAATGCTTGATCAAAAGCGCGCTGTAAGAATGTTGAGTAAACAGCAAAGAATGGTTTGCATCCGGTTTTTGCCATTCCAGCAAGCATATCCATTGCGTGTGATTCACAAATACCAGTATCCCAAACTCGGTTTGGGAATTTCTCCATTGCTTTATCAATACCCGTACCATCAGGCATTGCTGCAGTTGCAGCAACGATTTTGTCATCTTGAAGCATCAGGTCGCAAAGTGAATCAGAAAATGCAGAAGTAAAACTTCTCCCTGAGGGTTGCATTTCAACGCATGTATTTGTTATAGCAAATGGTTTTGAAGAGTGGAATGCAGTCGAATCTTGTTCTGTGTATTCGTACCCCTTACCTTTTGTCGTATGTACATGAAGAATAAGTGGGCGATCGACATCACGTACTTCAATGAGCATCTCAATCAATGAGGGCAAATCGTGACCGTCCATTGGTCCAATTGAAAGCAAACCAAAATGTTCAAACCAAGAATCCTCAAAAATTGCATCCTTCATCATTTCAGTCATTCGATGCGACATGTCTTCTAGCATTGAACCACCAGGCAATTTTCCCATCACATTTTTGGCAGCTCTTTTCATAGAGCGGTAAGTTGAACCAACTCTAAGGTGATCAAAATAATCTGCTATAGCTCCTTGTGGATTGGCAATGCCCATGTTGTTGTCATTGAGAACAACTAGAAACTGCCGTTTTAATGTGCCAGCGTTATTTAAGCCCTCCATTGCTACCCCGTTAACAATAGATGCATCTCCAACAAATGCAACGACTCTTCGCCCATCGTTGTTAGTAGTTGGCTCGTAGGCTTCTCCTTGGAGGGTATCACCTCTAGCCATGCCAACAGCAGTTGAAATTGCAGTCCCAGCATGCCCAACTGAAAACAGATCGTAGGTTGATTCATCTGGGGATGGGAACCCAGACATGCCACCTCGCTGTCGAAGTTTTTCAAGAAGCGGCTGCCTTCCTGTTAACAACTTGTGTGTATAGCATTGGTGCCCGACATCAAAAAGCATTCTGTCGTGTGAAAAATCAAAGACGTAATGAAGAGCTATGGTCAAATCCACAACACCTAAATTCGATGCTAGATGCCCTCCACACTTTTTAACTTGTTCACAAATTGCATGGCGAACTTCAGTTGCGAGCTTTGGTAAGTCCGAAATAGGAATCTTTTTAAGATCTTCTGGAGTTTGGATTGTAGAAAGAAGGCAGGTGGTCATCTTGAACACTCCATTGTACGCTCAACGCGTTCTAAGAGCCATCCAAAGATTGAAAGATAATAAGGTTTCTGCGTTGTTTCCTAAGGTAGATAGCGCGGATACTGCTTGTTTTTGGAGTTCTTCCACAGCTTGTTTTGATGCCTCTACTCCGAAAATCCCAGGATATGTTGTCTTACCTGCCTCTTCATCTTTTCCAGTTGCTTTGCCAACATGTACAGGGCAACCCTGTAAATCAATGAGGTCGTCAACAATTTGAAACATGAGTCCGTTTGCCTTACCGAACGAAGCAATCGCGTTCCTCTCTGTCAAAGAAGCATCTCCACATATTGCACCCATCTCACAAGCACATTGAATGAGTGCACCTGTCTTATTGCAGTGGATTTCCTCAAGTTGCTGCTTTGCATTTAGGTGCTCTGGAAGACCTCCAAGTGTGTCATAAACTTGCCCTATGACCATTTTCCTTGTCGCTTTTGCTAGTAATTTTGTGAGTTCTGCTTGTTGGCTCGAGTGATATTCATCAGTAATTAACTGCGAAAACGCAACTGGTAGTAGTAAGTCACCAGCAAGTAGTGCCATTGCCTCGCCTGATTTAATGTGTAATGTTGGTTTTCCTCTTCGTATATCATCGTTATCTATAGCAGGAAGATCATCGTGCACCAAACTAAAGCAGTGCATGAACTCAACTGCAACAGCAGCGGACAAGGCTTGTTCACGAGTACCTCCAACGGCTTCACAACAAAGAAGCGTTAGAGCTGGACGAACGCGCTTTCCACCATTCATAACAGCGTATTTTGCAGATTCAGTTAGGTGAGGAGGTAATTGAAGTACCTTTAGCCTTGAAGCCAGTTCGGATTCGATGATTGTTGCGATTTCTAACAATTCTAGAGGTGGGTTTGGAGAAGATAGGTTTGTCACGCACGGATTGTATGTTCTAAACCTACAATCTACGACATGCACGAAGAAGTTATGCAAGATCTATCAGCAATCTTAGATAGGGGCGGCTATGTTATGGTTCCTCTCCTTATAGTCAGCATCCTAAGTGTTGCACTTATTTTGGAACGGTGCTGGTTTTGGATATTGGTCGGAGGTAGGGGGTCGTTTGCTCGACTAGATATTTTGAATGGCGCTTTTCTTCGTGGCGACACAGAGACGGTGCAGAAGATGATTAAACGTGATTCTTCGCCCTATGGTGCTATTGCTAAGGCAATGTCGGAACATGGTCCGAGTGATGCCGTAGCGATGGGTGCGGTTGAAGCGCAGCGACCGCGTATCGACAGGTACATGGTTGCACTTTCGACAATTGTTACAGCGGCGCCACTTCTTGGTATTCTTGGAACTGTCATTGGAATAATTGACTCGTTTAAATTATTAGGAGCAGAGTCTGTATTGACTGACCCATCCGATGTAGCCGGAGGAATTGCAGCAGCATTATTAACAACGGCGTTTGGTTTGATAATTGCTCTTGTAACGTTATTCCCGTACATGCTCTTTCGTGGGTGGTCTGCAAGGGCGTTTGGCAGAATTGAAGCGATGATTGCAGCGGCACAACAGGGAGAAAATATATGATTTCACTTTATGCAACAGTTCTGCTTGTAAACCTGATTCAAGAACCACCAAGTGTTTCTGGACCATCTTTGGAGTGGACAAGGCGAACTCAGGGTGAAAATGTTGTATCGATAGAACTAGTTTCTCGAAAGTATGAAGTCGAAGGAAAACCGGACCTTTGGCTTATCGGGGTTGCGCACGTAGCGGAAGAATCCTTTTACGAGGAAGTCACAATTCTTCTTGATGAAATGGATATTGTCTTGTACGAATCGGTTAGACCCGCTGGCTCAAGACCGCCAAGTGGATCAACGGATGAAGAGAGGGTTGCTTCAACCAAAAAATCCTTGGAATTCGTTGCTGATGTCGCAAAAAAATGCGCAGAAGAGACAGAATTAATCCCCGAAACACTAGAAGACGTGATTGCAGACGCCTCGTTAATTGATAGTCGGTTATCTAATTTTGTTGAAGATGCTTCTGTGGACCCTTGGCAAAGACCGTTTGTATTACAAGTAAATCCTTCAACAAACGAAATTATTATTTGGAGTTTTGGCTCCGATGGTGCAATTGGTGGAGAAGATAGCGCGAGTGATTTAACTGCGAGACGTACCGTCGAAATTCTTGATGATGAGAGCGAATTGTCTGAAGAGGAAGAAAAGGTAGGATTACAAGCTGAATTTGCCGACGTTCTTGGCTTAGAGTTTCAGTTAGATGTATTGCCGTACGAAGAACCCAACTGGTTTTGTAGTGATTTGACTATTGATGAGGTGGAAGCGAAATTGAATGCTCTTGGAGCAGATATTACGATTTTGGGAACACTTACAGGGGAATCATTTACTGCAAAAATTGCATCGGGTTTTATGAAACTAATTCCTATGCTTGACTCATTTACAAATGGTGGAGCAAGACAAACAGCGAAGTTACTAATGATTGAGATGTTGTCGATGCCTGAGAGCGACAAGATGCTTGAAGGTGTTCAACCAGAGTTAGCTCAAGTAATTATTATTGATCGTAATACAGAAGTACTAAAAGATATTGCTGCAACATTAGATGTCGTTGAAAATGTTTCATCAATTGGTGTTTTGTATGGGGCTGGGCACATGTCTGACTTATCACCTCGACTTGCTACGCTATTTGGTTACGCGCCAACGGAAGAAAGATGGATTACTGCGATGAGCGTAAACCCGAAGGAGTCACTGCTTGACGAAAAATATATGCGTCAAATGCGAGCGATGCTTCGATTGCAACTTCATAATGCTAATAAGAAAAAAGAAGAAACAAAATAACAATTTATTGTGTGTGGCTGAACTCGCTTGCTGGAATATCACCTAACTTTTGAGCTTTTGGAATCCACATTGACTGGTCAAGGAGTTTTTCAAGATGGATGTTATTTGTACTCCCATCCGCAAAACAAATTGAAGGCATCCCATTGAATCGTCCAAGTGGAACGTATGTATTTGAGTTTGCTTCAATTCTATTCATAGGTGCTGGTTCCCACTTATTAACACGTGCAAGAATGCTTGGAATGGACATAAAAGTTCCAGCAACATCATCTTGTTTTTCTTCATGAATACCTTCTGTTGCGAGGAAAGTGCTGCAAAAAACAATTTGCTTGTTTGTTTTTTTAAGTTGTGAATATGATGTTGCGACTACGCTCGTTTTTCTTCCGTCGGTGAGGGCTACATCGCCAAATATGACTTCTGGTTTTTCAGAGTGATTATCTAATTCCCACCAACCACCTAGGTAGAAGCCGTTGTAACCGAATGCTGGTTGAGTTGCAATCTGTCCTGCGTGAGAAAGAACATCATCGTAATTAATGTCCCATTCAAGGTCATCGTAAAAGAGTAATGATCTCCAATCGTAATCCATGTACGAAAGTAATCTCCAAGTCCATGGTCCCGCGTCGTTTGGGTTAGAGGGACTATATTCAGGAGCAGGCATCACAAGTTGATCACCTTCAAAAACCCAAGCAAGATCTCTATATTTTTGAACATCGATGCTTAAGTAACCATCAAGTAATTTGTCTTGATGCATCCCATTGTGCATAATCCACGCTTTTCCCGTCTCACGGATGAGATTTAATTCGTTGGTTTTTTTGCCCCTTGCTCTTGCAGATGTTAGTGCTGGATACAACACACCGATGAGAATGGCTATGATTGCAACTACAACAAGCAATTCAATAATTGTAAAACCTTTGTTTCTGGTGTTCCTCATACTCGTTCACCATCGACTGTTACAGGTGCAACAATAGAGACAGTTTTTTCGCCGAGTTTAGTTTTCCCTTGGAGCACATTTTTTTGTAATGTTTTACATTCAAGTAAGAGCCGATCTAGAATCTCATCTTCAGAAACGTTTGCTACACGTTCTCCTTGTAGGTAAATAATACCCCTTCGGTCGCCAGCAAAAACAGCGACGTCGGCGCCCTCTGCTTCTCCCGGACCATTGACAACGCATCCCATAACAGCAACCTTCATTGGCACAGTTATTTCGTGTTCAAGTTGAGCGCGAACGTCATCGACTAGTTTGAATAAGTCAACCTGAATGCGACCACAACTTGGGCAGGCAATAAGTTCTGCACCTATCCGTTTTCGTAATCCTAAACAGTTCAGGAGTTCGATTCCATCGATAACTTCATACAACGGGTCGCTCGCATAACTAATTCGAATAGTGTCACCTACTCCTTGTGAAAGTAGGGAGCCCAGAGCAGTAATTGATTTAATAGAACCAGTTTCACGGGGGCCAGCATGTGTAACTCCAAGGTGTAAAGGGTAATCAAACCGCGCAGACAATTCTTTGTAGATTTCTATTACGAGTTTAGCGTCCATCAATTTTGCGCTTAAGCAGATATCTTGAAAATCTCTGTTTTCAAAAATGTCAAGATACTCTTCGACTTTTGCAATCATCATTGCAAGCAAATGTCCATGATCTCTATCAGCGAAAAACGAAACTAGTTCCTTTTGGCGTTTTTGTTTGTCTTTACGTTCAACAACCGAGCCCTCGTTGACGCCTACCCGAATTGGAATGTTTGCATCTTTGCAAGCATCAATGACTGAATGTACTTGTTCTATGTTAGAAATGTTGCCCGGATTAAGCCGGATTTTGTGGACACCAGCTTCGACTGCCTCAATAGCACGATTAAAGTGAAAGTGTACATCTGCGACTATTGGAACGTTGACTTGTGAAAGAATTTCAGGAAGTGCGGAAGTGTCTTTCTTTTCTGGAACTGCTACGCGGACAATATCCACTCCTGCTTTGACGAGTCGATTGATTTCTGCAACACAAGAATCAATTTCATGTGTATATCCCGAGACCATCGATTGCACAGAGATAGGCGCATCGCCACCAATTGCAATATCCCCAACACGAATTTGTTTCGTTTCCTTGCGCTGCATACTTCTATTGTAGATTAATTAACCCCGAGTTAACAAACCAATTTCAGCTCGAATATTAACCCAGGGTTAATTAATCATCGAAGGTTTCGAGTTCGGCAACGTTTCCCTCTACTATTAAATCTTCGATTGGAGTGCCTTCTGGGATAACTACACCGCTCAACGTGGTTACGATGAATTGTGGGTTTGCTTCTATATGCGCGCGTAGGGCGGTTTCAAGTTCTTTCTTGATATCATCATCAAGTGTTTTCCATCCCATTCGCCCCTTACACTTTGGAAATGTAGAGCATCCAAGCCATGGTCCACGTTTACCTTCACGCAAGTTCATCGGGTTTTCACACTTCTCGCAATGTAATGATTCAATTAGAAGAGCAGGTGGTGTGGGATATTTGATACCACCTTTTTTATCGAGGTTTACTACTGCTTTGATTTCAGGATAATTGACGGATGCAAGGAATGGGCCGAAACGACCTGTTCGTTTTTCCATTGCTGAACCATCCTCTGGGCAAGCAACATCAACGCGTTCGGGAAGTAGTGGGCGACCTTGTCTATCAATTGGGGCTGCATACTTGCAATCAGGATAACTAGTACAAGATAGGAAGCGACCGTTTTTTCCGAACCTATATTCTGTTCGACTTCCGCATGAGGGGCACTTGTAGATGGCTGGTTTTGTCTCTGCCTTTGCATGTGGCATTTCTTCGTATGCGGTCTCTAACCGTTTGCTAAATCGACCGTAAAAGTCGTGTAGCATGTCGATCCAGTTTATATCGCCTTGTGCAACTATATCGAGTCGGTCCTCTAGGGATCTGGTGTATTCAACACCCATCAGAATTGGGAATGCCTCGATTAACTTTTCAGTAACAACTTCACCAAGATCAGTAGGATGGAAGGACCGTTCAATTTTTTCCACATATTTCCTGTATTGAATAACATCAATTATGGAAGCGTAAGTGGAAGGGCGTCCTATACCTTCTGACTCCAATTTTTTTATCAGCGATGCCTCACTATATCTTGGCGGAGGTGAGGAAAAGTTTTGCTTTGGAGTAATATCAAAAGGAAAGAGTACAGTACCTTCTTGAAGTTCAGGTAGGTTTTGTTCTGTTTCTGAGGATGGGACACCACTTGCTTTATAGAAACCATCAAATGCAAGAGTTCGTCCGCCGACTTTGAAGATGGCTCCAGTTTTTTCATCTTCTCGTTCAAAGAATATTTCTGTTCGATGCCATCGAGCAGGTGTCATTTGGCAAGCGACAAATCTCGACCAGATTAAACCGTAGAGACGGCGCTGATCTTCATCTAATTTTGCAGGTAGTTTTTCAGGATGCAAGCTAGCGTCAGTCGGTCTTATTGCTTCGTGTGCTTCTTGAGCATCCTTATTTGTAGAGGAATAGAAATTTGGTTTTTGAGGTAAATAATCATCACCAAACTTATTGCTTATATATGTACGAACTGCGTTCAATGCATCAATGGATAAGTGTGTGGAGTCCGTCCGCATATAAGTAATTGAACCAGCTTCATATAGACCCTGTGCTGCTCGCATGGTTCTTTTTGCGCCGAAGCCAAGAGACGTTGAAGCAGAGGCCTGTAAAGAAGAAGTAATAAATGGGGCTGATGGTCTGACAGAACTATCTTTTTGCTTAATATCTTTAACGCAGTATGAAACTCCATCAGCGATTTCGCCATGAAGTGCTATGGTTTGTTTTGCTGGACCTTTTCCTTCATCATTTTCTTCGACAGTGATAGCTGGATTGTCGAGACCAACAGCGTTTCCTATATCGATTAATTGTTTTGTATGTGAGGTAATGTTGTCGTCGCAATCTGCTTCGCGTTCAACTTTTAATGGTTTGCCGCCAACTTCTACAAGCGTTCCTTCAAGACCATTGTGCTCTGTGAGAAACGCATTTATTTGTTTTCGAGTCGGAGTCCTACCACGTTCGTCCTTTGTGTTGATAAATGTGTTCCATGTTGATGCAAGAGTTGATGTAGTACTCTTCTCTAGGTTAAACCTCCCAACAACGCTCCATGATTCTTTAGGAATATGTGCTTCAATCTCTTTTTCACGTTCTACAATTATTCGAACTGCTACCGACTGCACTCTACCTGCACTAAGACCGCCTGCAACCCTCTTCCAGAGTAGCGGTGAAACTTTGTAACCAACGATCCGATCCAAAATCCTTCTTGCTTGTTGTGCATCAACGAAATCCATGTTAATTGGGTGTGGATGTTCAAACGCAGCTTCGATTTGCTTCTTAGTTATAGCATTAAAAATAACTCGCTTCGCTTTGGAGGGATCCACATTTAGAAGTTCAGCAAGGTGCCATGCAATGGCTTCTCCTTCACGATCAAGGTCGCTTGCGAACCATACGTCTTTTGCAACCTTTGCAGCTTTTTTTAAATCACTTGCAAGAGCATTTTTCCCCTTCAAGATTTCATAAGTCGGTTTGAAATCGTGTTCAAGGTCAACTCCGGGTACAGGTTGCTTTTCGCCCTTTGGTGCTCTTGCTGGAAGATCTCGAATATGTCCTACTGATGAGGTGACCGCAAAGTCATCCCCCAAGTACTTATTTATAGTCCTTGCTTTTGCTGGGGATTCAACAATTACAAGATGCTTGCCAGTTGCATCTGGTACAGCATTTCGCTTTTTTGTCGTTTTTTTCTTCGACGTTTTCTTTTTTGTTGTTTTCTTTTTAGCCAATGTTGATGTCTCTAGGTGATAAGATCTTTGCTATTTCCCATCGGTCATGATGAGTGGACCTCTTGCCCATGGCGTCGCATTGGAACGACTTTTCAGAGATTGTCAAGTGTCTCCTCCGAAATTTTATTCCCCAAGAATGTACGCAAGTGCCTTTGTGGCAGCGAGTTGTGTGCTAATGTTACCCATCTCAATAAAATGTGCACATGGCAATACTTGGAACCTTCGAAGCCAAGTCCGTTGTTGTTTGGCATATCGACGAGTCAAAATCTTGATTTTCTCTTGTGCTTCATCGAGTGTACAAGTTCCATTGAGATGTTCAAGAAGTTGTTTGTAGCCAAGAGCTTCGGACGCTTGTTTGCCAAGCACCCCAGAAAGTTTTGTGACTTCATCGAGAAAACCGGCATTAAACATCTCTTTAAGCCGAGAATTGATGCGTCGATTAATTGTTTTTACTGGCCAAGACATACCAATAATGATGGCATCCTCCCTTGGCATTGGCTTTCCCCACTGTGATTGCAATGATGAAAGTGGATGTCCGGTCTCTTCGCAAACTTCTATCGCGCGAACGAGTCGTCGTTTGTCATTAACATGAATCCGCTCAGCGGCTTCAGGGTCAAGACCTTTAAGTCGTTCAATTAGAGCAGTATTTGGCTCGGCATTAAGTTCATCGCGTTTTTCCTGATTGCACTTGGGTCCATCAAACATACCAAACAAGAGTGATTGTACGTATAAATTTGTTCCCCCAACTACAATTGGCCACTTGCCACGATTTCGTATATCTTCGACGGTTCGTTCAGCAAGCGTCAGCCACGACTCGACCGTAAATCCGTCTTCACTTGGCTCTGCAATATCAACAAGATGGTGTACTGCTTGCTCCCTTTCCTCCGTGGTTGGTTTTGCAGTTCCAATATCCATCCCCCTATAAATCTGCATTGAGTCAGCACAGATACACTCTCCACCTCCCTCTAGGGAGTTGGCAAGGGCAATTGCGAGCGAGGTTTTACCACCAGCAGTTGGTCCTAGAATGAGGATTATTGGTCGCATTATGTATACATCTTATAAGATAGACAACATGAAACAGACCATCGAGCAAATTGATGTTGCAGGGAAGCGAGTACTCATGCGAGTGGACTTTAATGTTCCAATGAAGAATGGAATCATTACTGATGACCGTCGTATTCAAATGGCACTACCTAGTGTAAAAAGTGTTCTTGATAGAGGTGGAAAACTTACTTTGATGAGCCATCTTGGGAGACCATCTGGTGTTGGGTTTGAAAAAGAATACTCTCTTGTTCCTATCGCGAAGCGGCTTGGAGAATTAATTAATCGTGATGTTGTCTGTTCAGATGAAGATGACACTTCGGATGTAGTACTTATCGAAAATTTGCGATTTAACAAAGGGGAAAAATCAGGAGATGAATCATTCTCTTTAACCCTTGCAGCAAAGGGCGATATTTATTGCAATGATGCCTTTGGTACTGCACACAGAAGCCATGCGTCGATGGTTGGGGTACCAAGAGCAATGGAAGGAAAACCAAGAGTCGTTGGATTGCTGCTTGCTAAAGAATTGCGGTATTTAGATCATGCGATTGCAAATGCTGAAAGTCCATTTGTGGCTGTTCTTGGTGGAGTTAAGGTCTCCGACAAAATGGGAGCAATCAACAATTTACTTGGAAAAGTTGACACCATTCTTATTGGTGGTGCAATGGCGTATACGTTTTTAGTTGCACTTGGTCAAGAGGTTGGAAACAGTTTGATTGAACGGGATAGAGTTGATGACGCAGCGTCGATGATTGGTGCAGCAAAAGAAAGCGAAACCGAATTGGTTTTACCAGTTGATCACGTTTGTGCTAAGAACATTGTCTCTGGTACGTCGGTTGAAATTGCGACTCAACAAATTCAAGATGGGTGGATGGGGCTCGATATTGGACCAAGCACCACAGCAAATTATTCCCAAATTCTGCGCCATGCTAAAACAATCATTTGGAATGGACCAATGGGTGTCTTTGAGACCATGCCTTTTGATGTAGGAACTAAGCAAATAGCAGAGGCAATCGCCATAGCAAGTGAGGATGGCGCGACATCAATTATTGGTGGTGGTGACTCTGCAGCAGCGATTTCCGCTTTCGATTTAGAGGACAAAATGACCCATATATCCACAGGAGGAGGTGCTAGTTTACAAATGCTTGAAGGAAATGCGTTTGAGAGTGTTGCTATGCTTGATGATGCCGTATGATTGTCATAGCGCAGCCCAAAATGTATGGGTCAGCGGATATTTAGGAGATTACCACAATGCGAATTCGTTCAATTATTTCAACTTTTGTTCTACTAGCACTCATAATTCCAGCAACAACAAATGGCCAAATGACGTCTGGTGGTAGCAATAAGGATTTACAAGTTGGCTCTGAAGCCCCTTCACTGAGCGTTACATGGGTAAAGGGACAATTCGACGAATCTTCAGAAACCCCATACATAGTAGAGTTTTGGGCAACATGGTGTGGACCCTGCAAGAAATCTATACCTCACCTTACTTATCTACAGAAAGAATACGAACTTGATGGTCTGCAAGTTGTTGGCATATCAATCGATAAGGAAACGGATGAAGTGGAACCTTTCGTGCAAAAGCAGGGCCGAAAGATGAACTATATCGTTGGAATAGATGAAAAAAGCAGAACGGAACGTGCTTGGATGAGGGCATCAGGTCAAGAAGGAATTCCTGCTGCATTCATTGTTGACCACAAGGGAATAATTCAATTCATAGGGCATCCTATGGATGATCGGTTTGAGAATATTCTCAAGAAAGTCATGACAGGCAGGTATGACCAAAAGAAACAGCTACAGGCAAAGGATTCACTTAGGGTTGCTAAAGAAAAAAGAGCATTAAATAGTTGGTCTGATGCAGAACGAGCGTACAAAAATGCAATTGCTATTGACCAAATTGTCTTTGCAGATGTTTATCTTGAATTGTTTGAAATGTATTTGGTTGATAAGAAAAATTCTTTAGATGCTTATAAGCTAGCTCAAGAAATAATAACTGAACGCGGCTCAGAAGATCCAGAATTACTGAGTTGGCTTGCAAAGAAAATTGCAACTGATCCAGATATACCAGAGAGTGACAGAAGAATGGACGTTGCTATGAATGCTGCAACATCAGCTCTATCTTTTGCAGAACGAAAAAATGATCCATCTCTTCTTTCAACTATTGCGATAGTCCACTTTGCGAAAGGGGACTTAGATAATGCGATTCAGTGGCAACGAAGAGCGTATCAATCTGCTAGGAGTAAAAAGAAGGAACAATACAAGATAACGCTCGATCGTTACCGAACTCAGAAAGCGCAAGCATCTGTTAGTGAATAAAACTTTATGAGTATTAAAACTGAGATGTCATTACTAACGGCTCCAGCATCGCTTCCTCTTGTAGCACCATCGATTTTGTCTGCGGACTTTTCTCGTTTAGGAGAAGAGTGTAGACACGTAATAGATGGTGGTGCTGACTTGTTACATCTTGATGTGATGGATGGACACTTTGTACCGAACCTAACAATGGGTCCTGCACTTTGCCAGTCACTTAGAAACGATCTTCCGAATGTTTACTTAGATGTGCATCTAATGGTGAACAGACCTTTGATGTATGTTGAATCATTTGCAAAGGCGGGTGGCAATCTCTTTACCTGTCATGTAGAAGCAGATAATGATCCACTAGAAGTGGCAACAGCTGTTCATTCTGCGGGTATGGAAGCTGGCATTGCAATTAACCCCCCAACAGATGTTGAAAAAATACTACCTTTAATTGATAGTTTTGATTTGATTCTTGTGATGAGTGTCAATCCGGGCTTTTCTGGCCAAGCATTTATACCAGAGGTTTTATCAAAAGTAGAATTAATTTCTAGTCGTCTTCGACCTGACCAGCGACTACAGATGGATGGTGGAGTTGGCTCAAGTACTTCTTCAAGTTGTATAGATGCCGGTTGCGACGTGCTCGTCGCTGCCTCAGCAATTTTTGGCACTGATGATTATTCTGCTGCTATTACTGGACTTCGAGGTTATTGACCGATACAAATTTTGCAATGACTAAACAAGAACAAACACATCAATGGTCAGATGAGGCAACTTCGCCAGCACGTAAACGCTCAATTCCAGAGGGTCTATGGATGCGGTGTGATACCTGCAGTGCTATCTTGTTTAGACGCAGTGTCGAAAACAATCTTGAAGTTTGTCCTGAGTGCCAGAAACACTTTAGAGTTTCAGCAGACCAGAGAATAAAACAACTAGTGGATCCGGAAACGTATGAACCATTTGACGAGAACTTAGCCCCGCAAGATCCACTTGAATTTGTTGATTTAAAATCGTACAAAGAACGGCTTGCTTCAGCGCAAAAGAAGACAAAGAAGAATGATGCAATCCAAACTGGATATGCTTTCATTAAGGGGCGAAAGGTTGTTCTAGCAGTTATGAACTTCGGATTTCTCGGTGGTTCAATGGGCAGTGTTGTTGGTGAGAAAATCCGAAGATCTATTGAGCGTGCTGCCGATCAGGACCTACCACTCATAATCGTTTCAGCTTCAGGTGGTGCAAGAATGATGGAGTCGGGTTTGTCATTAATGCAAATGGCAAAAACATCAGCAGCCCTTGCTCGATTTGACGATATGGGTGGGTTGTTTATATCTGTATTAACAGACCCTACAACTGGAGGTGTTACTGCAAGTTTTGCAATGCTCGGAGACATAATTCTTGCAGAACCAAAAGCGCTCATCGGTTTCGCTGGACCTCGAGTTATCCAACAGACAATCAAACAGGATTTGCCAGAAGGGTTCCAACGTTCTGAGTTCTTACAAGAGTGTGGATTCGTTGACTGCGTTGTTCCTCGCAGTGAATTGCGAAGCGAAATTTCTAGTCTGATTGACTACGCTGGCAAAAAATGAAAACATGGGCGGTGGTCTTAGTTGCTATTGCATCGGCAGTATGCACTCTATTGTCAAGTGCACCGTTTGGATTGGGTATTGGTGCAATTGGTGCACCTTACTTTTTGATATTGCTTGTTTTGTTCGCACCTTCAACTCACCTTGCAGTACGAATAGTGTTTATTTTTCAGATTCCACTTTGGCTTTGGCTTCATAGTTGGGTTGAAGGTGTATCGGTAGCGGGCTGGATTGCACTTGCAGTGTACATGTCAATCTGGGCTCCGCTATTTGTTTTAATTCTTAGGAAAACCCTGACTTGGAATCGTGTTACTCTTGTTGTTCAAGCGCCAGTATTGTGGGTTGGGCTTGAGTGTTTAAGGGGAATAGTTCTTTTTGACGGTTATCCATGGTATTTAGCGGGAACAGGAATTCTCGATTGGCCAATTGTATCTATTGCATCAGTTGGTAGTGTTTGGGCAGCGAGTTTTCTTGTTGTTGTTATAGCATCCTCGCTTGCTATTTACAAACAAGTTAGATGGTGGACATGGTCGTGTATAGGAATTGTTTGCACAATTTTTCTATTCTTAGGTATCGATTCAGAGAAACACCTTGGCCCTCGTATGGATGTCGCAGTTATTCAAACAAATGTTCCTCAAAGCAACAAAGTCGCTTGGTCTTGGGAAGAGCAACGTAAAGACGTTTCTGAAGCGATTCGTATGACTTTAGAATCAACCTTAACAGGAAAAGTGAATCCATCGCTTATCATTTGGCCAGAGACCATGCTTCCCGGAAGCGGCTTCGAGGTTCACCAAGAAGATTATGCACCTTGGGAAGAACTATTTACACCTCACTGGATATGGGCACAGAAGATTCTTGAAGTTGCATCTGAGATAGAAACACCTATATTAGTTGGGTCACAAACACTAACTGAAATTGAAATCACTGAAGACAATCAAGTGCTCCATCTTGAGAATTCAACTAGGTTTAACTCGTCAGTCCTCGTTCGCCCAAATGGAGAGACAGAGCGATATGACAAAATATTTCTTACGCCGTTTGGGGAAACAATTCCGTATGTAGACAAGGTTCCGTTTTTACGAAATTGGTTTCGGGATAATTTTGGTGCAGCAATGTTGTTTAATTTAGAGGTCGGGGAAACCCCAAAAAGGTTTTCAGTGCAAGGCGAAGGGTTTGCAAAAAATAGTGTCGAATTTATCAATATAGCCACTCCAATTTGTTTTGAAGATACTGTTCCGTTTGTTGTGAGAAGGTTGGTCTTTGAAAATGGGGAAAGAAGGGCGGGGTTTCTTATAAACCTTAGCAATGATGGGTGGTTTGGAAATAACAATAGCGCACGATTGCAACATATACGGGAAGCAAGAATGCGATGTGTTGAAAATATGACTCCTATGATCCGTGCTGCAAATACTGGTCTTAGTTGTTTAATAGACAGCAAAGGAAGAGTGAGAAAAATTGCCGAGTACGAAGGCGAAGCAGCACTCATGAAAAGTGCAATTATGCATGCGAGAGTGTTTGAAGGCGTCAAACTCCCGCTAAGTAGATTTATTGGGGATTGGGTTGCATGGTTATCTTTGATTGGTGGTATTCTTCTTGTTATTGGCTCATGGAAAAAACGGAGTAATGAAAATGATAAGACAAGCAATTAGCGTAATATCTGTAGCATTGGTCTCATGTGGTCCAGACCCAATTCAACGAGCGAGCGAAACACCTTGGAGTTCAAAGAATCAATCTGTAAAGACCATGGATGAAGCCGGTTCAAGTGGGAACGGGGCAACACTGGTTGATACCGAAAGAGTGAATACAACTGCGTTAGAAATTTTGCATGAGGCATTAAATTCTAAAAATGCTCGATATAGAGCGAACGCAATTGAGTCACTTAGATATGCACCACAACAAGTACTAGAGAAAGCGGTTCAGTTTGGATTGGGTGACGAGAATAGGGGAGTTCGGTTTGTTGCTTCGGTGATGATTGGGGAAGAATCACTTTGTGACATTTCACTTTTACTTGAACCACTTCTTCTTGATGAATCGGAGTCAGTACAGGCAGCCGCAATGTTTTCACTCAATAAATGTGGAAGTAAAGTGAATCTGACTCCAATTGGTCAGATGCTTCTTAGTGATAACCCTGAAGTGAGGGGTAACGCTGCGATGGTTCTTGGACAACTTGGAAATGTTTCTGCGGTAGGGATGGTTCGAAAAGCGCTCAAAAATACTCCTAACACAATCACGCCGATTCGAAGGCGAATTATTAATTTACAAATGGCGGAAGCATTAATTCTCCTTGGAGAACGCGAAGAATTAGAAGTAGTTCGTGCTGCTGTCTTTAGTTCTATCCAAGAAGCCGAAGTTACTGCTCTTGCATGCCAAATTGCAGGCAACCTAAAGGATGTTGAAGTTATTTCAACACTTGAAGGGATTACTCTTACACCCGATAGGTACCCCGATGAAATTCGTTTGGTAGCGGCTACAGCACTTGCAGAAATTTCTCCAACTAGAATGCCGCTTGAAGCCGTGCTTGGGTTTTCCTCCAATGATTCAGCCAACATTCGGTCACTGTGTGCCACTGCTCTTGGAGTACAGGGCAATCGCCTTTCCTTAGGTCCTCTGGCTCTTATGTTGAAAGATAATGACCAATCGGTGCAGATTTCTGCTGCAGGAGCCGTTCTTCGCATCAATAACAAGGATTCTTTAGCGATTACGCATTGACATATCGTGCATCTCGGGGTAAAACTAGCCCTCTAATAAGGCTGTATTGGACTCCATTTCTTTGTTGGCGCACGTTTGCCAAACATCAAGTTCATAGGTCGTAGAAGTAAGAGGTTTACTCGTGCACATTTTGACCAAAATTTTTATCGTTCTCGTTACCTTGCTTGCAGTTGCTATGGTTCCACTAGTTGCAACATACACAACAAATGAGAGTAGTTACCGCGCTAAATATCACGAAGCGGACGATCAAAGGCGAGTTGCCACAACTCGGGCAAACAACGCAGAGCATACGCTCTCAACACAACGCCTAGAAATGCAAAGCGAACTTGATGCAAAGGATTCGATGATTCAATCGCTTCGATCTGACCAATCGGATACGAAGGTAACCATTGAATCACTCCAAGCACAGGTCGGACGGCTTGAATCACAACTCGCTCAATCCAACGCAAACCTTCAAGCACTTCTAAGTGCTAGTGAAGTAAATAGTGAAATGAAACAACGATTTGTTGCAGAGAATTACGAATTACGAAATGAATTGGTGAATGCTGAACAGCAAGTCATGGATATGGAAAATCTGATGCTTGAGTCCAAATTCGCTGCTGAGGAAGCTGATAGAGGGAAAAAGAAAGCAGAAGAAGAGCGACACAATATTGAAAAGCAACTTGACAAATTACAAGCACAATTGGATTCATATTTCTCTAAATATGGTGCTTTAACTGCAGCGTCTGTCGTAGAATCAGGCATTGCTCCTGATCGCGCATTGACATCGACTGTTTTAAATGTCTCTAGAAGCGACAACGACGTGCTTGTAGAAATTAATGCGGGTTCACGTGATGGTGTGAAAAAGGGGTGGATAATGACTGTTGGCAAGGATGGCACATTCCTAGGGCGTCTCCAAATTGAAAAAGTTGACATCAATCGCTCTATTGGGAGAGTTACCCTTGAGGACTCTTCAAGGGGTCTGGTTGTCCCAGGTGTGATGGTTTCAGCCGTTGCGGGACGAAATTAATCATGTCCCCATTAGAGTCCCAAAACGCCAATCGTCCAGCCCCCCCAGATGTCTTTACAGTGCTGCTTGTTGTCTCAACATTACTTATGGCAGTTGGAGTTGCATGGATGGTTTTGGTTAACTCAGAGCATTCCACGGTGGATAGTAAGCCCGGTGGACCAATAACTCTAGTCGATTTGAAGTAGCCAACATCCTCAAGTCCATTTTTCCCGTATCATCCACGTGATTGATGACCTTTGTTGTGGTCAGTGAGCGATGAGGAGCATATTGTGTTTGACAAGTTATTAAGTTGGTTCAGCGTGGATATGGGTATTGACCTTGGTACGTGCAATACACTTGTGTGTGCAAGGGGTGAAGGTGTCGTCTTGGATGAACCGTCCGTAGTTGCCGTTAAGCGAGGAACTAACCGTGTTCTTAATAATGGTAACGCTGTTGGTTTCAGTGCTAAAGAAATGCTTGGTAAAACACCTGGCTCGATTACTGCAATCCGACCATTGAAGGATGGAGTGATTAGTGATTTTGAAATTACCGAAGCGATGCTCAGTTACTTTATTCGCAAAGTAAGTGGTAAGGGTCGTGTAATTGGTCCGCGTGTAGTTATTGCAGTTCCATCTGGAATTACTGCTGTAGAGAAACGCGCAGTACTTGACTCTGCTGAACGAGCTGGGGCGCGTCGTGTTTATCTTGTAGAAGAGCCAATGGCAGCAGGAATCGGAGCCGGTTTGCCTATTGCTGAACCAACTGCGTCAATGATTGTAGATATCGGTGGTGGTACGACCGAAGTTGCCATTATGTCGCTAGGTGATATTGCTACTTGCGAGTCGATTCGTGTTGCAGGCGACGATCTCGATGAAGCAATTATCGGTTACATGAAAAAAAATCATGGACTAACAATTGGTGAACAAACAGCGGAAAGAATTAAAATCGAAGTTGGATCTGCTTCTCCAATGGAAAAAGAAACAACTGTTGATGTGCGCGGTCGAGATAGTGTTACAGGTATGCCTGACAAAAAGATTGTAAAAAGCCAAGAAATTCGCGAGGCAATGACTGAGCCCATTGAACATATCATTGATGTAGTTAAACGAACACTTGAACGTGCTGAGCCCGAGCTTTCCGCGGACCTAGTTGAAAATGGAATTTGGATTGCGGGTGGGGGTGCATTGCTTAGAGGAATCGATGTTGTTATTTCTGAAGCAACTGGCTTAGATGTTTCAATCGCAGAAGACCCGCTTACTTGTGTTGCTCAAGGAACTAGCATCTATCTCGAAAACCTTGAACTCTGGAAGGCAGTTCTAGAATCCGATATGGACGAATAAGTAGAATAGTGCCGCTCTTTTAATCAATGAGCAACTACGGGTCATTTCGTAACCGCGCTAAAGCATTGCCACTAGCAATCGTTATAACTGTCATGTTTTCTATGTTTCCCGCATCATGGTTAGGTTGGACTTCAGATCTTTCTGACTTGGTTCGTATTCCTGTTACACCTCTTTCTCACGTTGGAATGACGATAAAAAACTGGGTTCGCCCAGCATTGGAATTGTCTGATGAGATAACGGATGAACAAGAGCGACAAGAGTTAACAATCGCAGAGCGCGATCACTATAGGCAGTTGTATCACGCACAGATGCTAAGAGCAACTGAGCTTGCTGACCAACTACGAATCCTGCAATCTCTTCCTGAGTCTGCTCTTAGAAATCCATTACCTCCTATTATTGTCCCACTTGATTTAACTGGGATAAAACCAAACGATATATCTGAAATAGTGGAATTAAAATTATCAAGAGGAATTTCTAATCGTATTTTGGCAGGGGATGTTGCAATTGTTGGAAGAGATATTGTCGGGAGAATTTCAAGATTGGGAATGACCCGAGTTGAGTTACTACCGACTAGCAATAAAGACACAGGGTTTATACGGGCTGCGATTGTCCCAGCACATCCATTGCAAGATAAGAGACCACCATTGCTCGCAGAAACTTTGATAGAACCAACAAGCAAATCAGTATTAGTTGCTACCGTGCAAGCAAATAGGGGCGTGCAAGAAGGTGATCTTGTTGTTCTTGATGATCCATCTTGGCCACTTTCGAGTCATGGGTTGGTTCTCGGAATGGTCACTAAAGTTAGTCAACTTGATGAGGCTCCACTTAGAAATGTTTTGGAAGTAACTCCAAGAAATCGAGCATGTGAACACTCTAGAGTAGTTATTCTTGGAAGCGGTGAAGGGGAAGTACAATGAATGTATTTGTTGTCATCATTGCGGCTGTTCTTGCACTTGCTTTTGATTCTAGCTTTGCAGGTGTATTCACATTACGCTCCGCTGGCTCAATAACACCTGAGTCCATGCCCATCCTCGTAGTTTTTATTGCTTTGTTCGCTCCCGAAACAACTGCGCTTTTGGTTGCTATTGTTCTCGGATTATTGGTTGACTTATCTCCTGGTCATGGGCAATTGGCAGCAGGAGCGCATCTTATTGGACCAAATACACTTGGTTTTCTTGTAACAACGTTACTTGTTTTAAGAGTCCGTAACGTCGTATTCCGCCGTAGAATCTTGACAATTTCATTTTTTGCTGCTGGAGCAGTGATTGTTACGGCTGCTGTACAGGCGTTTGTGTTGATAACAAGAGGTTTTATGCCATGGAACCCAACGGTTTCTGGTGGTGGTGTTGATGAGTTTGCAAAACTTTTTGGAACTGCGATCTATACAGGTCTCTTGTCCGTACCACTCGGATGGTGTTTGTTGTCAACAATTGGTGTCTGGAAGTTCCACTCCCCAACAGGGAGAAGAGCTACTTGGAGATAATAGATAAATGACTGCGTGGTACATCAAAGATGAACATCAGGAGTCTCTTGCTCCTCTTTCTGATTTAAGGGCGACGTTTGAAATACGAACAGGTGGCCTTACAACTCTTGAGAGGTTATCTAGACAAATGGGATGTGCACCTTCTGGTTTTCTTTGTGATGATGCGGTGCGCGCTGAAATGATTACACATCGAACAGGTCTAAGGCGCGTTGAAGGCGAACATCCAACTTTAATTGATCATCCAGTTATTAAGACACCATGGGATATTCTTAACCATCTCTCTGAGTTGTTGGCTTTGGATCTACAAAACACAGAACCACTTGATGGAGTAATAGAAACACATTGTTACGGAGACAATCGTGTGGACGTTCATCCAACAGCAACTGTGTTTCCCGGTGTTGTGTTGGATGCGAGTAAGGGAGCAATTAGAATTGATGAGGGTGCTGAGGTGCGTTCGAACGCAGTAATTTGCGGTCCCTGCTGGATAGGAAAACGTTGCACAATTACTGAGAGTGCTCTAATTAAAGCAACCACTGTTCTTGGTCCTTATTGTAAAATCGGAGGTGAAGTCGGAGGAACAGTTTTTCAAGGGTACTCTAATAAGTCACACTCAGGTCATTTAGGAGATAGTGTGGTTGGCGAATGGGTTAATTTTGGTGCAGGAACTACAAATTCAAATTTACTAAATACGTATGGCGATGTTGTTGTTACTGATTTGTCTGGAAAAAGACATAAGACAGAAAGGCAATTTGTAGGTTGCTTCGTTGGAGACCATGTGAAGTTCGCAATTTCTACGAAGATTATGACTGGCACAATAATTGGAACTGGTGCAATGGTTGCAACAACTGCGGCAGTTCCTTCACCAACTAAAAGATTTGCTTGGTTAACCGATTCAGGAGAACGTAAGTACAAAATAGATAAGTTTTTGAGTGTTGCAAGAACAGCAATGGCAAGACGTGAGCAAGTTCTTGACGATGCGACTATAGGAGTTCTGAGAAAATTGGCAGACAGGTAATGAAAACGCTCTACATTATTGATGGGCATGCACAATTTTTTCGTGCATATTACGCTATTCGTTCACCAATGAGCAGCCCAGCAACTGGGGAACCAACAAATATGGTGTACGGATTTACATCGATGTTGCTTAAATTGTTGCGTGATGAAAAACCCAACTACCTCGCAGTAGTAATCGATGTTTCGAGCGACAAGGAGACCTTTCGTAGTGAAATTGATCCTGATTACAAAGCAAATCGAGAACCACCTCCAGATGATTTTGGGAGTCAAGTAGATCGATGCCTTGAAATACTGGAAGTATTGCAAATTCCTGTACTTGGAGAAGCAATTGTTGAAGCGGATGATGTAATCGCTTCACTCGTGAAACGGATGCGCTTTGAACATCCTGCAATGAAAATTCGAATAATTTCTCGTGATAAGGACTTGACTCAACTTATTGACGAGAAAGTGGAGTTGTTTGATGCGCACAAAGAAACAACCGTTTCTCCCGACGATGTTTTTAAGACACCAGACATGGGAATACACGCTTCGATGGTTGCAGACATCCTTGCTTTAATGGGGGATTCGAGTGACAACATCCCAGGTGTTCAAGGAATCGGACCAAAAACAGCAGCTAAATTGATTATGGAGTTTGGTTCTATTGATGGTATTTACAAGAACATTGATAAGATTAAAGGCAAACGAAAAGAAAATTTATTAGAGGGGCGTGAACAACTTTCTATTAGTCGCAAACTTGTTTCATTACTCGACGATGTGGATTTTGAGTTCGACTTGGAAGATGCGATGTCTGATTATTCAAATTGGGCTGTTCCTGAAATCACATCACTGTTTAAGGAACTTGGGTTCAATAGATTTCCTGAAGATGTGAAACAACTTGCAAAGGGAGAAGAAACAGAGAAGGAAATACCAAAACCAAAATCGCCCGCTATTGGTGGTCTTTTTGATATGGGGCCTGACAGAACTCATCCTGCTTATAGTGCAGGATATAATTTAATTGATACAGATAAAAAACTTGCCGCACTTGTACAAAAGTGCAGTAAAGCAAAAATTCTTGCTGTTGATACGGAAACCACTGATCTCAATCCGATGACTGCAAAACTCTGTGGCATTTCAATTTCTTTAGGCGAAGGCTACGGTTCGTATATTCCAATAAGGTGCCCAGAAGAACATCTTGAGAAAGAAGTTGTCATCGAAGCACTTAGAGAAGTTTTAGAAAATGAAAATATAGAAAAAATCGGGCATAACATAAAATATGATTTGGTTGTTCTTGAGAACGCAGGTGTCCGAGTGCAGGGCACTTTACACGACACCTTAATTGCAGCATGGGTTGTAGACGCCTCGCGTTCTGGGTATTCGATGGACGCTGTAGCACTTGGCACACTTGACTATGAGTGTATTTCAATCAAAGAACTTATTGGTAGTGGCAAGTCACAGAGGTCATTTGACCAAGTGCCTCTTATTGATGCATACCCCTACGCCGCTGAAGATGTCGATATTACATTCCGTTTATGGAATGTTTTTGATCCACAACTCAAGGGCGATTTACGAACACTCTATGAAAATGTCGAGATGCCACTAGTTCGAGTTCTTGCATCAATGCGAAGAGCAGGAATCAAAGTTGACCCAAATGAATTACAACTTCAACGAGAGAGTATTGCAAAACGAATAGATTCATTGATTAAAGAAATAGAAGGTTCTGCACCTTATCAATTTAATCCTGACTCTCCAAAACAACTTTCTGAGGTCTTGTTTGATGAAGACAAGGGGTTAGGAATTAAACCTATTAAACGAGGGAAAACGTTTCATTCAACGAACGTTGAAGTTCTAGAAAAATTGGCAAATGATCCCGAGGTTGATACTCAATTGCCAAATCTGATTTTGGAATATCGGAAACTAACTAAACTTGTGAACACATACCTTGTTTCATTGAGCGAAGCAATTAATCCAAACACAAAACGAATTCATGCTTCGTTTAACCAGACGGGAACCTCGACTGGTCGTTTAAGTAGTAGCGACCCAAACCTACAGAACATTCCGATTCGTACGGAGATAGGCCGAAATATTAGAAAAGCCTTCATTCCAGAAGAAGGGAATCTTTTCGTTGCGGCCGATTACTCGCAGGTTGAATTGAGAATGCTTGCTCATCTAAGTTCAGATGAAGCATTACTTCAAGCATTTAAAGAAGGTCAGGATATTCATAGAGCAGTTGCCTCCGAAGTTTTTGGAACTGCTATAGATGAAGTGTCAGATGAACAACGTTCTGCTGCAAAAGCAGTGAATTTTGGAATTGTGTACGGGATAACCAAATGGGGTTTATCAAGACAGTTGAAGTGCACCCCAGAACGCGCAGAGCAAATTATTGATGATTACAAATCTAGGTTCAAGGGGATAGATAAGTTTCTTGAAGAGTGTGTGGCGAAAGCGAATGAACGTGGGTATGTAGAAACTATCGAGCATCGCCGGCGAGAGATTCGAAGTATCCATTCGACAAATCAACAGCAACAAGCGCTTGGAGAGCGTGTCGCTATTAACAGTGTTGTGCAGGGGAGTGCAGCAGACCTAATCAAAGTTGCTATGAATAATGTTCATCAACGACTTGCTGATGAATATCCAGATGCTCGTTTGCTTATGCAGATTCACGATGAACTCGTCGTTGAAGCTCCTGAAGAAGATGCTGAACAAGTCCGTGATTTGCTTGTGGAAGTAATGGAATCAGCGATGGATTTGTCTGTCCCAATTGTTGCAGAAGCATCAATCGGGATAAACTGGGCAGAGTGCAAATAAATTAACCCGCGGGTCGTTTATTCTTCAAGCGAAGCTTGTGGGTCTTAATCTTTTACGAAAGCGAAACCAGAGGGACTCGTTGCTTTTCATCGCTTTTAGCGATGAAAATCATAGAAGAGTCCGAAGCGGCGTAGCCGCTTGCACGTTGCTTTGCAACGTGCAGTCCGCCTCGCAAGAGATAAAAGAAAAGACCCGATGCACAGCATCGGGTCTTAATCTTTTACGAAAGCGAGGCGGACGGGACTCGAACCCGCAACAACCGGCTCGACAGGCCGGTACTCTAACCAATTGAGCTACCGCCCCAACTGGGAGAAGGGATTTTATCATGGTTCGGTGGTTGGTCAAGGGGCAAAATTTGATGAATAAATAAACAATATTTTTTTATGAATTTCCAAATTAGATGTATCAAATGCAATAGTTAATACGAGGACTCGTTTACTTAGATGTAGGGACGGTACATACAATTACAGATAGTCATATCTCTCCTCCTAACCTTGGCGAGCAACACGCTCGCTGAGGTTATTTTTGTCGATTCTAGTAAACAAAATTCTAGTAAACAAAACAGTTGGGGTATATCTTTTGATTCCTTACAAGATGCACTTAGAGTATCAAAAAGAGGTGATGAGATTTGGGTTGTAAGCGCCACGTTCAAAACGAATGGAAAGTCGTTCCAAACGGTAGAAGGTGTTGATAATAATGGTGGTTTTTCTGGTGATGAACGATTAATAAATAACCATAATTCAAAACGAAAAACCACAATTCTTGACTGAGGGAATCAAACAATTCGTATGTTCAAGGTGGAGCGATAGCGAACTACAACAAATGTTCTCCGTCAATCGAGTATTGCACTTTTGATGGGAATGTTGCAAGTGTAGGTGTGGTTCAATGCAATCGTATTGGGGTTAGCGCTCAAATTACCCAATGTGACTATAAAATGGACTCAGATACTGCAGTTTCCAAAGATAGGTAGAAAAAACTCGATTTTTCCTATTTAAAAGTGGTATTTTCTCAAATAAACGGTACTCTTGCAAGATTAAAGGGGGTTTTTTGGTTGTGGTGAAATATTCCGCAACCGTTGGCTTGAGTACACGAATGTTTTAGTGGCTCCATGGTGGGGTCGACACAACCTTTTTTAGGAGAGAGTTCATGACAACCCCTTTTAACAAAACCCGTGGCTTCATCGTTGCAGCATGTGCTGCTTTGTCATTTGGAGCTGCGATTCAAGCAGATCCACTGGTCCTTTCAGAGGATGACCGATTTAATCGAGAAATCAATAGCATTCTTAATCTTGAGGACAGTTGGCACACGACACTTGATGTAACTGATGTTCCTAACCGTCCAATTAGAGTTTCCATTCCAATTGAAAATGTAACTTACACATTGGATATAGAGCCACACTCTGTGCGTTCAGATATCTACTCTGTTTTTATGACTGATGACAACGGTGACTTGTATGAAGTCGCACCTGGTCCAATCCGAACTCTTCGTGGAACTATTTTAGAGTTAGAAGGCAGCAAAGCTGCCGGTTCCTTGATGACAGACGGATTGTATGTCCGAATTAATCTTGCTGACGGTCGTGAATATTGGATGGAGCCAGTTGGCGAAAAACTTGATCGTGGTCCATCGAATATGTACGCTTTCTATAGAGGCGAAGACATTATCGCTTCGGGTGGTGTTTGCGGCACGACACACAGCAAACGACCAGTCGGAAGTATTATTGAAATGCTTGCACATTACGAGGAAGGCAATTCTGTCAACCGTGGCGGAACCTTACAAGTTGCTCAACTTGCTTGTGATACGGACTATGAGTATTGGCAGGATTGGGGAAGTAACACAGAGTCAAGAATAAATTCAGTCATCAACAGTATGAATCAGCAATACGAAGAAGAGGTTTTATTACGTCACGAGATTACAACGATTATTGTTCGTGATGATATAAATGATCCATATACATCATCAGATGCTGAAACTTTACTCACTCAATTTGGAAACGAGTGGAACAACAATCAGGGTGGAATCGTACGTGATGTTGCTCACCTGTTTACAGGTAAAAATACTGGTTCAACAATTGGTATTGCTTGGCTTGGAGTAGTTTGTTACACGAACTCCGCATATAGTTTGGTGCAATCGGATTGTTGCGGTAGTTTTGGTTGCACAACAGATCTTTCTGCACATGAACTTGGTCACAACTGGAATGCTGAGCACCAAAATAACCCTACGTACAATACGATGTACCCGTCAATTCAATGTGCAAACCACTTTATTCAGGCATCTGTAGATGAAATATCAGCGTATGCTAATTCTGTTTGGTGTCTTGAAAACGGTGCTCCTCAAGGTGCCTGTTGTCTTACAGGCAATCAGTGCCTAGAAACTTTTGAATCCACATGTGATTTGGGTGGTGGTATCTATCAAGGCGATGGCACAACTTGTGCAACTGCGGATTGTTCTGAACCCACAGGCGCTTGCTGTATTGATGGTGCATGTACTGATTATACAAGTCAAGAATGTGCTTCTGCAGGCGGAGATTATGCAGGCGATGGTACTGATTGTGGAACTACAGGATGTTCACTTGGTGCTTGCTGCGTTGGTATAGATTGTACTTTAACACTACTTGAAAATTGTTCAGGAAGTTGGTTTGGTGACGGTACAAATTGTGTAGACGTAACCTGTGGTTCTGGCACTGATGAACTCAACTATGAGTTGCGCACTTGGTCCCGAAGTGATGGTCAGTCCATGGAGACATACGATTTATTCTTCCCAAGTTCCGATCCAAACACACGGCTAGTTTCGGTGTTCGGTGAAAATGCAGACCTTTTAGAATTGCGTATGTGGTCTAATGCCGACTTTGATGGCTCAGCAACTGCGGTTGCTCTGCACCACTCACCATATGGCTCAGACGGCCCTCACGACAGGCAGTTAGATGCTCCATTTGGTGATGACCTTGCGTATGACTCATACGTAACAGTTGGTGCAACGGACTCTGCAGACGGTGAACCAATATTCCTTGGCTTTGATAGTGCTGGTTTTAATAGCGATACTGGTATGAGCATGGATAACGGTATTTGGTTTGTAATGCCAGATGACCCCGTTGCTTCTGAAGGAGCCGGTACTGCACTTGGTCATAGATTCTCAAGTTTCTCAATCGAATCAGGTCAAGGCGTTGAAATACTTGCCAACTTCCAATGGTTCGATGGCGCTGATGTTGTAAATCAAAACCGAAATGTCTACTGGAACAACCAAGGTCTTGGTGGCGGTCCTGATTGCCCAACGGATATTGATGGAAATGGTTCCACAGATGTAGGCGATCTCTTAGCGATGATTGCTGACTGGGGAGCATGCTCAGGTTGTCCAGGAGACCTCGATGGTAATGGTTATGTTGATGTCTCTGACCTCTTGACAGCAATTGGCGCTTGGGGACCTTGCGAATAGACTCGTTTATAAGTTATCTAACTCAGACCCTCGCCCTTTGGGCGGGGGTCTTTTTTTATGAGAGCGAGTGCCTCAAACAAGATCCAGATTTCAAGTACTATTGCCGCGATACCCATTGCAAGCAATAGCCAGCGCTCTTGGGCAAGCCAACTCTGCGCTGCGTTCGTACCAACAAACGCTTGCATAACCATCGCCCACATCGGCATGGCTAGCATGAATATGGCAGGCAACACGATAAACCAGATTGGTTTTTTTTGATGCCATAAAAAAGCGGCGATGACGAGAAACGCAAGCCCAGCAAGAAGTTGATTAATTGCTCCAAAGAGTGGCCAAAGAATTAATCCACCTGTTCCCATTTTAGTAACGGTCCATTCACCGCTTGCTGGTATAGCGGCAAGAAGGAGTGCAAGCAAGACGGCAAAAAGAGTTGCCACATGTTTGTTTCTCAGAGTAGCAAGTGGTAACCGAGGTGTCCTTGCAATTTCTTGTACGACATATCTTTGCAAACGGCAAGCAGTATCGAGGGTTGTGCCAGCAAATGAAGCGACAAAGACACCCATGAATGCTACAGCGATGGAAGGTGAAATTCCCATTGAAGCGATAAAGTTCGCAGAGCCATCTACAAACGCCCCAACTTTAGCACCAAGACCACCCGCTGTAGCCCACGAAGCGTATCTAGCGTTCCACGCTTCACTTCCAAGCAAGGTTCCCTGTTCGCTATCGATGCCAAGGGATAGACCCGCGACGCAAGCAAGGATAACAAGAGTCGCAAGGAATCCTTCTGTAAGCATGCTTCCATACCCAACAAACTTAGCATCTGTCTCACAAGAGACCTGTTTACTTGATGTACCACTAGCAACTAGACAGTGAAATCCACTGCATGCACCACACGCAATTGTAATAAACAAAAATGGAAAAATAAGTGGAGCGTCTGCAGGGTCAATATCAATCATCGGGGCGGAAATGAGAAGTTCTGGGCGTGTGCCATCGATTGGTGCGCCACCAGCAAAAGCAGCAACGATTAGTCCAACGACAATTAGCGCTATGACGGATAACAATTGCAATGCATTGATGTAATCACGTGGTTGGAGCAGGGACCAAACGGGAAGTACCGATGCGAAATATGAATATGCCAGTAGAATCACAACCCACGCAATCGTCGGTAAGGTCGCAAGCGTTGAATTGAAAGAACCAAGCATACCATCATTTCCAAAAATGACGGTGAGGTATATGACACATAAAGCAAGCAGAGATGGAATTAAGATTCCAACTCCTTTTCGGTGGAGCCAAGTCCCAATGATGACAGCGATTGGAACTTGCACAATGCAAGGGAAAATGGCGGAGGGGTACATCCTGAAAACTGCAGCAATCACTAAACCGAAAATTGCCAGCACGACAGTTAAACCCAAAAAGAGTAC
>CAZABE010000063.1:0-6856 GCA_964483425.1 uncultured Isosphaeraceae bacterium | reverse complement strand
CGAAGATGGAAACAAGACTAGGGATGTGGTCGAGTACGAACTCTCCCAGTACATCAGCGTTTCGACAAGCGAAGTCGAAAAAATTGAAGCAACTGCTGGCGATGTTACGGACTTACTTAAAGATGGTATCTACGTCATTGGCGGAACGCCCTCGTACACGTACAGTGGCGTGAGCGATGTCAAAGTTGAGATTTTGGCAGACGCGGCAGCAAATGCCAGAACTCGCGCTGAAGAGGTTGCGATGAAAGCGGGTGGCGCTGTGACTGCTATTAAAGATATCAAACAGGGTGTTATCCAAATCACTACACCCAATTCCACAAGGGTTTCAAGTTACGGTATCAATGACACTTCTACAATTATGAAAGATGTCAGTGTCGTCGTCACCGTGGAGTTCGGAATTACGAGTTAAAAACGACCCCAAAAAAACGATCCCGCGGATTATTTTGGCTCAGAAGAATTGCCGCAAAAGAATTGCCGCAAAAAAATTGTCGCGGAGACGCGGAGAAACACATATCGTGTTGGCTCTAAACCCCACAAACGCGGATGACAGGACTCGAACCTGTAACCTTCGGTTTCGTAGACCGATGCTCTATCCAGTTGAGCTACACCCGCTCAAGGGCATTTTCGCGTCGAGGATGGGAAGAATACCACAGCAATACCCATATCGCTACGTCAAACACATTCTAGTGGGTTGACTTCCTTGGGATTTTTGGGATAATTCGCAGTTCGCCCTCTGTTTGGGTAATTATTGAGATACTGGAGATTCACTGTGCCACAATCACGATCAGCCAAAAAAGATGTTCGACAAAACGCAAAGCGCCGTTCCGTTAATCACTGGCGAAAAAGGCGTATAAAAGAACAATCAAAGTCGTTCCTTGATGCAATTGCAACCAAGGATGTCGCATTGGCTGAGACCGAATTCAAAAACTATTGTGGTCTTCTCGACAAGATTTCATGCACCAGCACGCTTCATAAGAATACTGCCGCGAGGCGGAAGAGCAGATTCTCAAGACGGCTTCGTGAATTAAAACAAAGTTAAGAGTGGTATCATTGCGCGTATGGCGCAACCTATCCGATTCGCAAAACAGGGCTCTGCAACTCAACTGCGTTATAGCGATGCTTCAAGGCAACCGTTGTATATGTTGGTTTTTTTATTGCCACTCATCCTCTTTTATGAGTTTGCACTCTATTCCACAGAAAAAAATATCCAGATAAAAGCACACGACCATCTGGTTCGTTTTTTCGAAAAATTTGATATGCCACCAACCCAGGGATTATGGCTTGGAGGCATTGCCATCATTGCTGTTTTATTCATCTGGCACATAGTTGCCGGAAACAAGTGGTCAGTAAAAATCAAATATCTTGCTTATATGGCAATTGAATCCATCTTATGCGCTATCCCACTATTAATATTTGGAGCAGTCCTTGGAGGGTTTGCAGTTGCTGTTAATAATTCTCCAATTAATAGTTTGTCTTCATTTGATAGAATCGCCGTCAGTATCGGAGCAGGACTATATGAAGAACTTGTGTTCAGGATGTTAATAATCGCACTCGTCCACACCATCGTTTGTAACGTCTTCAAACAAAGAGATTTTTCGGGAATAACCATGGGCGTCATCGTCTCGGCAATTCTTTTTGCTCTGTATCATGACCTTCCAAACGCTGGTTCGCTTTCTGCGTTGTCACTCTTTTTCTTCACCGTTGCAGGCATTTATCTTGGGATTATCTACGTAACCCGCGGTTTTGGCATCGTTGCAGCGACACATGCTGCATACGACGTGGTTGCTACGACTTTGCTTGCCACGCTCGCAACTTAATGCGGTACACTTTGCGTAACTTTAGAGGATAAGGAGTCCCAAAATGAAACTACATACATTACTTACTATCGTTGGAATCGCATGTCTCGCATCCCTCACATTTGCTCAAGATCATCCTGATCATCCTGACTCAGTTCCAGCTACGCCACTTGAAAAACCAGAGCAAGTTACAGAAGAAAAGAAACAAGCTCCTCCAACCCCGTTATATATAGGCGACAAGGCTCCGGAAATTTCAATTGATCACTGGGTCAAAGGCGATTCGATTGATGGATTTGAAGATGGTCAAGTTTACGTTATGGAATTTTGGGCGACTTGGTGCGGCCCATGCATCACTTCAATGCCACACCTGAGCGCTCTCCAAGATGAGTACGGTGACAAGGTTAAAGTCATCGGAGTATCAAGTGAAAAAGAACTAGAAACCGTAACATCATTCCTCGCGAAGACAAATAAGCGCGACAATAAACTCAACAATGATCGAATGCGATACACCGTTGCGGTTGACCCAGACAGAAGCACATCACGAGTGTTTATGGAGGCATCAAACCAACGTGGCATTCCAACTGCATTTATCATCAACAAAGTTGGCCAAGTTGCTTGGATTGGTCACCCAATGAATATGGATGAGCCGCTCAAAGAAGTTGTTGAAGGAACGTGGGATATTGCAGCAGCCGCAGCGGCATTCAAACTTGAAATGGAACAAGAAGTTGCGATGAAGGAACTAGATGGTGTTTATCGTGCTGCGATGGAAACAGAGGACTGGGATGCATGGATTGCAGCAATTGACAGTTTTACGGCAAAATATGGCAACAATGCTCGTATGGATAGTGCAAAATTTGAAGCACTTCTAACTAAAAAGAAAGATAAAGCAGCAGCATACGCTTGGGCACAGAAAATGGTCGAAAAGGACTGGGATAACCCACAAGCACTCAATTCAATGGCTTGGGGTATTGTTGACGAGACCCCTGCTGAATTACAAGATCTCGACTTTGCATTAAAAGTTGCAATACGTGCAAGTGAACTAACTGATAATAAAGACCCAATGATTCTTGATACACGCGCAAGGTGCTATTGGGAAATGGGACTCAAATACAAAGCGATTGCTTGGCAAGAAAGAGCTGTTAAGTACTTGGGCGACGATGAAATGTACGAATCGATTCGCGCAACTCTTAATGAATACAAAGCAAGGCTAGCAAACGTCGACGAGTGATTTCGCCGTGTCTGTCTAAATTAATTTGGCTCAGAGTCAAGTTAATTTAATGCGATTTCATGTCCAATGTTATCCGATGAATAGATTGCTTCGACAACTTGTTGTACCCTGCGACCATCTTCACCGCAACCAGCACCAACATCAAGTTGATTATTCGAAATTGCATTTGCAAATGCTAGGTGTTCACCGTCAAAGGCATCGTTCCATGCATCTGTTAATTCAACGGAGATGGTCTCAGTAATTGGATTTCCCTCTTTTGCATGCCCAAAAACTAACTCATCAGACCACAAGTCCACGACGAGGGAGCCCTTGGATCCTTCAATCAGTAACCCATCTCTAATAGAGTTTTCGGGAAGATGAGTCGCCCAAGCAACATCAAACGCAAACGAAGTCCCGCTAGCATCAGTAACAAGTGCACGTACTCGATCTTCAACATCAAACGTACCGCCTTCTACTGGCGTTGACCACATTTCTTCATAATCGTAAGTTTCAGGGGTAAAAGTTTGGTTACATTTTCCAAGCACACGCTCTGGAGCCTTTTTATTTGTCAAATACATAACTAAGTCGATTAAGTGGACTCCAATATCAATTAAACATCCTCCCCCGCTTCTTGATTTCGTTGTAAACCAGCCACCCAACCCAGGAATGCCCCTTTGTCTAAGCAGTGTGGCTTGCACATGATGCACTTCACCGATGTTGCCACGATCAATTATTTGTTTTGCTTTTTGAGCTGCTGGAGAATACCTACAGACGAAACCCATTTGCAATTGTTTACCCGAATCATTACGAGCTTGCAATATTTCATCGCATTCTTGCAGCGTCATAGCCATTGGCTTTTCAAGTAGAACATGTTTTCCAGCTTTCAGTACTTCGATTGCAAGTGGTGCGTGTCTATCATTTGGAACAGCAACTACTACACCTTCAATGTCATTCCTAGCAAGTAATGAATCTACAGTCGAATACACCTCACAATGATGAGATACCCCAAATTCTTTTACGCGGTCTATTCGTGGATCATGAACTGCTACGATGTTTGTCCCGACTCTATTCGCTGACTCTGCATGCACATTTGCAATCATCCCCGCACCAATAATGCCAATAGACGTCATCGAATGGACTCCATTGTCTTGTTGAATTGGATGTCACGTTCTTCAAGTTCAGCAAGAAGACGGTGTACAACGGCATCGTTTGTACCGAATGTCTCTGGTGGATGTACGCCCGGAAGATCAATCGTCTTATCCGCTAACATCCTGCCCATTGCTGCTGCTGGAAATGCCGTTGTCCTTGCCATACTCGACTGATCTTTTTCTGAATCATAGTAATCAAGTAAATCCCAGTAGAGAAGCACCTGCTCTTCTCCGAGTGTTCCTTCAGCTTCAACGCGCATGACGGTTAAATCAGCTTCACCCTCTTCATATTTCCAACCATCAATCAAAATTTTTGCTGTCATATCAATAGGGCGAACTTGTTGATTGCCAATGTCAATTGGTTCGTTAGCAAAGAAACCTCCAGCGCGCAAAACCTTCATTAGTTCGATATGTCCGGGATACCGCAACGTTCGTTCTTTCATAAATGGAACATCAAGAGTATCGCAAAGAGTTCGCAAACCATCGGAGTTAAATGCTTCAAGTGTTCCAACGCCCGGAAGTTCCATCAATACGCCTTCACTAAGTGCTTCACGCGTCACTATTTGTCCGTGTTCTACCAAACGAGCTGGGCGAATATATTCTTCGATAACATCACGTGGACTAAATGGTGCTTTGTAATCCCATGGCCAAGATCGCTCGATAGGTAAACCACCGACAACTATATCGAGTCGTTCGCATGTATCCAAAAGATGAACTGCATGAGAACAAAGTAAGTGACTCATTCCGGGCGCAACTCCAAAATCAACAATGCAAGTTACACCGGTGTCTTTTGCAAGTTGATCAAATTTCCGCGGATCTTCCGCCATGAAGGAAATGTCACAATACGGTTTGCCGTTTTCTAATACTGTTTTCAGGGCTTCAATCCCAAGCCAACTTGGAAGTGCACCAAATACAATCTCTGCTTTGCTTGCTAACGATGCGATAACCGTTTGGTCGCTGCAATCGACTTCGCTTATTGCAATCGTTCCATTAGAACGTTCTGCAACACGCGCAAGCGCAGCCGCTGATCTGTCAGCGATTGTTACTTGAAAACCACTTTCTGAAAGGTCTTCAGCAATTACAGATCCGACCATTCCAGCACCGAGTACGACTGCGTTCATTGCCATTTGATTACCACTTCTCTGAAATTTCGTCAATTTTTGTTTTCTTGCCGGACTTCATGTGTGAAATAGTTGCAATAGTAGAGATTATGAAGTTGACGAGAACCAAGAGCCAAATAAACCAGTTTGAATCAGGCAAACTGTCATCACCCATGAACCCTATGAAAGCGAGTATCGTTCCAAAAATCACAAAATACATCATGAAAACACGCATAACGTGGTTTCCTTTGGTTTTTGATTTTGGATTTGAGGAATGATGTGCGTGATTTTTTACGTTTTTACGCTTATTTGACCGAGTCATCGATTTTTTCTCCAAAAAGATACTTTTAAAGATCTATTCTACATTGCAAGGGAACATTTCGCCTTTTTTTGAACAAATCCATTCACAAAATGGAATAGTAAACGTAGAAGGGAGTGGCTCCGCGCAGTTTTTTGCTGAGCCATTGACAATTGATACTCATACAGGCACTTCCCTGAAACGAAGTGCCAGCAGTTCAAGGAAACCATGCGAACTGCTCCCGAGCGTGCCACGGTGGCGCAATCGGGTCTTGAAAAAGCCACGGCCCACCGCGACCACGAAAGTTGCAAGCCGCTTGACCAAGGAGAGCATGACGTGCCCGTTACAACAAAAAGAGCAAATCTAGTACTCGAACTCTTCGACGCTTACTACAAACGCGTCTATTGCTTCACTCGCAAATCACTCGCTCCTAGTGCTGCTGAAGATATCGCACAAGAAGTATTCACACGTCTCCTCACTGTCAAAGCGCTTGAAGAAAAAACCATCACATCAAGTTATTTAATCAAAATCGCTGACAACCTCATTAAAAGGCGATACAACAAAGATCAACGTAAGAATCAATACATTGATTCGCAACGAGAAGAAGCGATTCGCGACCTTAGAAAGAGCCGACATGAAACTCCTCAATGGTCGAGTTCAGAAATAACAATAGCCCTTTCAACTCTACCGACACATGAACGTGACGCAGTTCGGCTTGTTGTCTGCGAAGGACTAAGTTACGAAGAAGCATCAGCTTCTCTTGGTGTTCCTGTCTCAACCGTGAATAACTGGAAATATCGTGGCATAAATAAGCTAAAGGAACAAGCGAAAGCTGACGAGATGAAACATAGCGCGTAACAAAGTAAAAGTGAACTCACAATAAAACCTAAACCATCCCCCGTCCGCACAGAGGCCGCGACTCCCGTTAACGCCTCTGTGTGGTCTTTTGTTACTATGCCTTCATGGCGAACCAAAGTGACCTTGATAATCTCAGAAATCAAATCGACAAACTCGATTCAAAGTTGATAGAACTTCTTTCCGAGAGAGCGTCAATAGTTGTTGAAATAGGGAAATATAAAAGGGATTCAAATACCCCAATCTATGCTCCACACCGAGAACGCGCCGTCCTTGATAGGATTCTTGCCGAAAACAAGGGGCCACTTCCCGACAAAACAATCGAAGCAATTTATCGCGAACTGATGTCTGGCAGTTTCCAACTTGAGCAACCATTAAAAATTGCGCATCTTGCACCCAACGGGTCGTTCAGCCATATCGCTGCAATTCGTCATTTTGGTTCAAGTGTTTCT